>NZ_JBBCAS010000019.1:0-1553 GCF_037203765.1 Sediminicola sp. 1XM1-17 | reverse complement strand
AATATAGACAATCAGCAGATCAGTTTTGCCGGGAACATATTGACCCTTGGCAATGGAACAGGTGCTGATACCACTGTCGATCTTTCGGGATATATCTCCACGGATGACCAGGCCTTGAGCTTGGTGGGCAATACCCTTACCTTGGAAGATGGAGGTACGGTAGACCTGACTCCATACTTGGACAATACAGACGACCAGACCATCACTGCATTCAGTATGGATGCGGCCAACATATTGACCATTACCTTGGAGGATGGGAATACGCAGACCGTGGATCTATCGTCTTTGAACAATAGTGGTACGGATGACCAGGCGCTTAGTTTGGCCGGGAATACATTGACCTTGGAAGATGGCGGTACAGTAGATCTTACCCCATATTTGGACAATACGGATACCCAGGATTTGTCTATTGATGTTACCGGAAAAATTATTTCCCTTGTAGATGGAGGGTCTGTAACGATCAATGCGGATGATGCTGATGCCGATCCAGCCAATGAGATCCAAAACCTAAATCAAGTTTTGGCTACAGGGAATGATGCAGGTGCCCAAGGGATAACCAATTTGTTGGACCCTGTGAACCCTCAGGACGCAGCTACCAAAAACTATGTGGATAGTGTAGCCGATGATGATATTACTGGAGTTAGCTTTAACTCTGGAACCAACACCATTACCGTAGATGAAGGAACTACCAGTTTTTCTGCAGACCTTTCTGCTTTGAGCGAGACTGTTGTAGGTTCCAATGATATCACTGTTACCGATGACGGGAATGGAAATTATACAGTGGATTATGTAGATGGAGATAAAGACTCAACAAACGAATTCAATACCGCATTGGGTATGAATGCCGGTAGTCTTGAAATTACAGATGGAGGAGGAACCCTTTCCACAGGAATGATCAGTACAGATGCAAATAACGACATTGCCTTTGGTGCAGATGGGAAATTGTACTTGAATGTTGCTTCGGTAACCATTTCGGAAACAATTACCAATCTCTCGGATACTGGAGATGGGACCATAACCTATGTCAATGAAAATGGGATTACCCAAAAAGTAAATAAGGCTAATATCACGGATAATTCCGATGGTACCTACACCTTTACCAATAATGACGGTACGGATGTTATCCTAGATACTAGGGCTGTTTCAAATCCATATAACAATGTGCCTTCAGGATTAACGGCCACCAATGTTCAGGCAGCTATTGATGAGCTGGCAGCGGGAAGTACAGACAACCAAACATTGTCAACCTCCGGTGCTGCTGGAGATATTTCCATCTCAGGTGGGAATAACATAGCCATAAATGTAAATGATGCGGATGCTGATCCAACGAACGAATATAACACAGGTATCAGCCTGGTCGGTTCCAATCTAACGGTGACCGATGGAGGAGGAAACCAGACAATAGATATATCCGGAGTAAACACGGATACCCAGGACCTTTCGATTGATGCTACCGGAAAGATCATCTCCTTGGTAGATGGTGGTTCCGTGACCATCAATGCCGATGATGCGGATGCTGATCCAACGAACGAAATCCAGACGCTGACTTCTAC
>NZ_JBBCAS010000018.1:0-4218 GCF_037203765.1 Sediminicola sp. 1XM1-17 | reverse complement strand
GTTCTGCCAATACTTTGAGTTTAAAGCTTTCGCTGTAACGTCTCACATATCCATCATTTTTATACATATACAATTGAATTTTTGTATACATATTTCAGGACGGGTCAATATGTGTGGTAACGCTTCAGCTATGAGTAGTGCGGAGGCAAGGAAACCTTTTTGTTTCCGTCTTCGCACGTAGCAAAAGCTTTTTGTTTTGATTTATATTTTTTCGCCAGAGCAATCCCGACGCTTCGGGAGAAAAGATTTTGCGGACATAGTAAATATACGCTTACTTTAAATTAAATACCAAACCACGCATTACTTATAGGTATTGTTACCTAAAGTTACGACCCGCTTGAGTGGTATTTCTGTCCGAGTCATTGTGATATGTTTTCAGCTCTTTTCATTTAAGAAATTCGAAGTTTTACATCTTTATTTCTATTCCTCGCTAATATTTATTCTTAATTGTTCACTATTAATTTATATTTTAAAAATCTGTCAATTTCAAGTCCATTGAACCAGAAAAATAATCGATATTAATACAAACAATGCGCCAACGATTGGGGAATTTTTTTTGTCTTTCATATCAGCAAACTTTCCTTTAAACCCATTTAATATCCAGTAGACAATTCCCCCAAAAAATCTAAACAATTGTGTATTCACCATTTGAATTTTTATAAGTAATTTTAGGTAACGCCTAGGCTATGATTTCGTTGTGGGAAACGTCGTGGACTTTTCCACTTATGAAATCAGGCCGTTTGATGGTTAATATTTTTATTTTTTGCATACTGCCACAATGAATTATAGCCATTGTTAGCAAACGTTTTTATTTCCAAATTTCCCACCATTTCTTATTTATTTGGACTTCTGATTGAGCATTGGTCTGGACTTTTTGGTTTTCAATCGGTTTTTGCGATGTTGTTTTTGCTTTTGATTTTTTCTCTTTTGGGAAATGCATCTGAAGACCGCTTAATTCAGTAAGAAAAAATAGTATTCTAAAATTTCCGGTACTTGTGTCAATTCGTGGAGTATAATCTTTTTGATCACTACCTAAGTAATTTTTGCCTTCAAAGTATGATTGGATATTCCAATTACCATTATTGTTAGAAACAGTTTGCTCAATATAATTTTGGTAATCAGCTTTTTTCTCTTTCTCTGATTTAGGTAAAGTAATGACATCATTTTTAGTTAGGAGTGAGCTTTGCATATCGAAGTGTCCCTTCATAATAATGTCAAAATACCATTCATTTGTTAGTTCTACAGCTTTCATCGTAAATCCGTCCACAAAACTTAAGACCTCGTTTCTAGTGACACTCTTTGAGTCCAAACAAAATCGCACCCCAGTAGATTTAGTCCAATTTGCTTGTTCTTCTGTAAAATCATTATCCGAGACTCCATAGAAAGCAATTACATATTCAACTTTATCGTTTATAATTTTTTCCTCATGTCCCAAAGGCTGATTAAGAAGATTACCTGGTATTAAGGAAATAAGGGTATCGAAATATTTTTTGTCATTATTAAATCCAATTCCAGAAGAATGTACAGGTGGGGCTCCTCCCACACCTTGTCTTATAATTGTTCCTGTTTTATAAAATTTCATATACAGGAGAGAATCATCATTTAGTTTTATGGAGAATACAATTAGTTCAACTTCTTTTATGTCCATATTATTTGTCTTGTGAAATGTTTGCTAACGCCTCAGCTATGAGTAGTGCGGAGGCAAGGAAACCTTTTTGTTTCCGTCTTCGCGCGTAGCAAAGGCTTTTTGTTTTGATTTATATTTTTTCGCCAGAGCAATCCCGACGCTTCGGGACAAAAGATTTTGCGGACATAGTAAATATACGCTTACTTTAAATTAAACACCATACTCCGCATTACTTATAGGTAATGTTGTGCTTTCGTCATTTTATTTCCCTATTAAATTCTGAATTTCCTCAATCGTATTTATTCCGCTCTTTATCTTATTAATTCCAAAGGAATAATTGTCACGACTTAATTTTAAAATATTCCGTTCTTTTGAAGATTTCAGTAGAACACTATAATCTTTTAGTTCAACGGATTTTTTAAATTCAAATTCTACGGTTTCTTGAAACAAAATAGGTGTCCAATGGTCATTAAAAGCTATTTCTATATCGTTTGTTGATTTTATAATTCTCAAGGACTCGTCGTCATAATATTTCCCTAACAAGAACCGTAATTGTTTATTTGAAATTCTATCCAAACCATTTGATTTCAATACCTCATAAGCATTAGTAAGTGGTTGAAATCTGTCGAATTGTATTATTGCTCCAAGCCAAATTTTAATACTATCTTTAGTCTTTTGAGATTCTTGAGCATTTAATATCTTATTTGAAGACGCAATAGCCTTCATAAAATTTAATTCGATTTGTTTTAATACTAACTTATCGCTTTTTAAATTTTCTTGAATTTGAGAAAGTATTTCCTTTTCAAACACGTCATTTTTTTTATTCTCATTCAGATTGTTAAGTTGCAGAGCAATTAAAATTCCGATTACCACTAGTATGATTTCACCAATGGCATACTTCAAATATTTTCCAGTTTTTCCTTCCGAAAGCAAGTTTTGTCTAATTTTTCTAAAGAATTTTATCATTGGTTATTGGTTGGTCATAATGAAGCACAACGCTTCAGCTATGAGTAGTGCGGAGGCAAGGAAACCTTTTTGTTTCCGTCTTCGTACGTAGCAAAAGCTTTTTGTTTTGATTTATATTTTTTCGCCAGAGCAAAATCGAAAAGATTTTGCGGACATAGTAAATATACGCTTACTTTAAATTAAACACCAAATTCCGCATTACTTATAGGTATTGTTGGCAGTAGTATTTATTAAAAGGGGAAATCCAAATTTTCTTCATATTCTTGTTTTACATCATAATCCATTTTTTTTGAATTATATGTATATGACTTTGTGTTTACCCTACAATTCCCAACAGATTCAAATAACTTAATTAATTCCTTAATACCTATTTCGTATATAAATTCGTTTTTTTTATCGTCAGAAGTAAAAAGAATGCATTCTAGTTCCCTTCGCGAATTTTCATATAAAACCTCCAATTCTTCATCCGTAACATTATGTTCCGTCAAATCTGTAAATTTTAGATTTCCTTCGTCAACATATGATAAAACTGGATAGAAAATATAACTATGCACAAATTGATTGATTAAAAATTTTAATTCAAACTTTTCTTTTTTTGGTTCTTTATAATCATAAAGTTCCTGAATCCGATGATTGTTTAAAAGGTTGACAGGAATCCCAGAATTAGCATATTTTTTGCCTTTTATGTTCGTGGATATAATCCTATTTGTAAGTTTTTTTCCGTCTATCAATTTTCGAATAATATAAAAAGCTAACATTATATCCTTTTCAAAAGAGGTATAATTCTTAGGAGACCAATCCTTTTCAGGATGAATGTTTTTTTGAGTCCGCTTTGAAATTTTCAAAAGCTCTTTTTGCCAAGTTTCTCCGAATGTTATCATAGAGGTTATATTACTGCCAACGTTTAGGCTATGATTTCGTTGTGGGGAACGTCGTAGACTTTCCCACCTATGAAATCAGGCCGTTTGGTGGTTTCCATTTTAGTTTTTTGCATGATGCCACAATGAATTATAGCCCTTGTTGTACACCGTTTTTTTTATTCATAATTATAACGATTAATTAGATCGTAATATTCAAAGCAGGAGCCTTTAAGCTTATGTGGTCAGCTTGCATAAGTTCAATTTTCTTTATGCTTTCTCTTGAAATAGACCTATCCTTATCTTCAATTAAATAACCATTCAAATAAATATTATTCGATGGGTTCAAACCAAAAAAAATATTTAATTCATTTTGCGTCTTTATGTCAAACTGAGAATCAATTTTGACTTCAATAATTCCATTAGCCTGTTTATCTATAGGAAACAAATTGGTCGCACTTATTTCTTGATTTTTCAGAATGTTCATTTCAGAAATATGATCAGTTGGTAGTTTTTTTAACATGTCGAAACTAGCCATAATTTCACCATTTATGATTACTATCGGATTATCAGAGTTTGCTTTATAAATTTTAGCGTCAAGATTTTGAGCGCTGACGTTAATTCCTATTGTAATAAGTAAAAAAAATATCGAAAGTGATTTCATATTTTTTGTTTTTAAAATGGTGTACAACGGTCTCGTATAACCGTCAGTTACGGGCTAAATATACCTTTATTTTTGGTTTGGCGCCTGCGTTAGCAATTCCGAGT
>NZ_JBBCAS010000017.1:0-5404 GCF_037203765.1 Sediminicola sp. 1XM1-17 | reverse complement strand
AAAAAAGGCGGCGACCTACTCTCCCACTTGGTATAGCAGTACCATCGGCGCTGATGGGCTTAACTTCCCTGTTCGGAATGGAAAGGGGTGGGCCCCATCGCCAGAGCCACCTTAAGTTTTGAGTGCACGCTCCTGATGTGCACTGTTGCGCGTTGGCGCAACGAATATCGTTAACATAAAGGGACAGGGTGCGTCCTTAAAAAAGGACGCCACGGTAATACAATTCACGGGGCGCGGTTGCGCAAGTCTACGGGCAATTAGTACCACTCGGCTACGACATTGCTGCCCTTACACCTATGGCCTATCAACGTGGTCATCTCCCACGGCCCTTTAAAGAAATCCCATCTTGTGGCGGGTTTCGCGCTTATATGCTTTCAGCGCTTATCCCATCCCAACTTAGCTACCCAGCAATGCTCCTGGCGGAACAACTGGTGCACCAGAGGTTGGTCCAACTCGGTCCTCTCGTACTAGAGTCAGATCCACTCAAATTTCTAACGCCCGCAGTAGATAGAGACCGAACTGTCTCACGACGTTCTGAACCCAGCTCGCGTGCCACTTTAATGGGCGAACAGCCCAACCCTTGGGACCTTCTCCAGCCCCAGGATGTGACGAGCCGACATCGAGGTGCCAAACCCCCCCGTCGATATGAGCTCTTGGGGGAGATCAGCCTGTTATCCCCGGCGTACCTTTTATCCTTTGAGCGATGGCCCTTCCATGCGGAACCACCGGATCACTATGCTCTTGTTTCCAACCTGTTCGGCCTGTATGCCTCTCAGTCAAGCACCCTTGTGCCATTGCACTCTACACACGATTGCCAACCGTATTGAGGGTACCTTTAGAAGCCTCCGTTACTCTTTTGGAGGCGACCACCCCAGTCAAACTACCCACCACGCACTGTCCTCCCAATAGGGAGTTAGGCCCCGAATAAGCAAAGGCTGGTATTTCAACAATGGCTCCACAACGCCTGGCGACGCCGCTTCACAGCCTCCCAGCTATCCTACACATTACTTACCCAGGGTCAATACGAAGCTATAGTAAAGGTGCACGGGGTCTTTTCGTCCCACTGCGGGTAATCGGCATCTTCACCGATACTACAATTTCACCGAGCTCATGGTTGAGACAGTGTCCAGATCGTTGCACCATTCGTGCAGGTCGGAACTTACCCGACAAGGAATTTCGCTACCTTAGGACCGTTATAGTTACGGCCGCCGTTTACCGGGGCTTCAATTCAATGCTTCTCCGAAGATGACATCTCCTCTTAACCTTCCGGCACCGGGCAGGTGTCAGGCCCTATACTTCATCTTTCGATTTTGCAGAGCCCTGTGTTTTTGATAAACAGTCGCCTGGACCTCTTCACTGCGGCCCCCCATACAGGGGGCGACCCTTCTCCCGAAGTTACGGGTCTATTTTGCCTAGTTCCTTAACCATGAATCTCTCGAGCGCCTTAGAATACTCATCCCAACCACCTGTGTCGGTTTACGGTACGGGCTGCTTCACTTGGTTTTCTCGGAGGATGTTATGCTGGATTATCACCTTGGCCGAGGCCTCGGTGTACTATCGGGGTGTCACCACTCCCTTCAACGTACTATTCCGTCAGTACGCACCAACGCCACATCCCCGTCACTTTTAACGTGAGCAGGTACCAGAATATTAACTGGTTGTCCATCCACTACCCCCTTCGGGTTCGTGTTAGGTCCCGACTGACCCCCAGCTGATTAGCATAGCTGGGGAAACCTTGGTCTTTCGGCGTGCGGGTTTCTCGCCCGCATTATCGTTACTTATGCCTACATTTTCGTTTCCATCCGCTCCAGCATGCCTTACAGCACACCTTCGGCGCAAATGGAATGCTCCCCTACCCATCTTTCGATGTCACAGCTTCGGTGATATACTTATGCCCGATTATTATCCATGCAAGATCGCTCGACCAGTGAGCTGTTACGCACTCTTTAAATGAATGGCTGCTTCCAAGCCAACATCCTGGCTGTCAATGCAATCTCACCGCGTTTTATCAACTTAGTATATACTTGGGGACCTTAGCTGGTGATCTGGGTTCTTTCCCTCTCGGACATGGACCTTAGCACCCATGCCCTCACTGCTGACCATCATTTTATAGCATTCGGAGTTTGTCAGGAATTGGTAGGCGGTGAAGCCCCCGCATCCAATCAGTAGCTCTACCTCTATAAAACTATATGTCAACGCTGCACCTAAATGCATTTCGGGGAGTACGAGCTATTTCCGAGTTTGATTGGCCTTTCACCCCTACCCACAGGTCATCCCAAGACTTTTCAACGTCAACGGGTTCGGTCCTCCACTGTGTGTTACCACAGCTTCAACCTGCCCATGGGTAGATCACACGGTTTCGCGTCTACCACTGCTAACTAAAGCGCCCTATTCAGACTCGCTTTCGCTACGGCTCCGGACCTGAAGTCCTTAACCTTGCTAGCAACGGTAACTCGTAGGCTCATTATGCAAAAGGCACGCCGTCACACGTAAACGTGCTCCGACCGCTTGTAGGCGTATGGTTTCAGGATCTGTTTCACTCCGTTATTCACGGTTCTTTTCACCTTTCCCTCACGGTACTGGTTCACTATCGGTCTCTCAGGAGTATTTAGCCTTGGCGGATGGTCCCGCCAGATTCACGCAAGGTTTCACGTGCCCCGCGCTACTCAGGATACCACTATCGGTAACGATCTTTACCTGTAAGGGGCTATCACCCTCTACGGCCAAGCTTTCCAACTTGTTCCAGTTCATTACGCACCAAATGTCGTGGTCCTACAACCCCGATATTGCCGAAACAACATCGGTTTGGGCTAATCCGCTTTCGCTCGCCACTACTAACGGAATCACTATTGTTTTCTCCTCCTCCGGGTACTTAGATGTTTCAGTTCCCCGGGTTTGCCCATCTTGCGATGTACTAGTCCTTCAAACTAGTGGGTTGCCCCATTCGGATACCTGCGGATCATATCGTGTGTGCCGATCCCCGCAGCTTTTCGCAGCTTATCGCGTCCTTCTTCGCCTCTGAGAGCCTAGGCATCCCCCATACGCCCTTATTTAACTTGTCGCACCTGCTTCGCCTTGCGGCTAGGCATGCGCCCTCGTAATTTAATTCGTATTAATTTCCATGACGTACAATCATCCCTGGTGGTATAATTGTACGCACTTTGTCCCAATATGTCAATGAACGTTTCGGCGAGGATACTAAGTGATGAATTTGATAACATCCCTAATACCGTCTTGTGCCGTTGTGGAGAATATCGGAGTCGAACCGATGACCTCCTGCGTGCAAGGCAGGCGCTCTAGCCAGCTGAGCTAATCCCCCATTTCGAAATTCCGGATACTGAACCCTGAATCTTTAATGAGTAGAACCCTCTGCTCCTAGAATTTCCTTCAATCTGTCAATCAATGAACTTTTTTCAAGCTTGTCCCCTGCCGGGGGGCCTGTTGTAGTCTCAGGCAGACTCGAACTGCCGACCTCTACATTATCAGTGTAGCGCTCTAACCAGCTGAGCTATGAGACTCATTATAGTTTATTGTTCTTTAATGGTAAAACAGCAATTTTGAGAACGGGTCTTCCAATAGGACCTTACTCCTTGGTCGTCTTTCTCTAGAAAGGAGGTGTTCCAGCCGCACCTTCCGGTACGGCTACCTTGTTACGACTTAGCCCTAGTTACCGATTTTGCCCTAGGCCGCTCCTTGCGGTGACGGACTTCAGGCACTCCCGGCTTCCATGGCTTGACGGGCGGTGTGTACAAGGCCCGGGAACGTATTCACCGGATCATGGCTGATATCCGATTACTAGCGATTCCAGCTTCACGGAGTCGAGTTGCAGACTCCGATCCGAACTGTGACCGGTTTTATAGATTCGCTCCCTGTCACCAGGTGGCTGCTCTCTGTACCGGCCATTGTAGCACGTGTGTGGCCCAGGACGTAAGGGCCGTGATGATTTGACGTCATCCCCACCTTCCTCACGGTTTGCACCGGCAGTCTGGCTAGAGTTCCCGACATTACTCGCTGGCAACTAACCACAGGGGTTGCGCTCGTTATAGGACTTAACCTGACACCTCACGGCACGAGCTGACGACAACCATGCAGCACCTTGTGATCTGTCCGAAGAAGGCTCTATCTCTAAAGCTGTCAGACCACATTTAAGCCCTGGTAAGGTTCCTCGCGTATCATCGAATTAAACCACATGCTCCACCGCTTGTGCGGGCCCCCGTCAATTCCTTTGAGTTTCATTCTTGCGAACGTACTCCCCAGGTGGGATACTTATCACTTTCGCTTGGCCGCCCAGGCTTGCGCCCGGACAGCTAGTATCCATCGTTTACGGCGTGGACTACCAGGGTATCTAATCCTGTTCGCTCCCCACGCTTTCGTCCATCAGCGTCAGTATATGGTTAGTGACCTGCCTTCGCAATCGGTATTCTATGTAATATCTATGCATTTCACCGCTACACTACATATTCTAGCCACTTCACCATAACTCAAGACTACCAGTATCAAAGGCAATTCTACAGTTGAGCTGCAGACTTTCACCCCTGACTTAATAGTCCGCCTACGGACCCTTTAAACCCAATGATTCCGGATAACGCTTGGATCCTCCGTATTACCGCGGCTGCTGGCACGGAGTTAGCCGATCCTTATTCTTACGGTACCGTCACCGGGCTACACGTAGCCCTTATTCTTCCCGTATAAAAGCAGTTTACAATCCATAGGACCGTCTTCCTGCACGCGGCATGGCTGGATCAGGCTTCCGCCCATTGTCCAATATTCCTCACTGCTGCCTCCCGTAGGAGTCTGGTCCGTGTCTCAGTACCAGTGTGGGGGATCTCCCTCTCAGGACCCCTACCCATCGTAGCCTTGGTGTGCCGTTACCACACCAACTAGCTAATGGGACGCATACTCATCTTATGCCGTGACCTTTAATCGAAAAACGATGCCGTCTCTCGATACCATGAGGTGTTAATCCAAATTTCTCTGGGCTATCCCTCAGCATAAGGCAGATTGTATACGCGTTGCGCACCCGTGCGCCGGTCGTCAGCGGAGCAAGCTCCCTGTTACCCCTCGACTTGCATGTGTTAGGCCTGCCGCTAGCGTTCATCCTGAGCCAGGATCAAACTCTTCATCGTTGTATTTTAAATAATTTCCAACGACCAAGAAAATCCGATCTTCCGGCCCATTCTCAAAATTTTAATTCGGACATCACAATCGCTATAACTGTGACATCCTACGCTGTCTTTCCAATATGTTAAAGAACTTGTCTATTCTTGCTTTATTCTGTCGCTCTGTCTCCCAAAGCGGGTGCAAATATACAACCCTTTTTGTTCCCCGCAAATAAAAAATGAAAAAGTTTTTTTTATTTTTTTTCGCCGCTCCAGAACCTTCAATGAACACGGCCTCTCGACCG
>NZ_JBBCAS010000016.1:0-5677 GCF_037203765.1 Sediminicola sp. 1XM1-17 | reverse complement strand
GGACCTTTATCCCCAACTTCTCCTTTGTCTCCGGTTAAACCTTTATCACCGGTCTCTCCTTTATCGCCCTGAACACCCTGAATACCTTGGTCTCCCTGCGGACCTTTGTCTCCAACTTCTCCTTGATCTCCAGTAAGACCTTTGTCACCTTGGATACCCTGGTCTCCTTGAGGACCTTGGATGCCCTGGTCTCCCTGTGGACCTTTATCCCCAACTTCTCCTTTGTCTCCGGTTAAACCTTTATCACCGGTCTCTCCTTTATCGCCCTGAACACCTTGGATCCCTTGGTCTCCCTGTGGACCTATATCTCCAGTTAGACCTTTGTCACCCTGAATGCCTTGATCTCCTTGAGGACCTTTGTCGCCAGTTGCTCCTTTGTTTCCTTCAGGACCTTGGATGCCCTGATCTCCCTGAGGACCTTTATCTCCAGTGTCTCCTTTATCTCCGGGCAAACCTTTGTCACCCTGAACACCTTGGATCCCTTGGTCTCCCTGTGGACCTATATCTCCAGTTAGACCTTTGTCACCTTGAATTCCTTGCTCTCCCTGTGGACCTTTGTCTCCAGTTGCTCCTTTATTTCCTTCAGGACCTTGGATGCCCTGATCTCCCTGTGGACCTTTATCTCCAGTTAGACCTTTGTCACCTTGGATTCCCTGGTCTCCCTGTAGTCCCTTGTCCCCGGTTTCTCCTTTATCTCCAGTCAAACCTTTCTTACCCTGAACACCTTGATCTCCCTGAGATCCTTGGTCACCAGTAGCTCCTTTCTCACCTTGGATTCCTTGATCTCCTTGCGGTCCTTTATCGCCTGTGGCTCCTTGGTCTCCGGTTTCTCCTTTATCGCCGGTTTCACCTTTGTCTCCGGTTAATCCTTTCTCACCTTGAATTCCTTGCTCTCCCTGTGGACCTTTGTCTCCAGTAGCGCCTTTATCTCCTTCTGGACCTTGGATGCCCTGGTCTCCCTGTGGACCTTTATCTCCAGTTAGACCTTTGTCACCTTGGATTCCCTGGTCTCCCTGTGGACCTTTATCTCCAGTAGCTCCTTTGTCTCCTTGTAATCCTTTGTCGCCAGTGGCTCCTTTGTTTCCGTCTGGACCTTGGATACCCTGATCTCCCTGAGGACCTTTGTCTCCAGATTCACCTTTATCACCGGTTAAACCTTTATCACCGGACTCTCCTTTATCGCCCTGAACACCCTGAATACCTTGGTCTCCTTGAGGACCTTTATCTCCGGTTTCACCTTTGTCCCCAGTTAATCCTTTGTCTCCAGTAGCACCTTTGTCTCCGGCCAGACCTTTGTCACCTTGGATTCCTTGGTCTCCCTGTGGACCTTTGTCTCCGGTTAATCCTTTCTCACCTTGGATTCCTTGATCTCCTTGTGGTCCTTGGTCACCAGTTTCACCTTTATCTCCAGTTGCTCCTTTGTTTCCTTCGGGTCCTTGGATGCCCTGTTCTCCCTGTGGGCCTTTATCTCCAGTTAGACCTTTGTCACCCTGAACGCCTTGATCTCCCTGAGGTCCCTTGTCTCCAGTTTCACCTTTATCTCCGGTTTCACCTTTGTCACCTTGGATACCTTGGTCTCCCTGTGGACCTATATCTCCAGTTAGACCTTTATCTCCGACTTCTCCTTTGTCTCCGGTTAATCCTTTGTCACCCTGAACACCTTGATCTCCTTGCGGTCCTTTGTCGCCAGTGGCTCCTTTGTCCCCGGTTTCACCTTTATCTCCAGTTAATCCTTTGTCACCTTGGATTCCTTGGTCTCCCTGTAGTCCCTTGTCTCCGGGTAATCCTTGCTCACCTTGGATTCCCTGGTCTCCCTGAGGACCTTTATCTCCGGCCAAACCTTTGTCGCCCTGAACACCTTGATCCCCAGTGGCTCCTTTGTTTCCTTCTGGACCTTGAATCCCTTGATTTCCTTGAGGACCTTTATCTCCAGTGGCTCCTTTGTCCCCGGTTTCACCTTTGTCTCCGGTTTCACCTTTATCGCCAGTGGCTCCTTTCTCACCTTGGATTCCTTGATCTCCTTGTGGTCCTTGGTCCCCTGTAGCTCCTTTGTTTCCTTCTGGTCCTTGGATACCCTGGTCTCCTTGCGGTCCTTGGTCTCCCTGTAGTCCCTTGTCTCCGGGTAATCCTTGCTCACCTTGGATGCCCTGATCTCCCTGTAGTCCCTTGTCCCCGGTTTCTCCTTTATCTCCAGTCAAACCTTTCTCACCCTGAACACCTTGATCTCCCTGAGGTCCTTGGTCACCAGTAGCTCCTTTCTCACCTGGGATTCCTTGATCTCCTTGTGGTCCTTTATCGCCGGTTTCACCTTTGTCTCCGGTTAATCCTTTCTCCCCTTGGATTCCTTGGTCTCCTTGAGGACCTTTGTCTCCAGTAGCGCCTTTATCTCCTTCTGGACCTTGGATGCCCTGGTCTCCCTGTGGACCTTTATCTCCAGTTAGACCTTTGTCACCTTGGATTCCCTGGTCTCCCTGAGGACCTTTGTCCCCGGTTTCTCCTTTATCTCCGACTTCTCCTTTGTCTCCGGTTAATCCTTTCTCACCTTGGATTCCTTGATCTCCCTGTGGTCCTTGGTCACCAGTGGCTCCTTTATTTCCTTCAGGTCCTTGGTCACCAGTAGCACCTTTATCTCCGGCCAGACCTTTGTCACCTTGGATGCCCTGATCTCCCTGTGGACCCTTGTCGCCAGTAGCTCCTTTGTCTCCTTGAGGACCTTTGTCGCCAGTTTCTCCTTTATCTCCATTTAGACCTTTGTCACCCTGAACACCTTGGATTCCTTGATCTCCTTGCGGTCCTTTATCGCCAGTGGCTCCTTGGTCTCCGGTTTCTCCTTTATCGCCGGTTTCACCTTTGTCTCCGGTTAATCCTTTCTCACCTTGGATACCCTGGTCTCCCTGTGGACCTTTATCTCCAGTTAGACCTTTGTCACCTTGGATTCCCTGGTCTCCCTGTAGTCCCTTGTCCCCGGTTTCTCCTTTATCTCCAGTCAAACCTTTCTCACCCTGAACACCTTGATCTCCCTGTGGACCTTGGTCGCCAGTAGCTCCTTTATTTCCTTCAGGTCCTTGGTCACCCTGAACACCTTGGATCCCTTGGTCTCCCTGTAATCCCTTGTCGCCAGTAGCTCCTTTATCTCCTTCTGGACCTTGGATGCCCTGTTTTCCCTGTAGTCCCTTGTCCCCGGTTTCTCCTTTATCGCCTGTTTCACCTTTGTCTCCGGTTAATCCTTTCTCACCTTGGATGCCTTGGTCTCCCTGAGGTCCCTTGTCACCAGTGGCTCCTTTGTTTCCGTCTGGACCTTGGATACCCTGGTCTCCTTGAGGACCTTTGTCACCGGTTTCTCCTTTATCACCTTGTGGTCCCTTATCACCATTGGCGCCTGCTGGACCCTGCTCTCCTTTTGGACCTGTTAAATTGGATGTGGTAAATTTGGTGCCGTCAGAATAATTGAACGTAAATGTGCCGTTTTGATTGTCTACTGTGGAAACAATGCCAACGGCTTCTGATTTTCCTGAAGATGAACATAGATTGTTCCATTTTTTTCCGTCATAGTAATAAATACACTCGGTATCCGTATTGAATACCAAAGCTCCCTTTAGCGGAACAATTGCCTGCATTTGAGGGGTAGAAACTCTGGTGAGTACAAATGCCTTGGTGGTACTTTCCATTTCCAAAATGGAAGCGGCATCAATATTATTTGGATTTGCTCCAATTTTTACCTGGGCGGAAGTATAACAAGATCCTAGGATGAAAAATAGGAAAAGTATTTTTTTAAAGTCCATTTAGTACTAAAATTTGGGCATGCGTGGTTATTGCACATAAAATTAGGCCAAGGACTTCTCATAAGTAACTAAATGTTGTGTACCTATAGGTATTTGTGGTGAAAATGGTAACGGGAAAAATTCAGCCAAGAAATGGGCCGTTCAACGACTAAGGGGCTCGTGGGAAATTACCGACGCAGGTATAAAAAACCCTGATATTCAGTTCCTAAATCATCCAAAGTGACCAGGTAAAAATACACTCCGGCGGGTAGTCCATTTTTCTCTCCAACAACGACATTTCCTGTGTTGGAATAACCTCTAAATTCATTCGTGTAATTTACCTTATCAAATACTTTTAGGCCAAAACGATCGAATATCCGTACGTGGTTGTTGGGCGATTGTTCCAGTTCAGGAATCACCAAAGCATCGTTGAGTCCGTCATTGTTGGGAGTAAGGTAATAGTTGTCAAGCGATACTACCTCAGTAGGAATGGCCAAGCTTGCCAAGGTGATGGCAGCATAATCATCCGGTACAAATACTTCAGAGGACACAAAGCCATCTGTAAGATCGCCCCCTTGCGCAACACTGCCCAAATCAACCCATTGGTTACCAACTTTGGACCATCCCGCAATTCCCACCTTATATGCGGCATCCGTAAGTCTTGAGATATTGCTGTTTTGGTTCCAGCTGATGGTTATGGTGGAAGGGACATTTCCTGTTAAATGCCAAAATTCCGTGGTACTGACCACATCAACATCCCTTGTTTTTCTGGAAGTATTAAAACTGGTGGCAAAAGTTGTTGGGTTATTGGGATCCTCAAAGAAATAGGCGCATTTTGACAAGGTGTTGACAGCTTCAGAATTCAGGATCAGAGGTCTTATTTGTTGGGCATTGCCCACTGGAAAACTAAAAAATTGTTTGTCGGTAATCGCGGCATAGCCATCAACCTTTGTGATATCTGAAACGCTGAAATAGTCCCCATTTTGAAGGAAGTTGAGGTAAATATCCAGCAGATTGCGTGGTGTGATTACATCGCCACCAACAAAGTTGGCATCATTGGTCAGCGCCATGGATGTGTTGAGATACACCCCATTGTCATTAAAAAATTCGATATCATAAAAAATGGGCATAAAGGCCCCGGAAACTGTGATTGCATTGTTCCCATAAAACCCAGCCAAACCTACATTTTGGTCAAAAGAGGCATCATTGATGAGGTTGGTATGGAAACCAATCTGTCCCTCTTCATGGATCCGGATATTCCCGCTATTGTACAAGGCGGTCTGGGCTTGGAGTCCAAGGCTGAGAATAAGGAATGATATGAAAAAAAGGTTTCTCATAGATTAAAAATCTAATACAGTAAAATAGAAAATTCTATCCACATAACCGCCGGATTGAGTGATATTTATATCGAAAGTTGTTGTTGTCTGATTACTCACAAAAATATCCACGTTCTCAGTTCCGGACCCAAAATGCGTTAGTTGTATAGGATAAATGGTAGAAGTTCTTGAATTACCTGCTGAAAAAGTTAATCGATATTGTCCAGCTGCAATTCTTGTTACAAGTGAAACACCTACAGCTGCACCGCCTACTGGGGAAAAAGTAATATAACCATAAGCTTTAATCGGATTAGATGCTGTTATTGCATTGTCCACATAATCCTTGTTGGCAGCATCGGTGCCAGCAATAGGTGCTCCAATATTTTGGATCACTATGCCTCCAGCGTTGTTACCATCCGTAAGGACTTCATTAATGTTTTGGATTTCATTGGCAGGGTCCGCATCGGCATCGTTTAGCGATGTAAGTATTGAACCGCCATCAGTTCCAATGTTAATTATATTTCCCGCATCCCCACTGACGATGGTCTGGTTGGAAGCGGTGATCTCATTGTCCACATAGGTCTTCACGGCATTCTGCGT
>NZ_JBBCAS010000015.1:0-13774 GCF_037203765.1 Sediminicola sp. 1XM1-17 | reverse complement strand
TTTTCTTTGTAAAGCCACCCCCGAGGCCCTTTCCGCAGTGAAACGTAGGAAAGAATCCAGTCCTGCTCGAAACCTTGAAAACCAAAAAACAGAGCGCGGAGCGATCTTGGTTTTCCTTGTAAAGCCACCCCCATGGCCCTTTCCGTAGTGAAACGAAGGAAAGAATCCAGTTGCCCTAAACTTTAAGTAATGATCCTCAATCTGTATTGAGGAAAAAAATAGAACGGAAGCGATCTTGGTTTTCTTTGTAAAGCCACCCCCAAGGCCCTTTCCGCAGTGAAACGAAGGAAAGAATCCAGTCCTCTTCGAAACCTTGAAAACCAAAAAACAGAGCGCGGAGCGGTCATGGTTTTCTTTGTAAAGCCACCCCCAAGGCCCTTTCCGAAGTGAAACGAAGGAAAGAATCCAGTCCTGCCCGAAACCTTGGAATCCAAAAAACATTGCGCGGAGCGATCTTGGTTTTCTTGGATTAATCTGATTTCAATATTAAATTTTCACCAACATATATTTTGGCAATTCAAGAAGTATAAAAATAAAAAAACAGCTTTTTTCAAAGCTGTTTTTTGAGATCGGTTTTAATTAGCCAATTAGGCCGTTGCATTCTGTGGCGCCCAATGGGAGCACAACATATCAGGCGCAGCTTTTTGTGGATTGGCACAAGTTGGACCTTCGTATCGGGCACAGGTGGTGCAGTTGGGATCATTCTTTAAGGCGGCCTTCATTTCAAAGCTATCGCAGGTGTAGGCGTTATTTACTTTTACCTGATGTACCTTGCACATCATAGTAGCTGTCAAGTTTTCACAATTATTGCAGCTATTTCCTAAACGTATGGACATGTTTTCTAGATTTTAAAATTTTACATACCCTTAATTTAATACCATAAAGTTTTAGAAACAATATAAATTAGTGGTCTAAAGTATTTTATGCTTATACTCACTTCAAATATTGTGGAATTGGGGAGGAAATTTAAATTTCAATAGCATTGTTAAGACTAGGGCTTTTCATTCTAAAGCCTTTCTTGTCCTTTCCGCAATGAAACGGTAATTATTTGTTTTCTTCCTAGCGTTTATCCAAAACTGACACATACAATACCTTCTCATATGGATCATCTCCAACTGAACTTCCTTTGCAAGAAAGCACGAAAAAAGAAGAATCCTACCCCATTGTTTTATCCCGATATGCTATATTTAGGCTCAACAATCAGTACTACCATGAAAATTAATCCTCTCCCCAGAAAATCGATGTTTCTGTGTATCCTACTCCTGGGTATTTCAATCACTTCGGTTTTAGCACAGCATAAAAGTCAAGAGTATGCCAATTTAGTGGCACTCTTTAAAGAATGGAGAACTTTTGAAAATCCTCCCTTGCGCAACGGAGCACCGGATTACACGCAAGAAACATTTGAGAAAAGAGCACCTGCCTTTCAACTTCTACGTGATAGACTTCAAAATATTGATACAATCTCCTGGCCCATTCCACATCAAGTAGATTGGCATATAGTACATGCTGAAATGAACGGGTATGAATTTAACCAAGAAATACTGCGCCCCTGGGAAAGGGATCCCGCCTTTTATAAGTCGCTCTGGACCTACAGAAGTGATGTTCCTGCACACGAGGGACCTACCCACCATGGTATTACCGAACTTTGGACCTACCAATTTCCCTTGGATAAGGAGGGATCCAAAAAATTAATAACCGATTTAAAAGTTATTCCCGCACTAAATGAACAGGCAAAACTAAATTTAACGGGCAATGCCAAAGATCTTTGGGTGGCTGGTATTCGGGATATCAAAGATCAAAGTAAAAATCTAGGGTCAATCAAGGATTTCCCAGGAGTATCCAAGGATAAGAATCTTCTTACCGCAATTGACAATGCGATAGCATCTACCAATTCCTTGGTAAGTTGGCTTCAGACCGAAGCAAAGACCAAAACAGGGCCATCGGGCATAGGTAAAGAAGCGTACACTTGGTACCTGCAAAATGTCCATTTGGTTCCTTTGACATGGGAAGATGAAGAGATGCTTTTAAAACGGGAGCTTACCCGGGCCTGGGCCACCTTAAAGTTGGAAGAACACCGCAACAGAAAACTGCCACTACTATCTGATGCAGGTACGCCCGAAGAATATGATAATCGTGCAAAAGCTTCTGCCAAAAGCTTACTAAATTTTTTGGATGCAAATGAAATGGTCACTGTAAAAGACTATTTTGAGCCTGCCTTAAATGAACATCTTGGCGCATTTGTCCCCAAGGAGACACGCAACTTTTTTTGGATCACTGCACACTATGATCAACGCCCACTATATTCCCATTTTTACCATTGGTTTGAATTGGCTCGAATGGATACAGAGCCCCATAAAAGTGAAATTAGAAAGGGGCCATTGTTGTACAATATTTTTGATTCGAGAAATGAGGGGATGGCCACCGCCGTTGAAGAAATGTTTATGGATGCAGGTCTTTATGATGATCAACCCCGTTCCAGAGAAATTGTTTATATCATGATAGCCCAGCGTGCTGCCCGTGGTTTGGGATCACTTTATGCCCATGCCAATGAAATGACCATGGAAGAAGCAGGGGGAATACACTCCGAATACACCCCTCGCGGTTGGATGAAAACAGAAAAAGAACTATTACTTTTTGAGCAGCATCTTTATCTACGCCAACCGGGTTACGGAACCAGTTATATCACCGGTAAATACCTTATTGAAAACACCCTGGCCGAATACGCTAGAATGAAAGAATCAAAAAACGAACCTTTTGAAATGCGGGCGTTTTTTGACAATCTCAATTCCATTGGCAATATCCCTATTTCATTGGGGCGATGGGAACTGACCAATGTTAAAACATATATTACAGAATAGACCCGCATACATTGGAATAATATAAATTCCGTTATTCCTCTTCCCAAGAAAGGTTACTGTTCTTCAGTTCAGATTCAAATGACTGCCACTCGGTTTGCAGAAATTCATTTATGGTCTTTGAAAAATCATCAATGAGAACTGTAGCCTGCCTAAGTACTTCTTGGTTTTGTAAGGAAGGCTCCGTTGTTTGTGCAGCAGCAATGTTCAGGACTTCCTGAATTTTTGAATAGGGCGTCGTTTCAAAAGATTGCCACGCCCCTACTTGCCTATCTGGCTTTGGAGTCTGGCCCTTAGAACGAAGTGCAACTAATTGCCGCTCCATATTCTTTGTTAGCAAAAACATGGGATCATCCTTCTTGACCTGGGTATCATTTAGCTTTTTGATCATTTTTTCCACCCAAACCTTTTTCTGGTCAATATCCTTCAAATGCTTTGCCAAGATAGACACTTGGGCATCTGTTTCTTTTCGGAAATTATAAAGCGCTTCATCCACATTTGATGGGATATCAAATCTAGGATCTGGTATTACCTTTACACTTGTAGTGTCCTTATACCCATTATAATATAACACAATGGTATAATCTCCCGGCAGTACAGGTATATCCCTAGAATAATCATCTTTCCAAGCTCCTGGTAAAGAAGCAGAGGTTTCATCCAATTTCCAAACCATATAGTTCAATCCCTTAACCACCCCCTTTGTTTCCATGGTATTGATTCGTCTATTTTTGGAGTCATAAATTTCGGCCTTTACTTTAATATTTGTTTCTGGCTGTTCTGATACATAAAATGGGATCTCGGTTTTTTGAAACACTTTATTTTCACCTTCAAACGTGGTGTGGAAACCGGTCCAAATATTTCCTGGTGGATTTATAAACAATCCCTTTACTTGTACGGCATTGTTCATGGGCAGGGCTGTAATTCCCTTTTTCAAACGGTTTGCAGTAATCTCCCTTAAAGAAAGCAGATCATCCAATACCCATATGGCCCTACCAAAAGTCCCTACGATCAAGGCCGACTCCGGTTCCTGAATTTTCAGGTCCATAGTGGATACTGAAGGGAATCCGTTCTTAAATTGTTCCCACGTAATTCCTTCATCCATACTCATCCATAAACCATTTTCGGTCCCCAAAAAAACCAAATTGGGTTCTACAGGGTCCTGTATTACAGTAAGGGCGTATCCTTTTACTTTCTTATCGTCTACCATACGCATCCATGTTTTACCGTAATCCATGGTCTTAAAAAGATAAGGGGCATAATCTCCCTTCCGGTAATTGTTGACCACCATCCATGCGGCCCCCTTATTAAAACGAGATGCCTCTATTTGGGCTATCCAACCCTCTTTTGGCATTTCCTTCATCTTAGGAGTACAGTTCATCCAGGTTTTTCCTGCATCTGTGGTCATCTGCACCTGGCCATCATCTGTACCTACCCAGATGATGTTTTTATCCAAGGTACTTGGGGCTATGGTCAATATAGCATTATAGCGCTCGGCCCCAGAAACATCTAAGGTGAGTCCACCGTAATCTGCCTGTTGGTGTTTAGGGTTGTTCGTAGTCAAATCCGGTGAGATTATTTCCCATGATGCTCCCTTATCCTGTGTAAGATGTACAAATTGTGAACCGTAATAGGCCGAATTTGCATCAAATGGATCTCTAGCAAAGCCAGCATTCCAATTAAAACGTAGGCTTGTATTTACATCCGGTGCCGGGGGCTGAATACTAACATAATATCCGGTTAGTTTATCATACCTGTATAAATTACCATTTTGGGATGATCCATATCCATATCTCGAATTATCCAGATCCGGAGAAATATCAAATCCATCACCACCAACCAGATACTGCCAATATAAGGTACGGATGCCACCTCTTTTCCACGTGTATGCCGGTCCCGACCAGGCACCGTTGTCTTGCATCCCCCCGTATACATTGTATGGGACATCGTGATCTACCCCAACGTGGTAAAATTGTGCTACGGGAATCGTCTCTGGAAAATACCAGCTCTTGCCATGGTCATAGGTAATTCCCAAGCCCCCATCACCTCCAATAATAAAATGCTTTGCATCCATTGGATTTACCCAAAAGGCATGAAAATCTGCATGTATCCCTTTGGTCTCATCTGCAGGGATCATGGGAATGGTATCAAAAGTACTTCCCCCATCATAACTTACAGACAAAGGTTGATAAATATTGTACACCCTATCTGCATCTTCGGTGTCTACTGCCAATTCTTGAAAGTAAAATGGCCTATTATTGGCAAACTTTGGATTGTCGTTGATCATTTTCCAAGTCTCCCCACTATTATCACTGCGATAAATGGCATTTTTCTCGGCTTCAATTTTTGCATAGATCCTATGGGGTTCAGATGGGGCAATAGCAAAACCAATACGGCCTAAATCACCTGCGGGCAGGCCTTGGTTTTCTCCCTGTTTTTTCCAATTCTTTCCGCCATCGTTGGTTACATAAAGTCCAGATCCAGGTCCACCGGACGTAAAATAATAAGGTGTTCTTTTATGTTCGTAAAGGGCTGCGAACAGTTTTTTGTTGTTTGTGGGATCCATTACCAAATCGGCAATTCCCGATTGGTCATTTGAAAATAAATTCTTTTCCCAGTGCAAACCACCATCTGTGGTTTTATAGAGACCTCTATGTTCATTGGCGGTAAAAGGATCTCCCATGGCGCCTACATAAATAATATCGGCATCTACCGGATCAACAATAATTCTGTGAATGGCTTTTGTGTTTTCCAACCCCATTTGTTGCCATGTTTCTCCCCCATCCTCACTTTTATAGACACCCATCCCCAAATTCATGGAATTTCTAGGGTTGCCTTCTCCGGTACCTACCCAGACCACGTTAGGATTACTTTGCTGAATGGCCAATGCCCCTATGTTTTGTGTTGGCTGCTGATCAAAGACAGGCTTCCAAGCGCTACCACCGTTTTCTGATTTCCAAACACCACCCGAGGCCGCACCCACATACATGATTTTTGGATTGGCCGTAACCACATCAATTGCGGTAATACGGCCACTCATGTTTGCGGGACCCACATTGCGGATATTTAAGTTTCTTAAGACAGAAAAGTCGATTTTTTGAGCGGTAATGGTATTGTTGATACTTAAAACAAGTACAATAAGTAAGGTTTTAACTCTCATAAAGGATTTGATTGATTGCTATTTTCAAAAATACAGTATTTGACCCTATATGGTATCGAAATCTATTTTTTGCAAAAGCTATGTTCAAATAAATGCTATCGGAAAATATGCCGTTCCGGAACAAGTCGAATTCCTTGTAACATATTAAGGCTTTTTATTTAATGCATTATGGCCTAGTTCCAGGCGTTGCACGGACGACCAAGTATTTTTCAAACCTGCATGTCCTAAATTTATTATCTTCGGCACTTGCTAAATTGACCCTGCAACGGAGAACCAAGTTCACATACGGCTATTTTTCCTGTACCTGTTTTGGGGCACACACTTCTTCTATGGGCAATCCCCTACGATATCAAATTCAGCAACAAAGGAAATCAAGCACCAAATAGAACTGAGGCACGATAATGATTTTTTAACTTTTACGGACCGCTATTATTCTTCTGGCCTATTTTTAACGTACCGCCAACTTTTAAGAAAAGGTATTCTGCCTTCAGGTAAGGAACAACTCCAAATTACTGTTGGACAAGAAATATATACCCCTTCCGATATTAAATCACGCGATATAGCGGATTTGGACAGGCCCTATGTGGGCTTTCTAGGCATCCAAGCAGGATGGTCACATATAAAAAATTCCAGTCTATTGGAGACCGATCTGCTATTTGGTGTTGCCGGCCCGGCATCCGGAGCAAGTGGATTTCAAAAATGGTACCACCATACTTTTGTGGTGTCCGATCCCCCCGTGTGGGGCAATCAAATGGAGAATAGCGTTCATGCAAATATCTATACAAGCTATTTAAAAGAATGGAAATTGTCGCCCAACCCCTTTAGCGTACATATGTCCCTAAAACCACAAATTGCTTTTGGAACCAGGGATATTTATGTGCATCCGGAATTTATGGCAACTTTTGGAAGAAGGGATCCTTTATCCTCCAGCATGACACAAAACCGATTGGGAACCCTGGACAGGGAAATATTTTTTTCCCTTATGGCAGGCCACAGGTTTGTGCACCACAATGCTTTATTGGAAGGTAAAATATGGGGAGATGATTCTGTTTTAGTAGTGGAAGCAGATAGAAATGTTTGGTATTTTGGCTTTGATTTTAAGCACCGTTTTGGCAAAAATAATTATTGGGCCGGCTACCGGATCAATTCTCCCGAATCACAAAGAACCCAGGACCACAAATATATTATCCTCTCCTATGCCCGGAGCTTTTAACTATAATTCCAGTACTCGTAACCTAACATATTTTCCCCTTTTTAGTTTGATGTGCCTGTTGGCCTTAAATTTATTGTTTAATAAGTTCAAGGTAACGAAAACCAAAAGTTCTTGAAATCCAGCATTCAAATTTGGAAACTTAAGCGTTTGCCATCGCCGGTATAAAGAAAATAAGTGTTGTCAACAACCTATAAGGGCAAAAACGATTGAATTTCCTATTCAAAAAATCGAAAGGTTTTCTTAGCCTGTTGTAAGATCAAGATAAGGTCTGTGTCCGCCCATACAGAACACTTACTACATATACTGCTAGACCATATCACCTGACTTGAAAAATATCATTAAGTGTTATTTTTTAGAGCTGTTTGCCTGTGTATTTAATTTCTTTTTCGGCTTCTATTTTAATTCTAAAATATTGTTTTTTCTAGTTTGGTTGTTAATCCTTATTATTCAATAATTAACTTGTCTACAAAATCATCATTTATATATGGACTAGATACATCTGCTGAAAGCGCATCAATTTCATCGGTAATCAGTTTCAAGTTACCCTTAAGAGTATCAACAAAGTTTTGCCAAACGGCATCATCAGATATTTTAAGTGGTTTTGGTTTTTCCAAAGTTCTCGCTCCGGTTTCTAAATCGTAGCAAAACAATTCAGGGCCTCCAGTTATAGAGTATACCTGTAATTTCCCTCCATTAACTAATTCCTTTGAGTTTGCAAAATATAAAGTGGTTTCTAAACACTCATTATTATTTTCGGTTAAATCATTATAAATCTCATTAGCTATACTATTTACAGAGGATATTCCTGCTCCACTAGCAAGTTTAGTGACTCCATATTTACCCAAATATGCAATTGTTCCTGTAGCCCCTAATTTTGCTCCCTTGCGTACCCCTTCTCTTGTTGCGCCTATTAAACCAGATTTAAACGTTCCCGTAACAGCAGATTTAGCTATCCCCGTAGCGCCTCCAGAAGCAAGAGAAAATGATGTTTCAGCTACTGTTCCTAGAATACCTTTTAAAACATCTACATCATCAAATTCTTCTTCACCGTTCAAACTTAAGTAGGCATCAATATTAAAGGTGACAGGTAACTCACCTATTCTTCTAAAGAATATTTTACCCGGTTGAACCATTTCATAATATATAGGACCCAAAACGGGTTGGGAAAGCGTAACAAAAACAGGGTAATTTGTCTCATTTCTTATGATATATCCAGGCCCTGATACCAATTGGCTGTCAGTAGGTTCGTCTAATGGAACAGGTTGCTTTGGACAAGCTAAATTATTGTCCTTCATGTATTCAATAAAACGATTTGATGTAAATTTATTAAATTTATAATGAAACCTAATCTTTACATAGTCATCAGAAAATAATCCTGGGTTAGTAAAATCAATATCAATGAATTTTGTAAGACCTAAGTCCGTATCAAGTGGTATACTACTCACTGAAAATGTAAATAAATCAGAATCTCCAATGTAACCAGCGGTATCATCATAAGTGCCGTCCGCCATCATCTGGCCTAATTGCGCTAAACTAACCAAATTCTGAGATGGCACATCAGATTCATCTATTGAAGAATAAACACTTAAATTGGTGTCGTTAAAAGCAGAAAACACGTTCCAATTATTATCTGTTGGGACAATGGCTTGTCCTTTGCTTTTTTCGAATTCATTTGGCGGATTATATATTGGTGTTGCATTATTTATAAAATCATTCCAGCTTAAAGCAGACTTTATACTATTTCCTACAAAAGAATGTATACGTGCCAAATCCAGATCTTCCCCATCTAAAACTTCAATTTTCGTTAGTGTAGATACCAGTAAATATTCGTAATCTTTTATCAGTTTTTCAACTCTTGAGGCAGTTGGTGAGCGCTCTTTTGCGTAAAATCTAAGAGGTGTCTTAGCTTTATCATGATAATTTAAAAAATCAAGATAATAGTTATTATATATATATTCATATTGATTTACATACCATTGATATACTTCAGGGTGATTTTCGCCTTGAGCTCTTTTCCAAGCCCAATCCAACCATGCCCAAATAAGGTCTAATCTATAATTACCGTCTGGATATTCTATTAAGTATTGCTCAAAGGAGTTTGATATTTGGTCATAGGAGCTATTTATGTTAGTCAGGGATGTATACCTTCTAAATTTAGCTTTCTCTATATTGTTTCCTTCAAAAACATAAGTATTTCTACCTCCCGGAGGTGGGTTCATCACATCAAGGATATCTCCTTGGATTTCTAAAGGAAAGCTATTAATATAATTGGTATATGACTCTGCTGTATTTCTCATATAAGCATTTCTCCAAAGCGCCTCATCAAAGTAATTGGATCCAATACCTTCCATTGGAGGATATTTGTTGGCGAAATCCAAATAATCTGAAGCGTCATCTTTCAATTGGGCAATTTCCCAGTCAGCATACATAAACCAAGAAGTTTGTGATATGCCACGTAATACTAATTGATCTTTGAAATCATTATAAGCTTTTATGGTATTTGTTTGTTTAGCTTCAGCAAAAGCCAAATGGATATCAAAATGCTCTACTTTTTTAATAATCCAAGATTTTCCGTTTTGATCTGTAAAAATATTTTCACCATCTATTTTGAAGCTAAGCCGAGTTCCTTTCAGGTAATGGTAATTAAACGGATGAAGAATGAGCTCGTCTAAATCTAATAATTCCTTTCCATTCATTGAACTAATAGAATAAGAAAGAAATCCGCGCTCTTTGAATTTCCATAAGGTGCTGCCTAGAAGCGAATTATTCGATGTTGTTATTTCCCCATTTTTATTCCACTGAAGATAAGAATCAGGAGTATCTAAAGAGGCTATTGAAAAGTAATTCTCTGTATCCATTTCAATGGCTCCCCAGTCTACTAATGATGATGACCTACATTCTAATTTAATATCTCTTAAATGGTCGCTCAAGTCTTTTAGGTTTCCATTTTCATCAAAATTTTCTTTATCTAATATATGCCATTCATACTCAGGTGAATCTCCGGATCCTAATATAATTTCCCAATTAGATACTCCAGGAACATATATAGGAGTTCCGATATATTGACCTGTTCCTACATTCTTTATTTTATAATAAGGAATACATTCCAACGGCGTTGAGCGTTCAAGTTCCCATAATGAATTTTCATAGGAATATTTTGTTGGATTTCCACATTTTAACTCATTGTTATTAATGTACATCCAACCATGTAAACCATCAGTTTTTAAATTATGAAGTCTATAATAAACTTTATTACCATTATAAACTGGTTCAAAACTCCAGTCCCACCGCGTCCATCCATCATCATCACCACTTAAGGTCGTAGAGCTGTTCAAGGAATACCCTCCAAAACTTATATATTGCCTTTCCTCAAAAGGTGCAGGTTTCAAAAATAAGCTCCAAGACCCAGTACTACCAGGGACAGTATTTTCAATTTTACTTTTTATTATTTTTTTTATAATTCCAACCGGAGGCATATAATCATAATCGTAATCAAAATATTTGCGAATATTAAACATATATGACAGTTCAGAACTAGAAAAAGGTGTCTCCTCATAGTAACCAGCATCAGGCAACCCTTTGGTGGAAAGTAGTGTCTCTGAAGAGGTTTTTAATAGATGCAGGTACCTACCATTTATTTTGATTTTGTATACATTCATATTCCAATCGTATTCTAATTCAAAATAAGATCCTTTATCGTCTGGTGATGGTTGATGAAATGTATTTAATAATTGTTCCGATGTATTATTATTAACTACTAAATAGTGGTTGTGTTTTTCACATTTTATTCGATACATCCCATTAGTTTGCTTTTCGAAAAAAAAAGTTTGAGCTACTTCATCATTTGTCGGGTGCATTTTATTGCCAGGAGCATACATATCATAGGTACTGACTAGTTTTTTAACAGAATCACTTCCACATAAAAAAAATGAATTTTGCCAATAATCCTCAATTACATATCTACCATTAAAATCTAGAACTTTATCTTGAAATGATTGTGCTATAGTGATGTTTGAAACACCTAAAAAAAATAAAATAAATATTTTGATGGATATGTTTTGAATATCTTTTGCCATAAATAACTTAACTGCTTTAGTAGTTTTCAATTCAGAGTCTTCCCTTAATAATCAATTGAATTTTAAAAAGCTCTTATAGCCCTTACCTTGCACTGAGTGCTTTTAGTATTTGGATAACAAACACCTGCATAAAAATGGTAGTACCAAGCACTTTTCATGTCTAATTCCGTAGAACTCCAATATCTACTATAAGTTGGTGCAATGTTTTCTTGCAACAAACCATGAGTACTATTGTCATTATCGTTATCTAAAACTTTATCAATTATTACGTCTTGAGCTGCCAATAAATATAATTCTCTATTTGAAGGCAAATACCAATCTGTAAAATTACCAGCAGAGTAGGACAAACATAAATTGGCGGCGTCTTGCATCTGGCCAGCGGTAGATGCATTTTGGGTATTAGTCATGCCATTAGTCATGCTTTCGCAATTTTCAACATCTACAGTGTTTGTTCCCCATGAAGCACCATTGCCATTATCCAAATCATGCAAACTGGCAATTAATCCATTTTCTCCATTATTAAATAAGGCAAATACAATACCACCTCCGAAAAGTTCTCCAATATAATGCTTGTTAGATATGTTTTTTGCGAAATCCGCTGTTTTGGCATGTAAAGCATAAGGAGTGCTCATGATTTCACTTATTCCATTTATGGAATAATCGCTACCGCCATTTGGGTCGGTTTCCATTTTTATAAAGTATGACCCAATACCCCATTCAATATCTTTAAATAAGCCTTCTAAAACAACACCATTCCCAATTTCAAGAGTGACTAGACCATTACCATTAGTACTTGAGGACTGTGTTTCAATATACACAGGCAGACCATTAATATTATCTTTTAAAATTGAAATTTTGAATCCAATATTTTGATTAACAAGTAATTCCTGATTTTCATTCCTAATGACCGCTTGATAACTAATTTTTTCAGGTGTTTGGGCAAGTGCATTAACACTTATTAAGATAATAATTACGGTAAGTATATTTTTCATCGTACTATTTTTTTATGATTTTAAAAGTTGATAAATCTGTATAGTTTTCACTTACTTTAAGAAAATAAATACCGGAAGGCAGGCTATTCATAATTAGGGTTGTTTTCTCCTGTTTTATGTTATTTGTTAAAATAAATCTTCCTGTAATATCATAAAGTGAATAATTCAAATTTTTATCAGTAATGTTTTTCACATCCAGAACAATATTGTTGCTGGTGGGATTTGGATATGTTAAAATTGAAAAAGAAACTGGTATTGTTTCAGGTTCGCTTAAAATAAAAATTTCATAAACTTGCTGGACTCCTTGCGAAACCGTATGTACGGCTCCAGCATCGGTGTTATAAAAAACTTGACCAAACGAAAAGCTAGAACTCCCACCTTGACCTACATCGTTACCACCTGATGAAACAATAGAATTTTGAGCATTCACATCTGTCAAAAAAAAGGAAATTATAAGTAAAAGAGTATAAACTTTTAACATATTTAAAACTAGTAAGAGATAGAAATCGACTTAATAAATAAAAAAAAGCCTAAATATACTTTTTTTATATTAATGAGGTTAGAGATTCTTAATTTATCATGCAACCCTATTTGATTTATATCAAATCTCTACAACGGAATCATAGCCTAAACGTTGGCAACAAGTATCAGAGAAATTTAATTTGATGAAGAAAATTTCATTTCTAATAATTACAATTTTATTCGCAAGCTGCGCTATACAAAAAGTACCAAAACCTGAACAGGTAATGAAGTACTACAACGGTTTTAAAAAATCAGATTATAAGAAAATAAAAAATGTCCTATCTGATAGTTTAATAATCACAGAAGGTGATTACGTAATGGAATTTACACAAGAGAGTTATTATGAACATTTCAAATGGGATTCTATTTTCAGACCAGTTTACAAAATTGTAGAACTAACAAATCAAGGTGATCAAGTGAGTGCAACTGTATCAGTTAAATCTTTAAGATTTGAATTTCTAAATAATAACCCATTAACTTGTAAGCGTAATTTTCATTTTAAAAATGGAAAAATAAATAAAATTGAAAACCTAGATTGTATTGATGCCGACTGGGAAATATGGCAAAAACAAAGAGACTCCTTGGTCAACTGGGTAAAGCTTAATCGACCCGAATTAGATGGTTTCATAAATGATTTAAGTGAACAAGGAGCTCAGGATTATTTAGAAGCAATTAAAGCATATAAAGAACGAAAATCCGACTAGATACCAGTTGCCAACAACGGTTCATCGCCAATAAGCGGCACCGTTAGTAAGAAAATAATTAACTTGACCAACAATCCAATACTAAGCCGACAAATCCGCGTCCCCTACTCCGCCAACTGGCGATAACCGAAACCGTTAGCGCCAATGGTGACCCGTCCTGAAATATGTATACAAAAAATCAATTGTATATGTATAAAAATGATGGATATGTGAGACGTTACAGCGAAAGCTTTAAACTCAAAGTATTGGCAGAAC
>NZ_JBBCAS010000014.1:0-47743 GCF_037203765.1 Sediminicola sp. 1XM1-17 | reverse complement strand
TCGGGCTGCAAACCTACAACCTTTCCGCAATACCACAACACTTTTTTACACCTTTTTTTCAACTTTTTTTTGACCCCTTCGGAACACCTTATAATACAAGGTTTTACGAACGAAAAAAAATGGCCGTTTATCTCGGGGCAAGGATTGAGCTAGCTGTATGAGCTCTTTGCCAAAATCCCATGAATCGCCTTGTTGTGATTAAAATCGGCAGATTGAAGACTTTCTTCTCCTGAAAAAGATCAAATGGCAATGGCAAAAGCGAGTAGCGAAAGCCTGGTTCTGCCCTTTTCGGGCAGAAGCACCCCATATATTAGGAGAAGAAATTCCAAACCAAGCCAAAGCGGATCACAAAATCCCTATATGGGTAGTTTGGTGCCGAGTAAAAATTGAATCCGGAAAAGGAGGAATTGAAATGTTCCGCCTTTAAAAAGAGTCTGGTCTGCTTTACCTTGGCATTGATAAAGAAATCCAACATTGGATAACCTCCCAATTCCTGCCTGTTCTGGATATAGAATTCCCCGAGCAAGGGATTATAAGCATCCATATTATATGCCGTAAAATATTTAAAGGTAATTCCGGTCTGCAAGTGCATGGCCCGATCAAATACATCCTTTGAAAAATACAGCGTGTTCCTGGTTACCCATTGGGGCACGTTGAGCACATTATTGGTCTGATCTACCTGCTGGTACATAAGGGTATTGTTCAGGGCAAAATACCCCAACTTGAACTCCTTATTATATTTGATCTTTACATAATTGATACTGTTCCCTTCTTGAAATGGCCTTACCGCCGCATTCTCTTCCCCGGCATCTATCTGCTCTTGGGTCGCCGTGGAGGTGAAATAGGTATAATTCTCCATGGTATTGTATTCTGCGGATAGGTTACCCAACAATTTGGAGTCCAACCCCAACATCAGTCCATTAACGCGTTCCTTTTCAAAGACCTCATTGTTCTGCCAATTATAATTGACATAATCACTCTGATATAATAGGTAGTTGAAATTGGGCATTTTACTGGATGAGTTGATGGCGAAGGTAGCCTTAGCTCCAGATTGAAGCATATAACTGGCCGATGCATTGATAATGTTCCCTGTTAATTCCCCGGAAACACCGTAGTCTACCCCACCATTCAGTTCAAATCCACCTATGTTCTTCTGATAATGCGCTCCAACGGTGACCTCCTCCCCTTTCAATTGGTTGGAAATCTCCTCGCCCGAAGCAGTTATCAGCTTACTGTCAAAATAGTAATTGTAATTGTACAGGGCCACATTCCCCTTCAATGTACCCAACGTTTTGTTGCCCAGCTCCAAGTATCCTTGGTTGTACATGGTCTTAAGATTTGCCTTGTCCTTAATAGTACTCACAAAGGCATCGCCAAAATATGCATCCTGGGCGGTCTGCCCAAACTCGTAATATTTGGTCTCATAAATGAACTGGTGCCCCAATGAGAGGTAATTGGTTCTTGCCTTGGCAGCATCACCACTTCTTTTGAACAGATCATATTGATGATCATAAAAGTATCTTTTTCCCAATACCTTATTATTGGCATTGGTAAAAAACACATCTATTCTAGATCGGTCCGTGAATTCGGGATCACCGGATTCAAATTGGGTCACTTTATTGGAAAGGCCCCCGTTTTCTTCTGACAAAATATCCTGGGCGGCAATGTGCGCGCGCAACCGGTACCTTAAGTCCTTGGTCTCATAGGTAGCCGTGGTCCTAAAATTCCCTGATTCAGCTTCGTTAAACTGATATTTTCCCAAGGATCTAAATCCTTTGTAGGCCAATGAGATATTTAGGCGCGGATTCATATTAAAAGTCAAAAGGGCGTCCAATAACTGCCCTTGTTCAAAAGTGGTCTTGAACATTAATTCGGTCATTGGCGTAGGCACCCTATAATAATTGATGTCCTGAACCTCCATATAGTTGAAGTGTTTGGCCTCTGCCCCCAGGGAAGGATACAAGGTGTTCTGCTTTACTGTTACGCCCAGGCTATTGTAAGGTTGCCCTATATTGGAAAAAGGCATGAGCTCAAAGTTGTCTTTTCGGAGAAAATTGTATTTATATTCCTTTTGTATGGAAATGGTGGTATCCAAGTAGGTAGTATCCCTGGCATAGGAGATAATCTTATAATCTTCTATGGTAAATTCAGGTTTTTCCTTCCCCTTGTTCAAAGGTTGGAACTTTTTTTGTGCAGCCAAGGCGGTAGTATCCTTTTCACTAACCTTTAGTGTAGGTCTGTCCTGGCCAAAAAATAAACTTGAATTACATATAAATAGAAGTACTACTAAATATCTCATTCCAAAAAATTAGTTGGACAAAGGTAATTTTTTTGTTTCTAAAGAAATGTGAAAAATTCAGCAATCACAAGATTCAAATTAACAGCCAAATAACCATGATTGTTTATTTAACAACATTTAATATTGAAAATATTATATTTTTCCTGATTTTTACAAAAAAGTCAGCATGTTAAGAAAATTATTGCTGCTACTGATCCTTAGTAGCACCTTTTCCTATGGACAATTCAATGAGAGCGCTCCATGGATGAAAACTATAAAAAAAGACCCCAACAATACCGCTAAAACAAGTACGAACAATTATTCGCTCTATGAGATTTCAGATGCTTTTCATGCGTATTGGAAAGACAAGGACCCCAACGTTAAGGGATCTGGCTACAAACCATTTATGCGGTGGGAGAACTATTGGAAACAGTTCGTGGACGAGAACGGCTACTTACCTTCCTCCAAACAGTTGTGGGATGCTTGGGAAAGCAAAGCCAATAGCACGGCAGTGGCCAATCCTACCAGTAGTTGGACCTCTCTTGGCCCGACCAATGTGGATGCCTATTCCGGACGGTTGCCCGGACAGGGACGGGTTAACGCCGTAGCCGTTGATCCGAACAACGCCAATATCTGGTATGTAGGTGCTCCAGCAGGTGGCATTTGGAAATCTTTAGACGCCGGAGCATCATGGACAAATCTTTTTGACGACTTTCCCCAAATAGGGGTATCAGGGATCGCCATAGATCCCAACAACTCCAATATCATATATATAACAACGGGAGATGACGATGCCGCAGACTCCTATAGTGTAGGCGTATTCAAATCTACCGATGGGGGAGCAAGTTGGAACCAAACAGGCCTGAATCCGAGCAATACGTCTGACAATTGGCTTATGAACGAGATTGTCATAGACCCGACAAATTCACAGATTCTATGGGTGGGCACCAACCAAGGTCTATATAAATCATCCAATGGGGGTACATTATGGATCAGAAAAAAAATTGGGAACATCAAGGATTTCAAACTTAAGCCCAATAACAGCAACACCATCTATGCGGTTACCAATGATGAGTTTTTCAAATCAACAGATGGTGGTGAAGTATTTACTGAAATCACAGGCAACCTCCCGGCCAATTCAGGAAGATTGGTATTGGGTGTAACGCCTAACAATGCTTCCGTAGTTTATGTGCTGAGCGCGGATACCGGAGCCAATGACTTTGCTTACCAAGGCCTTTACAAATCTACCGATTCTGGGACTACCTTTACGAAGACCCCCAATGCCAACAACATATTGGAATCTAACCAAGCTTGGTTTGATTTGGCCATGGAAGTGTCTCCAACAGACGAGAACGAGGTGTATATAGGATGTTTGAATATTTGGAAAACCACAGATGGGGGCACCACTTTCTCCCCATTGAACCAATGGTATCTGGACAACGCTTCCTATACCCATGCCGATATACATACCTTAAAAATATTCAATGGCAATTTGTTTTGTGGAAGTGATGGTGGCGTATACATGTCCTCTGACAAAGGGACAACCTTTACGGACTATACCGCCGGAATTGCCATAGGACAATTTTACAGGGTTTCTGTTTCCAGAAACAACGCATCACAGATGATCGGCGGCCTGCAGGACAATGGCGGCCAAGTACTTAGTGATGGAAAATGGAACAACTACCACGGAGGGGATGGCATGGACAATGTTATAAGCCCATTAAACGATAATTTGGTTTACGGCTTTTCCCAATTTGGAAGTTTCCTCAGCATATCCAACGATGCGGGACAAGCCATAACTACCATTAGGTCCCCAGAGGTGAATGGTAGTTTTCTACAAGGAAACTGGATTACCCCGTTGGCCATAAATTCCAATGGGGAGGTTTTTGCCGGCTATAACGCCCTCTATAAGTTGAACGGAACATCTTGGGAAAAGATTTCAAGACTTATTGGAGAAGGAAAGGGCGATATTGAGGATGTGGAGATTCACCCTACCAATCCAATGATTATTACTGTGGCCCAGGACAATCAGCTTCACCGAAGCACAGATGGGGGGATCAACTTTACCTTGATCCAAAGTTTTGAAACTGACATATCGGATATGGCTTTAAACAATTCCAATGAGAACATTGTTTATGTTGCCACTTCCAGGAGGGTCGGGATCAGCCAAAATAGACAACCTGCCAATATTGGCGTCTATAAGATTGAGATCAACGGTACAGAGATAACCAATACAAACATAACCTACAATCTTTCCACAGACCAGGCCTTCTTTTCTTTGGCACACCAAGGAAGGAATACAGATAACCCCATCTATTTGGGAACTAGCCTTGGCGTGTACAGACTGGATGATACTTTGACGGAATGGGAGGATTATTTTACTGGCCTTCCCAGTACGGCCGTCAGCGATCTTGATATTAGTTTGGATGATGAAGTTATCACGGCCTCTACCTATGGAAGGGGGGTTTGGCAATCCCCCATACCCATCAAAGTCCCTGAAAACGATCTGAGGTTGATTTCCTTGACACCCAAAGAAAATGCAGTACTCTGTGGTGAAATAATCCCAGAGATCGCTGTGGAAAACAAAGGAACCAATGCCATTACGGAAGTAGTTGTAAACTACACCGTCAATGGGGTGGCCGCACAAAACATTACCTATCCCATAGCTCTAAATTTCGGGGAATCGGCCACTATTCCATTACCACCTTTAGATCCCGAACTGTTTGGGCGCAATACGCTCAATGTAACAGCAAGCATAACCAATGATGCCTTTTCTGACAACAATACCCTAAAACACAGTTTTTTTGCCAATGATTTTGGTGTGGGCGGAACGGTGAACACCTTTGAGACGGCAGAGGAATCCTTGATAACCTACAATGAAGGCAGCGAGGGCAGTGTTTGGGAAAGAGGTATTCCGGCAGGAAATGCCCTGAATATGGCAGCCTCTGGCCAAAACGTGTATGCTACAAATTTGGATGGAAACCATCCGGACAATGTGAAAGGAATTCTTTTGAGCAATTGTTACGAATTCTCTTCCATCTTGGCTCCGGTGCTTAAATTTAAAATGGCGTACGATCTGGAGATAAATTTTGACTTGGTCTATGTACAGTACTCCTTGGACAGCGGATCTAGCTGGGAAGTACTTGGAAATATCAATAGTACTCCCAACTGGTATAATAGCGATAGAACAAATGCAAATTCTGGAGATGATGATGATTGCCAGAACTGTCCAGGGGCACAATGGACAGGTGCCAACACCGAATTAACGGAGTACGCCTATGACTTTACAGCCAATGCCCTCAATGGAGAGACCGATCTTACCAATGAGCCTAACGTTATATTTAGAATTGTTTTCCAATCAGATCCTGCGGTGACCAGAGAAGGTGTTGTCATAGATGACTTTGTAGTGGAAGGCTTTCAGGATGATGAGGATGATGATAACGATGGCGTTAACGATGATGTGGACAATTGTCCATTAACTGGCAATGCCAATCAGTTGGACACTGATAACAATGGCATAGGAGATGTTTGTGATCTGGATGACGATGGTGATGGTATAAATGACAAAGACGACAATTGTCCCTTAATTGCCAATGCCGATCAATTGGATGGAGACAACGACGGAATTGGAGATGTTTGTGATACAGACTTGGACAATGATGGCGTACCCAACGATATTGATTTGTGCGACAACACACCAGAAGGTGCCGTGGTGGACGTAAATGGATGCGAAATATTCTCCTTACCGAGCAACAATTTCAAGGTATTGACTACGGATGAATCCTGTATATCCAGCAATAACGGGGCGTTAAAAATAAATGCATTGGACGCATCCTATACTTACACGGCCAAACTTACTGGGGAAACTGCCAGCTTCACCCAAGACTTTACCTCAGAAACTGAATTTGGCAATCTTCCTGCGGGGAACTACTCCCTTTGCATTACCATAGCCGGCCAGGCGGCATACGAAAACTGTTTCGGGATAAAAATCTCGGAACCAGAGGCCCTGTCAGTATCTTCCAAAGTAAACACTTTAGGAAAAGAGATAAGCTTAAAACTGTCTGGAGGGAATTCATATACTATCTTGGTCAATGAGATAGAGTATTTTACTACGAACAGCGAAATAACCCTGCCACTGACAACGGTGGAAAATACTATACAGGTGAAAACGGATTTGGACTGTCAGGGAACTTTTGAACAAAGGGTCATACTTTCCGATGAAGTTCTTATCTATCCCAATCCTATAGCCAATGGAAGCTTAACGATTCAATTGGGCCGTGAGATCCAGGACAGCGTAGATGTTCGCCTGTTCACCATGACCGGCAATAGTGTATTTACCAAGAGTTTTACTCCCAACAACGAATCCATCCAATTCAATGTTGACAGGTTGGCCAAAGGCATATACCTTCTGAATATTACCATGAACAATAAATTAACTACCTATAAGATCATTAGAAAATGAAAACATTGAAGCAAATATATCTTTTCCCGATCCTCATGCTAATCAGTTGTGGAGGAGGAGATTCTGGCGGAACACCTGTTGTTCCACCACCGGAACCTGTCCCGTCTCCATTAAGCGCTACATTGATATTTCCAGAGAACAACAAGGAGTGTACGGAGGGGACGGTAGAAAATGAAACCCAAAGCACTGTTAATTTCCAATGGAACAGCTCGGAGAACACCGACAGTTATGAGGTAAATTTGAAAAACCTGAATACCAATAACTCACAAAGGGTACCCGCTTCCACCAATGCTGTGTTGATTACCCTGAACAGGGGCACACCATATGAATGGTCTGTTACTTCCAAGGCCACTGGCACAAACACGACGGCACAAAGCGAGGTCTGGAAATTTTATAATCAAGGACCAGGTATTGAAAATTATGCCCCATTCCCCGCAGACGCGGTATTCCCCAAAAGAGGAGCCAATTTGGCAAGCACCAACCAAGTGACCCTTCAATGGACCGGTAGTGATATAGATGATGACATCGCATCCTACAGCATCCTTTTGGACACCCTAGAAATTCCCGTTGCCGAACTGGGCACCACTACCGAAAATTCTATTGAGGCCACGGTTAGCCCAGGGCAAACCTATTTTTGGCAGGTGATCACTATTGATTCCCAAGGCAACTCCTCCAACTCAGAAATATTTTCATTTAGAATCAATTCATAGGGAAGTTTTTCTAGAGCAATCTTCTGGAAACCAACAACGCATAACCAAAAAAATGCCATGTCTACGGGTAGCACCGAAACATGGCTTTTTTATTGTCCCCAAACTCCAGAAGATAAGCAAGTACCAATCCCCCAATGTCCGTTGCATGCCCAACCATATTGTCAATTATTGGGCTACCCACAAGTAGCAATGACTTCCTGTTTGCTTACCAAAGTCCGTATAAAGAAAAACCCCCGCAATTGCGGGGGTTTTACATATTGATAGATTAAAAACTTCTAGTTTGAATAACCGAAATTCTGAACCATATTAGAGTTTGCATTCGTCTCTACTGCAGGAATAGGGAATGCATAGTTATAGCTTCCATATGCAGGACCAGCCTGGTTTGGATCCAAGAATGGAATATCCATTTGAGATCTTGCCAAGTCATCGAACCTAAAGCCTTCAAAAGCCAGTTCTTTTCTTCTCTCCAACATAATATTGGCTTGTGAAGCAGTAGCGTAAGGCAGAGCATTTCTGTTGGTAGCAACAGAGTTTAAGAAAACCAAACCGTTACCTCCAGTATTCTGCAAGGCTTCAGCGTAATTCAATACCACCTCTTCATATCTGATGATACTGATGTTGTCATCGAATGTGGCAGATGGATATTTACCGATATTTCTCAAATTACCAGCACCATCAACATCTATCATCTCTGCAGAACCACGAATGTCACCTGCATCAAAGATATTTGCAAAAGCATCATATGCCTGAATATCTCCATAAGTGTTACCTCTGTAAATATTTGCCAAACCGTTAATTCCAAGATTGTCATTGTTGTTAACAGCCAACTCGAATATGGAATTTACAGCACCATCTGTAGACCAACTTGCCACAAAATCACCTGCAGGAACTATACTGAACTGGTTAGAGTTTACCACTGCAGCAGCAGCTGTCAATGCTTTTTGGTAGTCACCAAAATAAATCTCTACCCTAGACCAAAGTCCGTTAACCGCATGCGTTGTAATGTACTGCTTGCTAGGATCATTCAAAGATGCCGACATAAGGGACAACGCAGTAGCGAAATCCTCTTCCATCAAAGCTTTAACTTCACCAACGGTATTTCTCGCTGGCAATAAGTTTTCACCTTTGAATTCAGTTACATAAGGAACACCCAATGCGCTTAGTCCACCACTTTGAACATGTTGTTGACCATATAACCTTAAAGCATCAAAATGCGCCAAGGCTCTTACCGCATAGGCTTGACCTTTAATATGGTTGATCGTAGTTTCATCTCCAGTAACTTCAGCACCTATAACAATGTTTGCCGAAGCGATAACCTCATAGATTTGCGTCCAAGTACCTGTAGCCTGACCATCAGTTTCGGTCATGGCCATAGTACTAACAGTAACAAAACGTCCTGAATTACCATTGGAAAATGCATTGTCAGATCTGGAATCACCATAGATGATGATATCCCTACCATAATATTGTGTGGATGTTAGTCTATTGTACATACCCAACAATATCCCTTGAAGATCTTCTTCAGTGTTTATACTGGTCTCTACCGATTTATTTACGGCTAGAGTTGGATCCAGACTATCCTCACTACACGACATCATCGTTGCAGAAGCTAGGATAGACATTATAAATAATTTATTTATTTTTCTCATGGTTTCTTAAAATTTTAAATTAACACCGAAAACGAAAGATTTCACCGGAGGAGTAGTTAATCTAGTAAAGCCATCAGCTCTAACCTCTGGATCGTACTTCAATCTATCATCCTTCACCCAAGTCAATAAGTTAGTACCTCTAACGCTGAAGTTAATAGCGTCCATTCCCAATGCTTTTGTCGCTGAACTTGGAAGAGAGTAACCCAAAGAAAGGTTTCTTAACCTTACATAATCACCTTCGTACAAAAATCTAGAGGAAGTAAAAGCAGCTCTGTTTCCATCACCAGCATTTGCTCTTAAAGCAGGGTAGTCAGTAATTTGACCTGGTGTTGTCCAGCTGTTCAACAACTCTGAAGTACCATTAAAGACTCTTGTAGAGAATGTTCCGTTACTCTTGGTATATCTCGACCAATCTTCATATACTTTATGTCCGCCTGCAGTATAAAAGTCTGCATCAAAGGAGAACCCTTTAAAATCAAAGTGAGTACCGAAACCAGCACTGTACTGTGGCGTGGCGTTTTCACCTTGGTAAGCCACTTCTGCAGCGTTGTAGTCATTGGTAGTAGCACCATCGGTACCGTTAACATACCATAATGGATCTCCGTTTGCAGGATCTACACCAGCCCAACCTCTCATATACCAAGCGTTGATTGGCTGACCGACTTCGATTCTTCTTGTACCTGTTGTAATTGTAATTTCCTCACCATTGGCATCCAAAGCCAATTTAGTAACTTCGTTATCCAAGGTTGCATAGTTTCCAGAAATGCTCCAGTTTAGATCATTGCTACGGATAATATTAAAGGTTGCATCAACCTCTACCCCTTTATTCACAATTTCTCCAATATTGGTTGCTACTTCAGAGAAACCTGTAGTTCTTGATAATGGAACATTTTGTAAAAGGTCATACGTTCTTTTGTTGAAATAAGCAACGGAACCAGAAACCACATCATCAAAGAATCCAAAATCCACACCAACATCATAGTTCGCGTTTTTCTCCCAAGTCAATAAGCTGTTACCAAAACCTGTTGGGAATATTGCCCCTTGATTATCGTAATCTGCACTAAATCCTAATAAAGCTTGGTAAGCGTTGATATCAATTCCTGAGTTACCACTCACACCATATGAACCTCTAAGTCTCAATTGACTTACGAAGTCTACAGAAGACATAAAATCTTCCTGTGAAACGTTCCATGCAGCACCAACAGACCAGAAATCACCAAAGCGCAATCCTGGGGCGAAACGTGAAGAACCTTCGTTTCTGTAGGTTGCATCAAAGATATATTTCCCTGCAAAGTTGTAGTTCAACAACCCTAGGTAAGAGGCATTTGCCCAATCCGTGAAATTACTGGAAACAGCAAAGTTAGCACTTGTATTATCCAAATAAGTAAGACCATCAACTGGGAAGTTTTCACCAGCACCATATAGATAATTGGTCTTGTTCTTTTGGTATTCCTGTAAAGCTGTCAAATCAAAATTATGTTGACCAACAGAAAAAGTATAGTTCAAAGAGTTTTGTGTAACCCAGTTGAAATTTCTGTTGATAGAACTCTCAGCAGTACCGCCATCGGCCAAACCACCACCGTGAACTCTATTCTCATAACGTCTGTAAGCAGATAGGTTGTAATCAATAGAGAATCTTGTTTTAAACTTCAAACGATCAATAATTTCATACTCCAAAGATGAGTTGATGATTGCTCTTGTCAAATCATTCTCAGCAATATCGTTTTCTGCCAAATACAAGGTGTTGAACAAAGAAGTGTTCAAGTTTGTATTTAAGGAACCGTCTTCATTATAAGGCTGCTCCGTTGGAGGCATAAAGTACCTTGACAAGAATGGGTTTGCAAAAAATGCACTCTGCTCCAAAAAGGCGTTCTGTCTTGTATTGGACACATTCATGTTGGTATCGAACTTCAATTTATCAGATAGGTTTCTAGTGAAGTTAAACACTCCATTGATCCTTTCAAAATCACTACCAACTACCAAAGCTTCGGTTTTGCTATATCCTAAAGAGGCATAGAAAGAACCTTTTTCGTCTCCACCAGAAGCGGAAATATTATGATTCACAATAGTTGGGTTTTTTCTCTTTACTTCCTCACCCCAATTTCCTTCAGGACGACCAGCATCAATCCAAGCAGCATAAGCACCCCAGCCTCCTCTTGTAGGAGCTTCAGCAGGAGCTTCGGCTCTTGTAAAGTTGTTACCACCGTCGCCAAAAGTGTTGTAAAGGGCATCATAGTACAATTGCTCTCTTTGGGCAGCTGTCAAAGGAGTTGGCTGATCTACAGCAAAATCCTGAACTCCATAAGAAGAGGTGTAGTTAAAAGATGTCTTCCCTTGCTTTCCTTTTTTGGTAGTAATAACAACCACACCATTGGAACCCCTTGCACCATAAGCTGAAGTTGCAGAAGCATCCTTAAGTACAGTAATACTTTCCACATCCTGATTGTTGATTGCCGATAAAGCACTCAACGAGCTAAAAGCAGTTGAACCAGAAAAGTTTCCACTGATTACAGGAACACCGTCAATAACAAACAATGGATCGTTGGAAGCAGAAATAGAACCAACACCCCTAATTCTAATATCTTGGGTAGATCCTGGAGTACCAGACGAAGATGCAATAGTCAAACCGGCTACCTTACCTTGTAATGCCTGATCAACGGTTACCAATGGTACGTCGTTGATTTCAGAAGATTTCAACTGCACTGTACTACCAGTAATCTCATTTTTCCCTCTTGTGGAGTATCCTAAAACGATAACTTCTTCCAAGGCCTGTGCATCCTCTTCCATTTGAAGATTGATAACATTAGTTGAACCAACGGTTCTTTCCGCTGTTTTTTGCCCAATATAGCTGAACCTTAATACTTGTCCGGCATTGGCATCGATGGTATAATTACCATCAAAATCTGTTTGTGTACCTGAGGTGGTTCCCACCACAACAACAGATACCCCAGGCAACGGCAGACCTTCTTGGTCCGTCACATTACCTGAAATAGTTTTTCCTTGCGCAAAAGAAAAACTTACGCATAACACCATGAAAGATGTTAAAATCCAAGTTAACTTTGATTTCATTTAAATTAATTTTTTAATTAGTCAGCGGTAAAAATCCCAATTAAATCCTAATAATCCAAAAATTTATACAAAGTCCATAGAGGATATGTTAAAAAAAACCACATAATTGTAAATTATCTAAAACGAAATGCTGTTTTTTGTATTATAATCATAACATTAACACGTTTTGTTTATTTATTCTCTTTTTTAAGTCAACATTAATGATAATACAGTAAATTTTCACAGAAAGGCATGTTAACCAGAAGCTTATACCACGAGGCAGGAACCGATGAAGCAGGTCGCGGATGCCTGGCCGGTCCCGTAACCGCCGCAGCTATCATTTTACCCGAAGATTTTTATCACGAACACCTTAATGATTCCAAGATTGTCACCGAAAAAAGGCGAGAACTACTTCGGCCTGTTTTAGAAACTGAAGCCGTTGCCTTTGGAGTTTCCCATATCTCCCCAAAAGAAATAGACAGCATCAATATCCTTAATGCCGCTATCCTGGCCATGCACGAATCCATTTCACAACTGGCCCACAGACCAACTTGTATCATGGTAGATGGTAACCGGTTTAAGCCCTATGAAGAAATAGCGCATCAATGTATCGTAAAAGGTGATAGCAAATATGCCAGTATAGCTGCGGCTTCGGTTCTAGCCAAAACCCACCGGGACGCGTACATGGCAAAATTACACGAAGAATTTCCCATGTACAATTGGATCCAGAACAAAGGATATCCCACAAAAGAGCATCGGGAAGCCATTAAAAAATATGGCATAACCAAGTATCATAGGAAAAGTTTCAGGCAATTACCAGAACAATTCGAACTTGAAATTTAAAATTATAAATTTGCTGAAAACCATCCATATGAACCATAGGATATTATTGATCATTGCGCTGCTCCTTTTTAGCTGTACCGAAAAGAAAAACACTTCCTCATCATTACTGGATTTTGTGCCCAAAGACGCCCCCTTGGTCATAAAGATCAACAACCTATCGACCTTGAAGAGCGAGTTGAAAAACAATGAATTCCTATCCCTCCTGAAGTCGAACCAAATTTATAAGAACATATTTGAGACCATAAAGAATATGGATTACCTGAATCCTACCTCCGAAAGTCTTTTGGTTTTTAATGAATTGGGCAAAGAGAACTTTGAATACCTATTTATAGTACCAACCGAGGAAGGACTCGTTAAACTCGAAGGCGCAAAGAACAAGTCGGTCGAAACCCTTACCTACGAAAATAGCAGTATCAATAAATATGTTGTTGGGGGATCTACCTTTTTCAGCACAATAATAGAGCAGACCACTATAATTAGTTCCTCACAGGTCTTGTTGGAAAACAGCATCCGTAACGCCAAGGAACCCTTTGTGAATACCTCACTCAAACAGCTCTATAAAATTTCAAATTCCAACAAGTCCGCCACTCTCTTCCTGAACACCAAGAACAGCAATCCACTCTTCAACGCTGTTCTCCGTGAAAATTCCAACTACAAGTTTTCCAATTTTTCCGATTGGATCAATTTAGATTTTGATATCGCCCAGGACCATCTAAACTTTACAGGAATTAGTGTAGCCAATGACTCCATAAAACATTTTACAAATCTGTTCAAGAATACCGGAGCCAGAACCAATACCATGGCCTTGTATGCTCCAATGAGCGCGGAAGCCATTTTATCGTATTCTTTTGACGACTATAGTATGTTTGCCAAAAACCAACAGCACTATTTGGACAGGTCCATACCCATGGATACCCTATTCAATACGGTTGAGGAGATCGGAAATATCTATTTGAATGGAAAAAAGGCCGTAGTCCTGAATACCTTTGGCTCAGAGAAAATCATTAAATTCCTGGAACAACGCCAGAAGGGAAATAGCACCTATCAGGGGACGGAGATCATGGAATTGAACGACCATGCCTTTTTGAATGACTATTTTAATCCTTTGATAAAAAAATTCAAGGCAAATTACTGCACCATCTTGGACAATGCCTTTATTTTTTCCTCTGAAATTGAAACCTTACAGACCATTATCAGTAATTACAAGAACACAACCACTTTTGAGAAAACCAATCTTTTTGAGACTGCCAATGATGTCTTGGCAGACGAATCCAATGTCCTTTTTATAGCCAATGCCGAAGGTATTTCCAACATTCTTAAAGAAGAATTCTCCAAGACCCTTTTTAATGATTTTAAGCCAAGTACATTTTCAAAATACTTATTCGCGGCACAATTGGTCGCCGATGATGATTTTTACCATATCAATACGGTTGTCCAAAAAGTAGAAAAGGAGGACAAATCCAATAGCACTTCCCCCCTATTTACGATTCAATTGGACCATCCTTTGTATACCACACCACAGTTCGTCACCGACTATAGGACCAATAAAAAGGAAATTGTGGTCCAGGATAGCGACAACAACCTTTACCTCATCTCCGGGGATGGTAAGGTGTTATGGAAAAAAGCCTTGACCGGCAAGATCCAGGGAGCTGTTCAACAGGTGGATATTTACAAAAACGGAAGGCTACAGTTGGCCTTCAACACCAACAACCAATTTTTGATCCTGGATAGGAATGGAAACGAAGTACCACCCTTCAACAAAACTTTTCAGGACGGCAATTTAAACCCTTTGGCGATATTCGATTACGACGGTAGAAAAGACTATCGCTTTGTCATCACCCAAGGCTCCAAGGTTTTTATGTATGACAATAAAATGAAGGATGTCAAAGGCTTCAAATTCAATAATGCCGAACAACCCATAATCAATGCACCCCAACATATGCGCATTGGCAATAAGGACTATCTCGTATTCCAACTGGCCGATGGCACGCTAAAAATTCTTAATAGAGTGGGAGAAGATCGGATCAAGGTCTCTGAAAAAATTGATTTTTCGAACAATGGAATGCAACTTTACAACGGCAAATTCACCACTACGGATAAAAAAGGCGTTCTTTTTCAGATAGATGACAAAGGCCAAATTGGAAAGACCAACCTTAATCTCTCCAAAGAGCACGGTATGGATGCCAGCAGCAGGCACATGGTACTTATGAACGATAATGTTCTGAAAATTGGAGACAGGGAAATAGAACTGGACCTTGGGGTATATTCAAGACCTAAAATTTTCTTTAACCGGGACAAGATGTATGTGAGTGTAACCGACATACAAAACCAGAAAATATTTCTTTTTGACAGTCAGGCGCAGACCATTTCCAACTTTCCGGTATTCGGAACCTCCATGGTAGACCTAGCAGACATGGATAATGACAAAAAATTGGAAATCGTGGCCAAGGATATGGACAACTCCCTGATTGTATATAAGATATATTGATATTGGACTAGTCACCAACTTTACAATTTACCTTCCCTTTAATACAAGAATCCCCAAACTATGGGGATTTTTTTTGTATCTTAAGGCAAGTGAATCTTTCACATTTGTAAAGTGCCTTATTTCTTCTCCCAAAGGCAAAAATGATCTATTTTCCCAAGTCTCCCCTTGCAGGTCTCTTCCTATATAAAACCAAGAGATTCCTGTAAACGACCATTTTAAATATTGTCCTAACCATAAAGAGTGAGGAATAATGAAAACAAATAGCTACATAGCAAAGGTCCTTATGTCCCTATTATTGATGTTGGCATTTTCTACCGATGCCCATTCCCAGATTCTTAAGAAACTAAAAAAAAGAGCTGAAAAAGCCGCGGAGCGTACTGTTGAAAGACGTGTAGAAAAGGAAACACAGGAGAAGACGGATGAAGTGTTGGACAGTATTTTAGAACCCGGCAAAAAGGGCGAGAAGTCGCCATCACAAGAACCCTTACCTACAATTGTTGGGGGGCAAGAAACGAGTAATGGAGGAAATAATCCCAATAAAAATGGTCAATCAGGAGAAGCTGGCACTACCGGTTCGGAAAGCATTGCTGTTTACAGCAAATTTGATTACGTGCCTGGAGATCAAATTATATTTTACGATGATTTTACAAAGGATTTTATTGGCGATTTTCCCTCTAAGTGGAATACCAATGGGGGCGGTGAAGTAGTAACCATGAATGATTCTCCTGAAAAATGGATGGAATTGCTTCCCGGTTATAATATTTACTACATACCTGATGTACCAAAGTTACCAGAAGAATATACCATAGAATTTGATGTGATGGCCGTGGGATTAAGCAATAAAACATCTTCAACGGCTACCATGCGTATAGCTCTAAGCGATGACGATAAATTTAAGGAAGGGGCCAATTTTGTACATGCACAATTGCCATTTTGTCAATATGCGGCTGTGGGAATAACGATGTCCAACCACATCAACAACAAACGTGAAATATATAGCGTGGTAAGAGCCGACCTTAGAGAAGAAGTATTACAACGACCTCATGTTTCCATTGCCGTAAACAAACAACGTTTTAGACTGTGGGTCAATGAAGAAAAACACATTGATATTCCAAGAATTGTTCCAGAAGGTGCTGTTCTTACTTCCTTAAAATTTCACATGAACAACTTCAAAGATGGGGAAGAACGCCTGTTCATTACCAATTTAAAAGTAGCCGAAGGAGGGTTGGACTTAAGAAGACAACTTATTTCCGATGGAAAAGTATCGACTACCGGAATTCTTTTTGACACTGGTTCTGACTTAATCAAACCGCAATCCTTGGGCATCATACGTCAAATTTCACAGGTTTTAATACAAGAGGGCACTATGAAGTTAAATATCATAGGGCATACCGATGCTGATGGGGATGCAGGGGCAAACCTACAATTGTCAAAAGACCGGGCGCAAGCTGTCAAGAATGCCTTGGTACATGTTTATGGAATTGATGGATCAAGGTTGACCACCGAAGGGAAGGGTGAGGCCGAACCAGTTGGGGATAATTCCACTACAGAAGGAAAGGCCCAGAATAGAAGGGTGGAATTTATAAAAATATAAAACTATGAAAACGTACTTCACTACCTTATTATTGGTCCTCTCCTATGTATTGGGATCTCAGGCCCAATCAGATTGTAGCACCTATTATCCTTTAAAGAAAGGAACCACTTTTCAATTGACCATGTATGATGACAAGGACAAAAACACCGGGACTATAGATTATGTTGTTAAGGAGGCCACCGAAAAATCAGCTACCATGTCCTATACAATGCATTCAGATAAGGATAAACTGATAGCTGAATCCGAATATAAGGTGCGCTGCACTGATGATGGGGTCTCCATTGATTTCAGTTCGCTTGCCGCCCCAGGTACCATGGAACAGTATCAGGATATGGAAGTAGACATTACAGGAACCGACCTAATGCTGCCAAATAACCTAAAACCAGGGACCTACCTCCCGGATGCAAATATGTTGATGACCATAAAGATGAAACCTATAACCATGAAAATGACCGTAGATGTCTTTAACCGCAAGGTAGACGGACGAGAAAGTGTCACCACCCCTGCTGGCACCTATGATTGTATTGTTGTCTCTTGGGATCATGAATCAAAAATGGGAGTCAAGATAAGCGGTAGCGCCAAACAATGGTTGGCCGAAAATGTCGGCATGGTAAAGCAAGAAAACTACAATAAAAAAGGAAAAATGATCGGAGGCAGTATTTTGACCGCTTTTAATCAGTAATATTCGGTCATTCCAAAACTGTTTACCCTTGTTCTATCTACCTAAAAAATACCAATTATGAATTTAAAAATCGCATTGCTATTTTCTCTCATTATTATATCCATACCAACATCAGGCCAAGAAAGTTGTAGCAAATATTATAACTTGGAAGAAGGAGCTAATTATCAATATGCCAATTACGGCAAGAATGGCAGCAAAGAAGGCTCTGTTCATTATGAGATCCATAATGTATCCCACAGGGATAAGGATACAGAAGCATGGATGAAAATTACCTACAAGGATATTAAAGGCAAGGAATACCTTTCTTCAGACCATAATGTCAACTGCATTGACAATGTAGTTGAAATTGACTACGAATCCATGATTTCCAGCGAAACCCTGAAACAGTATAAAGGCAAGAAAATGGATATCTCGGGAAGCGATATAGTACTTCCCAATGATCTGAGTATTGGGCAAAAACTAGAGGATGCAAGTGTTACCATGACATTGGATATGGGGGGCACAAAAATGAACTTTCAAGTTGATTTGATCAATAGAAGTGTAGAAAAAAAAGATGCTACTACTACTCCGGCAGGAAGTTTTGACTGCTATGTAATTTATGGTGAACGAGTGACCAAAAAAATGATGCAACAAACCTTTCCATCTAGATTATGGCTGGCCGAAGGTGTAGGGATGATCAAACAGGAAACCTATGATAAAGGCGGGAATCTAATGAATAGAATGGTCCTTACCGACTATTCAAATTAATGACCTAATCACATTAATTATATTCAGGCCTGACTCTCGATGCATTCCGCTTCGAACAAGGCCTCAAAATGGGTGATCAGTTTTTTCCTAACCTCCTCCATGGAAACCTCTTTTTGTCCCAATTCCACATTGAGGGATGTTACTGCCTTGTCCTTGATGCCACAAGGGATCATAAGGTCAAAATACCCCAAATCGGCATTGACGTTCAAAGCAAATCCGTGCATGGTGACCCAACGGCTGGCACGTACGCCCATGGCGCAGATCTTCCGTGCAAATGGGGTTCCAACATCCAACCAGACACCAGTCTCCCCTTTGGATCTTTCCCCCTTTAATCCATACTCTGCAAGGGTAAGTATCACCATTTCCTCTAAGAGCCTTAGGTACTTATGAATATCCGTAAAGAAATTATCAAGATCCAATATGGGGTAGCCAACAATTTGACCTGGACCGTGATAGGTAATATCCCCTCCCCTATTGATCTTATAAAAACTGGCCCCTTTTTTGGTTAACTGGTCCTGGTTGACCAGTAAGTTCCCCATATCCCCACTTTTGCCCAATGTAAACACATGGGGGTGTTCTACCATTAAAAAATGGTTGGGGGTTTCCAGTTGGGCATCTTCACGCCTGTTCTTTATTTTTATGTCCAGGGTTGTCTGGAACAACTCCTCCTGATAATCCCAAGTCTCCTTATAATCCTTGAGCCCTAAATCCTGTAGTCTTACTTTTTTATTCATACTTGACCTCCACAAAAGAAAAAACCATTCCCTGGTCCCCACTTGTCCGTGGTGCAAAGTAACTAATTATTTGGGTTATTCAGAATGACCAGCGCGGCAATAACTCCGGGAACCCATCCACAGAGGGTCAAAAGAAATACAATAATAATAGATCCACAGCCCTTCCCGATTACGGATAAGGGCGGAAATAGGATAGCTAATAGCACTCGCCAAAAACTCATTTTTTGATTGTTTTGATTGATGTTTCTATAGGACGCCAATTGGTACAATTTGTTACATTCCCGTAGAAAACTTATAGACCGGAAAACAATACCTATTTAATCAATTGATAGATTAGCCCAGAGTAGCTATATTTGCAGCCTTAATCAAGATTTTATGCAACTTTCGGAGCAAGAAGTAATCAGAAGGGAAAAATTGGCCAAATTAAGGGCCATGGGGATAGACCCTTATCCAGCAGCGCTATATCCTGTGGATGCCACATCAAAAAGCATTAAAAACGACTATGAGGAGGGCAAAAAAGTTGTTATCTCAGGCCGATTGATGTCCAGAAGGATACAGGGAAAGGCCTCATTTGCTGAGCTTCAGGATAGCAAAGGCAGAATACAAGTCTATTTCAACAGGGATGAAATCTGTCCCGGTGACGATAAAATAAAATATAACGAGGTTTACAAAAAGCTATTGGACATTGGCGATTTTGTAGGTGTGGAAGGAGAATTGTTCACTACTCAAGTAGGTGAGAAAACCGTAATGGTAAAAGACTTCACCATTTTGAGCAAGGCCTTGAGGCCATTGCCCTTGCCCAAGGTCAATGCCGAAGGAAAAGTATATGATGAATTCAATGATCCGGAATTAAGGTACCGTCAACGCTACGTGGATCTCGTGGTGAATCCCGCGGTAAAGGAAACTTTTATCAAGCGTACCAAAATTACCAATAGCATCCGCCAATTTTTCAATGAAAGGGAATATCTGGAAGTAGAAACCCCAATCCTCCAGCCTATACCAGGTGGTGCGGCCGCTAGACCTTTTATCACCCACCACAATGCCCTGAACATGCCCCTTTATTTAAGGATTGCCAATGAGCTTTATCTGAAAAGACTCATCGTTGGTGGTTTTGATGGCGTATATGAATTTGCCAAGGATTTTAGGAACGAAGGGATGGACCGCACCCATAATCCTGAATTTACGGTTATGGAGCTGTATGTAGCCTACAAAGACTACAATTGGATGATGGATACCACCGAACAATTATTGGAAAAGGTGGCCTTGGATGCCAATGGAACCTCCAAAATAACAGTGGGCAAAAACGAAATAGAATTTAAAGCTCCATATCCCAGGGTACCGATCTTGGAAGCCATTAAAATCCACACTGGATATGATGTGTCCGGAATGGACGAAGTGGAATTGCGTGCCGTAGCCAAAAAATTGGGACTAGAAGTAGATGAAACCATGGGAGTTGGCAAACTGATCGATGAGATATTTGGTGAGAAATGTGAGCATTTCTATATCCAACCAACCTTCATTACCGATTACCCCAAAGAAATGAGTCCCCTTTGTAAGGAACATAGGGACAACCCGGCGCTAACGGAGCGTTTTGAACTGATGGTTAACGGTAAGGAATTGGCCAATGCTTATTCTGAGCTCAATGACCCCATTGACCAACGGGAACGTTTTGAAGAGCAATTAAAACTTTCTGCCAAAGGGGATGATGAGGCCATGTTCATCGATCAAGATTTCCTAAGGGCCTTGGAGTACGGGATGCCACCGACCAGTGGAATCGGAATTGGCATTGACCGCTTGGTGATGCTAATGACCAACAATGCCTCTATACAAGAAGTACTGTTCTTCCCACAAATGCGTCCTGAGAAGAAGCCCATTGAGCTTTCTGAAAATGAAAAAGTTATTTTTGATGTATTGAAGAAGGAAAAACAAATGCCATTGGAAACCCTGAAAGAAGCCTCGGGCTTGAGCAACAAAGCTTGGGACAAAGGGATAAAATCTCTCGGAAAACACGGTTTGGCCAAAGTTTCCAAGGTAGATGACGCCCTGATGGTAGAATTACAGGATTAAATATTGGATAGTCTTCGTGACTATCTATTCAAAAAAAGAGGGGTTCTAGCCCCTCTTTTTTATTTTTAAAACTGTTCTAAAAAGTATAGCTTAGGGATTTTAAAAACCAACCATGGACCTAAGTAAAAAAATGGGCCTCCTATTAGGGCCTATCGCATTTTTGATTATCATCAACCTGCCTTTTCATCTCATCTCTGAAACGGGCGACCCTGTAGTCGCTGTGGCTGTTTGGATGATACTCTGGTGGATCACCGAATCTGTTTCCATCTCCGTTACAGCCTTATTGCCCTTGATCCTGTTTCCGTTGCTCAAGGTAATGTCCATAGATGATGTTGGGGCCAATTACGGAAGTCCCATTATATTTTTGTTCTTTGGAGGCTTTATTTTGGCCCTTGCCTTGGAAAAGGTAAATCTTCACAAACGGATTGCACTCAACATTATTAAGATCACCGGTACCACGCCCAATAAGGTGGTGCTTGGTTTTATGATAGCTACGGCCGCCATGAGTATGTGGATCAGTAATACCGCCAGTACTGTGGTCATGCTCCCCATTGCTATTTCCGTTATCAAACTCCTGATTCATGACGAAGACGGCTTTACCAAGGATGATAAGAATTTTGCTTTGAGCGTTATGTTGGGGATCGCTTTTTCAGCGAATGCCGGCGGCATTGCCACAGTTATCGGGACACCTCCCAATTCTGTTCTGATTGGCCTTTTGGAAAATGAATATAACATAGAAATCTCCTTCTTAAAATGGATGGTTATAGGCGTACCCTTTTCCGTCCTGATGGTAGCCATCAGCTATTTGGTACTGGTGAAATGGATGTTCCCCAACAAGCAATTGAAGTTTACGGCCTCCAAACAGGTTATCCAGGCTGAACTGGACAAATTAGGTCCCACCTCTTCGAAAGAAAAAATGGTACTGATCATTTTTGGTGTCACCGTATTTCTTTGGATATTTAGAACCTTGATCAACGAAATATTCCCAAAACTTGGTCTGTCCGATACCATAATCAGTATGGTAGCCGCAGTGGCCCTTTTCGCCATTCCCCATAATTTAAAAAAAGGGGATTTTATCCTCCATTGGAACGACACCGAAAAATTGGCCTGGGGAATATTGGTACTCTTTGGAGGTGGATTGGCACTGGCCAACGGAATGTCTGCCAGTGGTATTGTGGATATGGTGACACAGGCCATTGCCACTAGTAACATTAGTGTATTGCTGACAGCCTCCCTGCTCATCGTTTTGATGCTCTTTATGACCGAACTTATGAGCAACGTGGCCTTAATAGCCGTTCTGGCTCCTGTTGTTGCGGGTATAGCCATTGGATTAAATGTCCCGATCGTTTACCTTCTTATACCCGTTACCATGGCCAGCAGCTGCGCCTTTATGCTTCCCATGGCCACCCCACCCAATGCCATTGTTTTTGCAAGTGGTTATATCAAAGTGTCACAAATGGCCAAAGTGGGATTGGTGCTGAACCTTATTTCTGTGGTGATCCTAATTTTGATGTTCCAATGGGTCATACCCTTCCTGTTCTAATAAAAAAACAAAACCCCTAATAACATAGGGGTTTTATCTGACTAATCTAAAAAACAAGTTTTGTAAAACCAATGTTTTATATTTATATATACGTGATAGTGAGCACTTAGGGATGTTACAGGAAAAGAATTTTCAGCTATAGCCTCCCTACTTTCATCGCAGCAGGCTTTTAAATTAATTCTCAAAAAATAAAGTTCAACCAGGGATGCGATCCACCTCATATTATTGCTGTGTGCCCGAACGGCAGCATTGGGAAACACTTATCTTATACACTGAAGTACAGTTGTTTAAATAAATTTCACTGGCCAATCCCTTTATTATTTCCTATAACCATCTAATTTGAATCAGCCCTTTGATACCTTTCCATAGATGAAATATAAGGGGTGCAACAATTTGCTGGTTATGATTTTATTAACAAAAAAATGCGTTTATTTTTCGGTTATTTGAGGAAATCAAAAAAAAATTGACCTAAAATGACTAAAAAATTACTCCCAAAGTTGCTGATGCTTCTTTTGGTATTGGGCTATTCCGCACCTGCCGAGGCCCAACTTTTCAAGAAAAAGAAAAAAGAAAAAACAGAGGACAGTGCAAAACCCAAAAAAGATGGTATTCAACCTTATGACAAGGTAATTACCAAGGATGCCAAAACCGATAAAGGCCTGTTCGCCGTTCATGAGGTAGAGGACAAACACTATTATGAGATTCCAGACTCCCTTTTCAATAGGGAAATGTTAATGGTGAGCCGAATTTCCAAAACAGCTAGCGGCATAGGCTTTGGTGGGGGAAAAATAAATACCCAGGTACTCCGCTGGGAAAAAACACCTAAAAAGGTTCTTTTAAGGGTTGTTTCCCATGATGTTGTTGCTGCAGACTCCCTACCAGTTCACGAAGCTGTGGTAAATTCAAATTTTGAGCCCGTATTGTACACCTTTCCAATAAAGGCTATCCATAAGGATTCAGCCAATACCGCGACTGTAATTGAGGTGAACGACTTCTTTGAAAAAGATGTCAATGCCTTGGGAATGCCTGAATATTACAGAAAACAATATAAAGTGTCCCGTTTGGATGATAGCAGGAGCTATATCGAAACATTAAAAAGTTACCCACTCAATATAGAGGCAAGACACGTGAAGACGTATGCTGCCGGGGATGCCCCTTCCAATGAGAGCCTTGGCTCCATTTCCATAGAAATAAACAACTCCATGATCTTGCTGCCCAAAGAACCTATGAAGCGCCGATATTTCGATGAGCGCGTAGGCTGGTTTGCCAGAGGTCAGGTAGATTACGGACTGGATGCACAAAAGAGTAAAACCATTCGCTATTTGGATCGATGGAGATTGGAAGTTAAGGACGAGGACAAAGAGAAATTTGCCAATGGGGAACTCGTGGAGCCCAAAAAACAAATCGTGTATTATGTGGATAGGGCCACCCCCAAACAATGGGTACCCTTTATCAAACAAGGGATAGAAGACTGGCAGGTAGCTTTTGAGGCTGCAGGCTTTAAAAATGCCATTATCGCCAAGGATCCACCAACAAAGGAGGAAGATCCGGAATGGTCACCGGAAGACGTTCGCTATTCCGTAGTGCGCTATTTGGCCTCCCCAATACCCAATGCCAATGGACCACACGTTAGTGACCCACGTAGTGGGGAAATTTTGGAATCGGACATCAACTGGTACCACAATGTAATGACCCTATTGCGCAATTGGTTCTTTGTTCAGACGGCCGCCATCAATCCGGATGCCAGGGGGGTACAGTTCAAAGACGAAGTTATGGGACGCTTAATACGCTTTGTATCCTCGCATGAGGTGGGACATACCCTGGGACTTCCCCATAATATGGGCAGTAGTGTTGCCTACCCCGTAGACTCACTACGTTCGGCAGCGTTTACCCAGAAATACGGTACGGCCCCTTCTATTATGGACTATGCCCGTTTTAATTATGTGGCACAGCCTGGAGATGAGGGTGTGGCCCTTATGCCCAATATTGGGATCTATGATAAATATTCCATCAATTGGGGGTACAGGCCTATTCTTGATAAGAGTGCGGTGGAAGAGAAAGCTGTTTTGGACAGCTGGATCCTGGAACATGCGGGAGACCCTATGTACAGATTTGGAAGTCAGCAACGCGATGTGGTAGACCCAAGTTCGCAGACTGAAGATTTGGGTGACGATGCAATAAAAGCAAGTGACTACGGCATTGAAAATTTAAAAAGAATCGTTCCCAACCTGATCACCTGGACAGCCGAAGACGGTAAGGACTACGAAGACCTCGGAGACCTGTACCAACAGGTATTGAGCCAATACAACAGGTATATGGGACATGTATCCAACAACATCGGAGGTGTTTACGAGTACTACAAAACCTATGATCAGGAGGGTGCTGTTTACACCCATGTGGCCAAAGACCATCAGCAAAAGGCGATGGATTTTGTTCAGAGACAATTGTTCACGACTCCGGAATGGTTGTTGGATCAGAATATTTTTAACAAAATAGAGAACTCTGGATCTGTGGAAAGGGTCAGGGCGCTACAGGTCAGGACATTGGACAACATTCTAAGTTTAGGCACCATCGCGAGGATCATTGAGAACGAGACAGCCAATGGGAAGGAAGCTTACGCCCTATTGGACGTGACCAAGGATCTACGCAATGGCATCTGGTCCGAGTTGAGGGCCGGAAGAAAAATTGACACCTATAGGAGAAACCTCCAGAAGGCGCATATAGACCGTCTGACCTATTTGATGACAGCCGAAAACCTTACCCCTCCATCAGGAAGATGGGGCAGCAGACAGTATACCGTTTTGAACACGAGTCAGTCCGATATTCGTTCCGTAGCACGGGCAGAAATGAACTTGCTGAAGCGCGATATACGAAATGCCATCCCAAGAACCTCTGACAGTATGAGCAAATACCATTTACAGGATGCTTTGGTACGCATCGAAATGGTTTTGGACCCTAAATAAGGGCTGGTACATAAAAGAAAAATTTCCCAAAAAGGTGTGGTCGAAAAACCACACCTTTTTCTATTTTGTGACCGTTCATCGAAGAAATTATTAATACGGTTTTCTACACCACATAAAAACCGACTTTCACAACATATTTTATTTTTGAATCCTAAATTGCTATACTTTTAATCCAGATTAAAATCCCAAGTTTATGTCTCAGAAAATTAAAAGCCTACTGTATTTTATTTGTTTCATGGCCTCGGCGGCTACCTACTATAGTTTAGAACCGCAATTGGAACAAACTTCAACCACTGTTGAAACAATTGAAATGAATAAAGTTGACAACAACGATTTAAATGCAAATAAAGTTGCCAGCTTGGATATCATAGAATAATCTTAAAAAGAAAATACCGATCCTACTTATAAGTTCTAATCAGGTGTATCCCTACATACACCTGATTTTTTTTTGTTTGGTTTTCAGTGCATTTCTGAACTTTACATTGTCAACACTACCATGAAGGCCCAGATCTTCATTTTTTTCTTCCAGTAGTTAAAAGACTCCCAATTTACCATCGCCTTTTAAACCAATGGTCAAAGAAGCCATCCTATAGTGGTAACCTATAAATTAATCACTGATGAAAAAAGTAATTCTAGTAGGGCTTTTAATGATAGGCTTTATAGGCCTAGCCCAAAATGAAAGAAGAGAGCACAGGCAAAGAGAAAATCTAAAAGATCTGTCACCGGAACAAATGGCAACCTTACAGACCAAGCGGATGACCTTGGCCCTGGACCTGACTGCGACGCAACAAAAGCAGATGCAGGACTTTAATCTGGAAGAAGCAACCAGCCGTATGGCAAGAATGAATGAAATGAAAGTTAAAAGGGAAAGTGGCGAAGTGACCAAACCTACATCCGAAGAACGCTATGCCATGCATACGGCAAGGTTGGACCAACGCATAGCCCAAAAATCACAAATGAAACAGTTGTTATCCAAGGAGCAGTTTGAAAAATGGGAAAAAATGCAGCAACGAAAAGGACACCACCAAAGAAAGGGTGTCACTGGACGCAATACGCACCACAAGCCCAAGTAACAAACGCCGTTCCACACTTTAAAAAGCATGTAACAAAAAAAAGCCCCTTACTTAAAATAAAGTAAGGGGCTTTCCAAATTTTGACCTGATTACTGCAATTGGGGAACGATGGTTTCCAGGGCAGTAATGGTAGCATCCAAATCTTCATAGGTCAGTGCCTCATTAAGGAAATAACTCTCAAATGCACTAGGCGGCAGATAGATCCCTTGGGAAAGCATCCCATGGAAGAATTTTTTGAATGTCTCGTTGTTGCCTTTTGCCGAGGAGGCAAAATCTACCACAGGTTTGTCGGTAAAATGTAAGGAGATCATAGATCCAAACCTATTGATCTGGTAAGGGATATTCTTACCCTTTAAAACCCTATCAAAGCCTTTATGGAGATAGGCAGTCTTATCGGCGAGACTGCGGAATATTTCAGGCTTATTGTTCAGCTCTGTCAACATGGCCAACCCAGCGCTCATAGCCAATGGATTTCCACTTAGCGTTCCTGCTTGATAAACCGGGCCAACTGGCGCCAAATAATCCATGATTTCGTTTCTGGCCGCAAAAGCACCAACGGGCAGTCCCCCACCGATTACTTTTCCAAAAGTTACAATATCGGCATCGATTCCCAAAACCTGTTGGGCACCACCCCTTCCCAAACGGAAGCCGGTCATTACCTCATCAAAAATCAACAATATGCCTTCTTTGGTACAAAGGTCCCGAAGCCCTTTCATAAAATCTTCATCTGGGATAATACATCCCATATTTCCTGCAACAGGCTCTATGATCACTGCAGCTATCTCCTTCCTGTTTGCCTCCGTCAATGCTTGTACACTAGCAAGATCATTATAGGTGGCCAAAAGGGTATCCTTGGCCGTCCCTTGGGTAACACCGGGACTGTTTGGACTCCCAAAGGTCACTGCCCCGCTTCCGGCCTGAATTAGGAAGGAATCGGAATGTCCATGGTAACAACCCGCAAATTTAATGATCTTGTCCTTTCCGGTAAACCCTCTTGCCAAACGCACAGCGCTCATACAGGCTTCCGTGCCACTGTTTACAAATCTGATCTTATCGATATTGGGAACCATGGAAACGGCCAGTTTGGCAAGTTCCGTCTCTATTTCGGTAGGCATTCCAAAAGAGGTCCCTTTTTTTGCCTTTTCTATGACCGCATTTACCACAGGTTCATGGGCGTGTCCCAAGATCATGGGGCCCCAGGATGCGATATAATCAATTAATTTATTTCCATCCTCATCATAGAGATAGGCCCCTTTGGCCTCTTTTACAAATATAGGATCACCACCAACAGCCTTAAAAGCTCTTACCGGGGAATTTACCCCACCAGGAATATATTGTTGTGCCTCATCAAATAAGGCACTACTTCTTTTATAAATCATATTTATTTTTTGATTGTTTCGGATTTGACAATCACCTCCTGACCAATGGCCAGGTTGCTATTGTCCATTTTATTCATTTTCATCAATTCGTTCACAGAAACAAAATACTTGCGTGAAATGGAATACAGGGTATCTCCTTTGGCTACGACATGTACCTTATAATCGTAATCCTTTGCCACTTTTTTGACCACATAGCCTTCATTGGCCACTTCCTTATCAAATCTATGGAGTCCATACTGCTCTATAAAGGAAATCAATTTTTGGGGATATCGTTTATCAGTGGCGTAACCTGCATCGCTTAGGCCTTGTGCCCATCCTTTATAATCATCGGCATCCAATTGAAACAGGGAAGCGTATCTGGACCTGGAGGACAGGAATTCACTATGGTCCCTAAAAGAATACATGGGATGGTTGTATTTTCTGAAACACTCGCCCTTTTCATCATCATCGTGGTAGTCATAATCACCTGTCCATCCGGTATGGCATTTTATCCCAAAATGGTTATTGGTCCGCATGGTGAGTGCTCCCCTTCCTCCCCCACTCTCCAAGATACCTTGTGCCAGGGTTATACTGGCGGGGATGCCATAGGCCTTCATTTCAAATTTTGCAATCTCGGCAAAAGTTTCAATATATTCTTGGGTTGTTGCAATGGGAAATTTTACAAAGCTACCATTGTCGTCGGGTAAAGGATATTTATCGGAATCATCTTTTTGCACTTTCCTAGGTTCCAAGGTTCTACTGACCGTTGTGGTTTGGTGTCTTCTATCCCTATGGCTATTGGACGTTCTCTTTTTGGCCCCGCAGCCCGTTAAAAAAATGGCTAGAAGCACAATTAAGCCTATTCGTTGTATCATAGTTCAATCAATGGTAAATTTTTCTTTTCTAAAACAAGGTTCATGCCAGCTATTCCCTGTAAACCTCCCGTATGTATTGCCAAAATATTGGTATTGGGCTTAAAATGATCCTTGCGGACCAAGTCTATAATTCCATATAGCATTTTGCCAGTATATACCGGATCCAAGGGAATGGAGGTTTCCAATTTAAATGCGTTCATAAATTCTATCAACTCCAAAGTCACCTTTCCATAGCCTCCAAAGTGATAACTGGTATTCAGTTCCCAGTTTCCCCTTGGGGCAAATTTACAAATATCTTTCTTCAAAAAATCACCTTTTAATGCAGGGAAACCTATAAGTTTTTGATGTGCCTCTGCAGCGTTGATCAATCCGGCAATGGTCCCCCCGGTACCTACACAGGCACAGATCACATCAAAGATGGCATCCTGGGCCGTTAATATTTCCTCGCAGCCCTTGACGGCCAAGGCGTTCGCACCGCCCTCAGGAAGGGCATAGAACAATCCAAACTCTTCTTTAAGTTGCCCTAGAAATTCTGGACTTTCTTTATGGCGGTACGCTTGTCGGGTTATGAATTTGAATTCCATACCCTGCTTTTTTGCCCACAAAAGGGTGGGGTTTTCCTGCCAACGGTCATGCAACTCTTCCCCTCTGATAATGCCAATGGTTTTAAACCCATGCTCTTTGCCCGCATAGGCTGTAGCCGCAATATGATTGGAAAAAGCACCCCCAAAGGTCAAAATGGTATCAAAACCCGAGTATCTGGCTTCCTTTAAATTATAGGTCAGCTTTCTAAATTTGTTACCGGATATAAATGGATGGATCAGGTCTTCCCGCTTTATATAGAGCGCCACACCCTTTTCCTTTAAGATGGATAGTTCAACTTGTTGATTGTAAACCTTCACACATTTGCTTTTCTGCCCCAAATATATTTAATAAAGCCAAACGGCCTTCTATTCTTACAATATTCCAGATCCTTTTCATTCTCATAGGCCTCTCTCTCAAAACTTATGTTCTTGTAGGCCTTATAGGTATTTAAGTACAGGATAGATCTGAACATCCATTCCAACACATAGATTATGTAAAAAGGAAGCACCAAAAGCTCCAATTGTTGTTTGAGATGGATCCTTTCATGGTTTATGAGGATTAGATCTTCCCGCAGCGCAGTATTTTTAAGAATGATAAAAGGCCAAAGGGTAAGTCCCACATAATTACGGCGAAAAATGTATTTAAATATTACGACCATTTACCTTGGGTTTATTAAACTCATTAAAGGAATATACAAATTATTGATGCTTTAAACAACCGAGGCATGCGTGTAATGGCCGCTATGACTCAACCTTTGTACTTGGTTAAAAATTCTTAAATCTTTCCCTATTCATGGGATTTAACCTAATTTTACGGTGATGAAGAAAATTATTCCTTTGGAAGAGGGCGACTTTTATCTATCCCCCGAGGGCTACAAGGTATTTACCGAAAAATACCATTTAAGGAGAGGGTATTGCTGTGAAAGTGGCTGTAGACACTGTCCCTATGGATACAACAAACGAACAAATAGAAGATAGGCGCAGTATATTTTCGGCATGATTATTGAAGCATTTTTATAAGAAATTGCGTTTCCTTAACATAAAAACTATCGCTATGAAAAAATTCGCTTTATTGACCGCTCCATTGCTATTCCTACTGTTATTGGGTTCTTGTACCTCGGTAAGAGTATTGTCCGATTACGACAGGGAAGTTAATTTCAACGCTTTTAAATCCTACGCTTTTTATAAGACCGGCATTGACAAGGCCCAAATTTCTGACTTGGACAAGAAGAGAATTTTAAAGGCTATTGAGAATGAAATGGCTTCCAAAGGCTTTGTAAAATCGAACGATCCGGATGTTCTGATCAGCATCTTTACCAAAGAGCGCGAGCAGGTAGACGTCTACAACAATTATTGGGGAGGCGGATTTGGCTGGGGCTGGAGTCCCTACTATTGGGGATGGGGACCTGGATTTGGCTGGGGCCCTGGATTTGGTTGGGGCGGTGGCAACAACGTAAGCACAAGAACCGAAGGATCCCTATATATTGATATGATAGACACCAAAAACAAAGAATTGGTATGGCAAGGAAGAGGGGTTGGCACTTTGAACAACACTAGAAATATAGAAAAGAAAGAGGAACGGATCAAAGAGTTCGTTTCAGAAATCATGAAGGCCTACCCTCCAATGACAGCCTCCAAATAGTCAAAAATATTGTAGTTGAAACCGTCCTGATGGGGCGGTTTTTTATTTCCATACCTCTTTTCCAAAGAAAACTATCACATCATTTTTTGTATCTTTATACCGTTAAAATAAATACCGATGTCCTACAAGAGCAATCATATTTTAGATAAACTTCCAAAGCACCTTAAGCAGTATATAAAACCACAGAACTATGATGATTACACCTCCATCAACCAAGCTGTTTGGCGGTATGTCATGCGGAAGAATGTAGACTATCTGAGCAGGGTTGCCCATAAAAGTTATTTGGACGGACTAAAGAAAACGGGTATTTCCATAGACCACATTCCCAATATGTACGGGATGAACCGCATCCTTAAGGAAATAGGATGGGCAGCTGTTGCCGTGGACGGATTTATACCACCTTCGGCATTCATGGAATTCCAGGCTTACAATGTGTTGGTCATCGCTTCCGACATCCGGCAATTGAACCATATTGAATATACCCCGGCGCCCGATATTATCCATGAAGGTGCTGGCCATGCCCCTATTATTGCCAACCCTGAATATGCGGAATACTTAAGGCGTTTCGGGGAAATTGGCTGTAAGGCCATTTCTAGTGCCAAGGATTACGAATTATATGAGGCTGTACGACATTTGTCCATCATCAAGGAAGCAGCTGATACACCACAGGAAGAAGTGGACCGGGCAGAAAAATTAATTGAGGACCTACAGCAGAACATGGGGGAACCCAGTGAGATGGCCCTGATCAGAAACTTGCACTGGTGGACGGTAGAATACGGTCTGATCAATACTGTAGAGCAACCTAAAATATATGGGGCCGGACTCCTTTCCTCCATTGGTGAAAGTGCGTGGTGCATGACCGATGAAGTTAAAAAGATTCCGTATTCCATTGAAGCAGCACACACCTCCTTCGATATTACAAAACCTCAGCCACAACTTTTTGTAACGCCAGATTTTGCATTTTTGAGCCAGGTCCTGGAAGAGTTTGCCAATACTATGGCATTGCGTACAGGGGGCCTCAAGGGAATTGCCAAGCTTATCAATTCCAATGCCTTGGGAACGGCAGAACTTAGTACCGGACTGCAGATTTCCGGGGTTTTTGATCGGGTGATCGAATTTGACGGGAAGCCTGCCTATATAAGTACAAAGGGCAAAACCGCTCTTTCCTATAGGGAAAAAGAACTGGTAGGCCACAGCACCAAACACCATGCAGAAGGTTTTGGTTCTCCCATCGGAAAATTAAAAGGGATCAACTTGGCCATTGAGGATATGAGCCCAAGGGACCTTAAGGCCTATCACATATATGAAGGGGAAACCGTTACCTTGGAATTTGAAAGTGGCGTAAAGGTGACCGGTGATATCATTACGGGCACCAGAAACCTTCAGGGCAAGATTCTTCTGATCACTTTTGAAAACTGTACCGTAACCTATAATGGTGAGACCTTGTTCCAACCAAAATGGGGCTTGTACCATATGGCGGTGGGAGAAAAGGTACTTTCTGCCTTTAACGGTCCTGCAGACCTCAACAGTTTTGATCTGGTATCCCACGAACTTACTGAGACCACCATAAAGGCCAAAAAGACCAAGGAGACCACCCAATTGGAATTGCTATATCAACAGATCAGGGATTTTAGGGAAGGTACCAACACAACCATCTCCAGGAACAAAGTCTTTCAGGAGGTCAAGTCGAACTACCCCAAGGACTGGTTGCTATCGGTAGAGCTGTATGAATTGGCAGTAAGCAATGGGGACGAGGAATTTGCTGCCGAAATTGCCAATCACCTTGAAAAGGTAAAACAGGAAAATCCGAAGTTGGGCCATCTGATAGACGATGGGCTTGCATTGGTTGACCAAAGTCTGGTAGGATAAGGGGGTTACCCCCCAAAATCCATAAAGGGATAGGACTGCTTTAGGGCATTCATTTTCTGCTCCAAAGACCTTAGAAAGGTAAGATGTTGGGCAGAATTTGGATCAAAAGGCCTATGTTGTAGCCCTCGTTGGATTTCTTCTACCTTTTCCATAATGGGATAAGCGGCTTCCTGTATCCAGCTCTCTTTAAATTTCTCCCAGATATAAGTGATGGCCAGTTCGTTGGGATGAACCATATCCAATCCATAGAAGCGATAATCCCGCAGTTCATCCATCATAATCTCATAGGAAGGGAAATAGGAAACGAAACCTTTACCGCTGACCAGATGAATGGCCGAGATCAGATGGGCCTTACTGCGCTGGTTTTCCACAAAACCATCTTTCAAGTGACGTACAGGGGAGACCGTAAAAATTAGCTGAACCCCGGTGTTGTTGGACCTCAGCAGTCCGATCATCCGTTCCAAACTTGAGGCTACCTCATCAACAGAGAGTAGTTCTTTGATAAATTCTTTTTGTGGCACCTTATGGCAATTGGCGACTACTTTATTCGAGACCTTATTGCGGTACACCCAAGCCGTTCCAAGGGTAATGACCATATGTGAGGCCATTTTTATTTGTTCCCTTATTTGTTCCAGCCCTATGTTCAGGCGTTCCAATAAGATTTCTTGGGAAGCATCGCTCAATATGGAATGACCATCAAAACAATGCCAACGCTCATTTAAAAAGAATACATCGGCCTTGGCATAAGGCTCCTCCAATATCGCCCTTGTAATTAAATTTTCAATGGCCAACGGATGGAACAATATCCCAAAGGGATTCTGCACTGCTTGAAATTTAAAATACTCCAGTTTATTGCCCATATGCTCTGCAAAGCACGATCCCAATGTAAGGATATGGCTATCGTAACCGATAGGTTGCTGCGCTTTTTCCAAGGGCACAAATGTTTGAAGCTTCATGGTGTATTCTATTTGGCAAAACACCCAAATGATCAGAGAATCAATTGGGTGCTTTTATTGTTATCATATGTTCTACCCTCTTCTAGAGGGAACCTTCCTTGTTATTGCAAATATTCCTTGGCCTTGTCCAAAGCCTCAGGAATACCTGCAGGGTTCTTACCGCCGGCAGTAGCAAAGAAAGGTTGCCCCCCTCCTCCACCTTGGATAAATTTACCCAATTCACGCACAATGGTCCCTGCATTCAATTTATTGGAGGCCACCAATTCCTTGGAAATATAACAGGACAACAGCGCTTTCCCTTCTTGCTCTGTTGCGAACAATAAGAACAAATCGGTCCTATTGGCTCCCATCTCAAAGGAAAGGTCCTTGATACTGGCCGCATCCAAATCTACCTTTTTCGCTAGGAATTGGACACCGTTTACTTCGGTCAGTTCATTCATCAGGTCTCCCTTGACATTTTTTGCCTTTTCCTTCAACAAGGCTTCCACCTGTTTCTTAAGGGCGTTATTCTCCTCTTGTAAGGTTTCCACGGCCTTTTTCGGATCTGGTGCATTGTTGAGCAATTCCTTAATTTCTGACAACGTCTTATTATTCTCAAAATAGAAATCTTTGACCGCATCTGATGTTATGGCCTCTATCCTTCTGATTCCGGATGCCACCGCACCTTCAGAACGTATTTTAAAGTGCCAAATATCGGCTGTATTCTTCACATGGGTCCCCCCACAGAGCTCTATAGATTTCCCAAAACGGATTGTGCGTACGGCATCCCCGTATTTCTCACCAAAGAGCGCCATAGCCCCATCTTTTAGAGCTTCCTCCATAGGAACGCTTCTACGCTCCTCCAATGGGATACCACCATCGATCCTGGCATTCACAAAATCCTCCACATCCCTTAGTTCCTCTGCCGTCAGTTTGGCAAAGTGGGAAAAATCGAAGCGCAGGTATTTTGAATGAACGGCAGAACCTTTCTGTTCTACATGGGTTCCCAAGACTTCCCTAAGGGCCTGGTGCAACAAATGTGTGGCGGTATGGTTGGCAGCAGTACGCTGTCTTTGATTCTGATCTACTACCGCTTTGAACATCTCGGTTACATTATCGGGAAGGTCCTTGCTAAAATGTAATATTTCATTGTTCTCCTTTTTGGTATCCAAGATATAGATGACATTCCCATTGGCAGTCTCCAAATAACCTTTGTCACCAACTTGCCCTCCTCCTTCTGGATAAAACGGGGTCATATTGAATACCAATTGATATTGTTCCCCTTCCTTTTTTGAGGTTACTTTTCTATACTTGACCAATTTTACGTTGGTCTCTAACCTATCATACCCAACAAATTCCTGTTCCTGATCATTTGAAAGAATGGTCCAATCTTCTTTGGACACTTCGGATGCGGAACGGGAACGGGATTTTTGCTCCTGCATGGCCGTTTCAAAACCCTTTTCGTCCAATTGAAAACCGCGCTCGCCCAAAATAAGGGAGGTAAGGTCAATAGGGAAACCGTAGGTATCATAAAGTTCAAAAGCCTTTCTACCGTCGATCAATGTTCCTTTGGCATTCGCCAGAACACTGTCCAGCAGCACCAATCCCTGGTCCAAGGTCTTTAAAAAGGAATGCTCCTCTTCCTTCACCACGTTCTCTATCAATTGATGCTGCTCCTTGAGCTCTGGAAAGGCATGCCCCATGGTACTGCTAAGCACCTGAACCAATCTGTACATAAAGGGCTCCTTGGTGTCCAAGAAGGTAAAACCATAGCGTATGGCCCTTCTTAAAATCCTTCGGATAACATATCCTGCCCCGGTGTTGCTCGGCAACTGTCCGTCCGCAATGGAAAAGGATACCGCACGGATATGGTCAGCGATTACCCTAATAGCGATATCGGTCTCTTCATTCTTGCCGTATTCGGAATTGGTAATGGTCTCAATCTCCCTAATGATGGGGGTAAAGACATCGGTATCGTAATTGGATTTAACGCCTTGCAATACCATACAAAGGCGTTCAAAGCCCATACCGGTATCTACATGCTTGGCCGGCAAAGACTCCAATCTGCCATCCGCCTTTCTATTGTACTGCATGAATACCAAGTTCCAGATCTCCACCACTTGGGGGTGGTCCTGGTTGACCAGGGATGCACCGGAGACCTTTGCCTTTTCTTCTTGGGAACGGATATCCACATGGATTTCCGAGCAAGGGCCACAAGGGCCTTGATCCCCCATTTCCCAAAAGTTGTCCTTTTTATTTCCATATATGATGCGATCCTCAGGAACTATGGCCTTCCAAAGCTCCAGGGCTTCCGTATCCATCCCTAAGTTATCGGCATCTTTGCTGCCCTCAAAAACTGAAACGTAGAGGCTATCCTTATCAATTTTGTATACTTCTGTCAATAGCTCCCATGCCCAAGCAATGGCTTCCTTCTTAAAGTAGTCCCCAAAGCTCCAGTTACCCAACATCTCGAACATGGTATGATGGTAGGTATCTTTACCAACCTCTTCCAGGTCATTGTGCTTGCCGCTTACCCGAAGGCATTTTTGGGTATCCGTGGCCCTTTTGGATTTGGGAATGCTGTTCCCCAAAAAGAACTCCTTGAACTGGTTCATCCCAGCATTGGTGAACATCAAGGTTGGATCGTCCTTGATGACCATTGGGGCCGATGGCACTATTTTGTGGGCTTTTTCTTTGAAAAATTCTAAAAACGTATTTCTTGCTTCTTGGGATTTCATGTAAAATGGTAAGCTTTTTATAAAATTAGCTGATTGTGCCAAACAATTTTTATATTTGTTTGTTGCGATAATTAAGAGCACAAAAATAGGATAATTTCCATTTATGTCTAAAGTAAAATATTTTTACGACCCGGACACGCTTTCATATCGAAAGATAGAGCCCAAAAAATCTAGGAAATATAGGAATTTGACGTTTTTTCTATTGGGTTCTGCCATCTTTGGCCTACTGGGACTTGCCATCATTTTAAATACCCCTATTTTAAATACGCCAAGGGAACTTTCCCTTCAACGTGAATTGAAAAATTACGAGCTTCAATTTGAACTGTTGGACAAGAAAATGGAGCAAATGGAACAGGTCCTTGCCAATATTGAAGACAGGGACAACAATATCTACCGCCTATATTTTGAAGCCAACCCAATCCCCGAAGAACAGCGAAGGGCAGGATTTGGAGGGGTAAACCGCTATAAATCCCTTGAGGGCTTCAATAATTCCGAGATGATCATTGGAACCACCAAACGTTTGGATATCATCCAAAAACAAATGGTGATACAGTCCAAATCCTTGGACGAGATTACCAAGTTGGCGGCAGAAAAAGAAAAACTTTTGGCAGCCATTCCGGCCATACAACCAATTTCCAATGATAGGCTGACCCGAATGGCCTCTGGTTACGGCTGGCGTTCGGATCCATTTACCAAGGCGAGAAAAATGCATTGGGGGATGGACTTTACTTCCCCAAAAGGAACGCCTATTTACGCTTCCGGGGATGGCAAGGTTACCAGGGCCGATAATAATTCTTCGGGTTATGGGAAACATATTCGAATAGAACACGGATATGGCTACATGAGCCTTTATGGACATTTGAGCAAGTACAATGTAAAAGCCGGACAGCGCGTAAAACGCGGTGATCTCATCGGTTTTGTCGGTAGTACGGGTCGTTCCGAAGCCCCTCATTTACATTATGAAGTATGGAAAGATGGCGACAGGATCAACCCTATCAATTTCTACTACGGCAGTTTGACCGCGGAAGAGTTTGAGAACATGTTGAAATACGCCACACAAGAAAACCAATCTCTGGATTAAGATGCATATAGAACTTCCTGAAAAAAGGTATTATGGTATTGGGGAAGTCGCCAAGGCCTTTGGTGTGAATACCTCCCTCATCCGTTTCTGGGAAAAGGAATTTGATGTGCTTCAGCCCAAAAAAAATGCCAAGGGCAATAGAAAGTTCACCCCTCAGGATGTAAAAAACCTGCAGCTGATCTACCATTTGGTAAAAGAACGTGGTTTTACCCTGGAAGGGGCCAAAACCCATTTAAAAGAAGAAAAACAGAAATCGCTCTCCACCTTTGATATCATTTCAAAATTAGAGGGGATCAAAGCAGAGCTTATTAAGATCAAAAACCAACTTTAACACTAACAATAAAATCATCCATCCATGAAAAAGTGGCTTATTCCAGTAATTATAATTGTAGTCGTCATCTTCGGGGTATACCGTTGGGCCGTAGGATTTAACAATACCGCCGTACAGTACGAGGAGAATGCAAAGACCAAATGGTCCAATGTGGAAAGTGCCTACCAACGTAGGAATGACCTGATTGGGAACCTTGTCAAGACCGTACAGGGCGCTGCAGACTTTGAACGCGGTACACTGACCGATGTTATTGAAGCGAGGGCGAAAGCTACGTCTACTACAATTGACGCCAATAATCTTACTCCAGAAAAATTGGCGGCATTCCAGGAAGCACAGACCGGTCTTTCCTCTGCCTTGTCAAGATTACTGGTAACCGTGGAAAGATATCCCGAGCTAAAAGCCAACCAGAATTTCTTGGAATTACAAGCGCAATTGGAAGGCACGGAAAACCGCATTAATGTAGAAAGGAATAGATTTAACGAAGAAGTCAATATTTACAACATCCACATCAAAAAATTCCCAAATTCCGTCCTTGCCGGTATGTTCAATTTTGATCCTATGACCAGATACCAGGCAGATCCGGGAGCTGAGAAGGCCCCTGATGTTGAATTTGAATTCAATTAAAAACATCCCCATGTCCCAAGTAGAAGATTTTTTGACCGCAGAAGAAGAAGCCGCCGTGGTGGCAGCCATTGTGCGCGCGGAAAAAAATACGTCTGCAGAAATTAGGGTACATATAGAAAGGCATACCGACCAAGACCATTTTGAAAGGGCCAAGGCGGTATTCCATTATCTTAAAATGGACAATACCAAAGAAGAAAATGGGGTACTTATCTATGTTGCGGTCCATGACAAGAGGTTTGTTGTTTTAGGGGACAAAGGCATCAATACTTTGGTGCCCAAAGATTTTTGGGACACCACTAGAGAGGCCATTGAGAAACAATTTAAGCAACGGAAATTCATGCAAGGACTCATAGATGGCGTTCTTAAGGCCGGTGAGGCTTTGGCAGAACATTTTCCTTGGGACCATAACAATACTAACGAACTGAGCAATGAGGTATCTAAAAGTTAGTATTCTACTTTTATTTTTTCTTAATTTTTCCATAAGCTTTGGGCAATACTCCATACCGGAAAAACCTAAGCTGCAGACCAGCGTATACGACTATATCAACTTACTGTCGAGCTCCGAAAAAACATCCTTGGAGCAAAAACTGATACGGTATTCGGACAGCACCTCCACACAGATCGTGGTGGCCATTATAAACTCCACTGAAGGGGAGAACATTAATTATTTGGGAGCCCAATGGGGCGCGGCCTGGGGCATCGGACAGGAGAACAAGGACAATGGTGTTCTGGTGCTTTTGGCAAAAGGCGACCGCAGGGTGGCCATTAATACCGGTTATGGCGTGGAAGGTTCCTTGACCGATGCCATGACCAAAAGAATTATTGAGAACATTATTATTCCTGAATTTAAAAAAGGGGATTATTATGGCGGACTGGACAAGGGTGCCGATGCCATGTTCCAGGTATTGACCGGCGAATTCAAGGAAGACCGAACCAAAAAGGAAAATCGCGGTTTCCCCTTAAAATCACTTTTACCCTTTATCATATTTTTTATCATCCTGATCATTTTATCTAACCGCAACAAAAGGGGCGGCGGAAAAAATGGCGGAAGACGGGGTGGCGGTTTTGATATCTGGGATGCCATTATCCTTAGTAACATGGGCCGTGGAGGTTTCGGCGGAGGTTCTTCTTCCGGCGGTGGCTTTGGTGGAGGAGGAGGCTTTGGCGGCGGCTTTGGTGGCGGCGGCTTTGGTGGCGGCGGCTCCTCGGGAGGCTGGTAAGATTATTGTCAACAGTATAACAACACCAAGCTTTAATCCATCCAGTATATATTATTTTTAGTATCCTTTTTACCCCCAAACTGATCGAATTTAAATGTGGCACTGAACATAAAATAGCGCTGAAGAACGGTACCCTGAAAATCTTGTATAAAGTCCTGCCCTGTTGTCCTTCGGGTATTGATATTCTGGTTCAGGAGATCGTAAGCCAATACTTTTAGGGTCATATTTTTCTGCAACATTTGTACGCCCAAGCTCATGTTCCAAAAAAGTGCATCCTTATCAAAGCCGGGACCAACGTTACCATTATAATTGTAATTGATATCATTGCCCCAGACTATATTTTCTGGCCAGTAAGTGGTGGTTTTGAAACCAAGATTATGGGAAATGAAATTCACATCTTCCAAGCCATCCAAATTGTATTTGGTCCCGCTTATGTTTATTCGGTATTCGGGCTCCAACTCCAACAGATCTCTAAAGTTAAAAGTGGTATTTATCCTAGGGCTTAACGACAAGGTAGCTGCTTCCAAACGACTCCCGTTTGTAAACCCAATATTTTTGTCATAATTAAAATATGGACTAATACTATATTTAATACTGTAGGTACTATCCTTTTTGACCTGTTTAGAATAGCCAAACCCACCATTTAAATAGTAATTTCCATCAATATTATCGTAGGTGGTGGTTCGCAGCAAATCCTCATCGGTTGTGGTAATGGTTGACACCCTGCCCTTTTCTGAATGAAACCCCAAATACGCAAATAAACCTGTACGGTCCTTCCAGTTGTAATCATTATAGTTCAGATATAATTGAGTGTTCACAGCAGGGGCCAGGTTTTGATTCCCAATCACCACATTTAAAGGATCACTCACATTGGGAATAGGCTGCAATTGGGTTACCGAAGGCACATTCAAATTAGAACGGGACCAAATACTTATGTTTTTATTCTCTCCAATGGTATAATTGGCGTTTGCATTGAACAATATATTTTCATACGATTTATCAAAAGAAGTGTTTTGTAGAAAGTCGAAATTTTCAAGATTGGTCAATTTATAAAGAGCCGTTAGACCAAATCGGAACTTTTTGCCATTACCCTTGATACCCAAACTAGGTGTCTGCTGTATGTTGCTAAATTTGAAGACTGAACTCTGCACTCCATTAAAATTGTCATATTCACCGGAATCCGCATTAAAATCGAACACGCCTTTGGTGTTGTTCTGTAGATAGTTTTCATATTCATAACCAAAATCCAAAAACATATCTTTAGCCAATGGCTGACGATAGGTAAATTCCGCGTTATAAGAATCACTATCTGTTCTATTATTGGTTTTTTGGTCTAGAATATCCTCATTTCCATCATCCCCAAAAGTGGTTCGGATGGAATTAAAGTTACTTTCATTTCTACTTAATCTATTATCATTGAAAAAGGAAAGACGGATATATCTTCCAAGGGTATCCAGCTTTTTGAACAAGGTCAATTTATTTTTAAACCGACTTTGATAGCCATCATCCCGTGTGATTGAACTGTTACTGTTGATTGGATTGCCTTCCTCATTACTGGACAGCGTATTCCTTTCGTTGACAGCATTGGTCCTACTGACACTCATATTGGGCTGCAGTGATATTCGAAACGTGGGATCAATATCAAACTCCAAATTGGCCCCTCCTAGGCTAGAATTGGTAGTACCGCTAAAATTGGTTTCCGTATCCGTAAAAAAACGTCCATCTGGCAAGATATTCTCCCTAGACGTTTTCTCATTATTAAAGTTATCGCTGTAAGCAAAAAAGTAATTGGCATCTACCTCAAATTTATCCTTTTGCTGATTGGCATAACTGGCTCCGATATTGGAAGAGGTAGTAATCCCTTGGCCAAATCCAAACGACATATCCCCAATACTAAAAGCCCCCGAATCATTGAAGGAAAAGCCCCCACCGGAATTACCCACCATATCGAAGATTTCATCAAAGGAAAAACCACTGTTGTTGATATTATTGCTCCCTGCTATAATACTTACCCTTTCCTGTCCCTTAAAATAATTTAGGAGTCCACTCAGCTGATACCTGTCATCTGTACCATACCCTGCGGCCAATCTGCCCAGATACCCGTTGTTCTTATCTTCCTTTATGGTCAGGTTGATCGTTTTGGTTTCCCCATCCCCTGCTTCCCCTGTAAATTCTTGGATCTTGGTCTTGGTATCGGTAATCTGGATTTTACTGATGATCTCTTTGGGCAGACTTTTGGTGGCCACTTTGGGATCACTACTAAAGAAAACCTGACCGTTCACCAACACCTGGCTCACTTCCTTACCGTTCACAGTGATTTTCCCATCGCTGTCCACTTCCACACCTGGAAGCTTTTTCAGCACATCCTCGACGGTGGCATCGGGTCTGGTTTTAAAAGAATCCGCATTGAACTCCAACGTATCTTTTTTTATGGTGATGGGCACTCTTTCCGCTGTTACCTGGACCCCTTTGAGCTCCTGTGCCTGCTCCTCCATTTCTATCACCCCCAGATCCACTTGCGATTTAAGTGCAATTTTCTTCACCAATGACTTATAGCCGTTATAGGAAAAGTAGAGAATGACTTCCTTGAGGGCAGTTTTTCCTTCAAGTGCAAAGGTCCCGTTCCGTTCAGATATGGTATAGGTAATCAGGGTACTGTCCTGAATGGACTCGGCATAGATGGTGGACGCTTCCATAGGCTGTTTGGATGATGCGTCCAAAAGGGTCCCCTTAACTAGGAACTCTTGGGCATTAATTTGAAAAGATAAAAGAAAGGCAATAAAGAAGAGGTAAAGAAACTTGGGCATAGATTGGTTTTTGATTGATTGCGCTAACGCAAGTTTCGAAAATAATCTAACCTACTAAGACCTTTACCTCTCTTAACAGATATTTATGAAAAAATTATTTCTTTCTCATGAACACGGAAATGGGTACTCCTGTAAAATCGAAATGCTCCCTCAATTTATTTTCAAGAAAGCGTTTGTAAGGATCCCTTACATATTGTGGCAAATTGCAAAAGAATGCAAATTGCGGATATGGTGTTGGCAATTGCGTACAGAACTTGATCTTAACATATTTTCCTTTGTATGCCGGTGGCGGATTGTTCTCAATGATGGGCAACATAATATCATTGAATTTGCGTGTCTGTATCTTTTTGCTTCTGTTCTGATATACCTCAACGGCCGTTTCTATAGCCTTGTAGATCCGTTGTTTTGTCAATACGGAAATGAAGAGGATGGGTACATCGGTAAAAGGCTCTATGGCCTGTTTGATCTTGGCCGTATATTGTTTTATGGTATTGGTCTCCTTATCCTCTACCAAATCCCATTTGTTCACCAAGATCACAATCCCCTTATTGTTGCGTTGCGCCAACCAAAATATATTCTCCACCTGCCCGTCAAAACCTCTGGTAGCATCCAATAACAGGATACACACATCGGAATGCTCAATGGCCCTGATGGAACGCATTACGGAATAGAATTCCAGATCTTCCTTCACCTTGGCCTTTCTTCGGATTCCCGCAGTATCCACTAGGTTGAATTCAAATCCGAACCTGTTGTATTTGGTATCTATACTGTCCCTTGTAGTTCCCGCAACGTCCGTAACGATATATCTATCTTCCCCGATCAAGGCATTGATGAAGGATGATTTTCCGGCATTGGGCCTTCCTACCACGGCAAAGCGCGGCAATTCGCTCTCTTCTACTTGCTCATGCTCTGGCAATACCTCTACCAGGGCATCCAATAGGTCTCCTGTTCCACTACCGTTGATACTGGCAATGGTATAATATTCTCCCAGTCCCAGGGAATAGAATTCCACGGCATCTTCGGCACGTTTGGCGTTGTCCACCTTGTTAATGGCCAATAGCACAGGTTTGTTGTGACGTCTCAACAACTCGGCAACATCCTCATCCATACCGGTTACACCGGTCTCCACATCCACCATAAAAATAATGGCATCCGCCTCTTCAATGGCCAGCTCTACCTGCTTATCTATTTCCGCTTCAAAAACGTCATCACTTCCCAAAACATATCCCCCGGTATCAATAAGGGTAAACTCCCGTCCGTTCCAATCACTCTTCCCGTAATGCCTGTCGCGCGTTACCCCGCTTACCGCATCTACGATCGCCTCTCTTCTTTGTATCAACCGATTAAAAAACGTCGATTTTCCTACGTTAGGTCTCCCTACAATGGCTACAATAGCACTCATATTTCTTTAATTTGGTGCAAAAGTACTATTAATATCTGAAGAAAAACGCTAACTTTTATTTCATAATCAATTGTACCTGTGAAAAGTCTGCCAAATAATATTGTTTTAAGACCCCGATTCCGACTATCTCTACAAAAGTCCAAAGAACTGGTTCTTTCCTCTTTTGAAGAAACCAGGCAATCACCTTTTCTCATAAAAAGAATAGACGATCATCTCTTTATTAAATTTGAACTGGGTCATCGGAGCTTTTGGACCCCCGAACTCCATTTGGAACTGCATGAGGAGGATAATGGTGCATGTAGGATCCAAGGACTCTTTGGTCCAAGTCCTACGCTATGGACATTTTTTATGTTCCTACATTTTGGCGTCGCCACAATATTCGCGATTATCGGAATATGGACCTACTCCAATTGGTACTTGGAGAAGCCCATCGGACTTCAGATCGGGTTTCTTTTGATCTTATTTGTAATTTGGTTTGCTTTATATGCCTTTGGCAGAACAGGAAGAAAAAAAGGAGAGCCCCAAATGAAGGAGCTCTATTCTTTTATGTCAAGGGTCATCTCTCCCTGATTATTGGTTGTATCCGAACCGTTTTAATTGGTTGGGATTGCTACGCCAGTTTTTGTTCACTTTAACATACAGTTCCAAATGCACCTGTTTGTCAAAGAATTTTTCCAGATCTTTTCTAGCTTCTACTCCTACCCTTTTTAAGGCAGATCCTTTATGACCTATGATAATTCCCTTTTGGGAATCCCGTTCAACCATAATTACAGAACGCATTCTAATAATATCCTCATCCTCAAAAAATTCCTCCGTATCGATTTCCACAGAATAAGGAATTTCCTTTTTGTAATGTTGAAGGATTTTCTCACGAATAGTTTCGTTTACAAAGAACCGTTCTGGTTTATCCGTCAATTGGTCTTTTGGATAGTACGGCGGTGAATCTGGCAACAGTTCCATGATCCTGTGAAAAACCTCTTTCACATTAAAATTCTGAAGAGCTGAAATAGGGTGTATTTCTGCATTGGGCAATTGTTCCTGCCAATACTGCACCTGTTCTTCCAGAACACCCTGTTCGGATACATCTATTTTGTTCAAAAGGAGCAAAACAGGGATCTTGCTATTTTTTATCTTTTCAAAGAACCTTTCGTCCTTCAGTGCCTTTTCCCCAATTTCCACCATATAGATCAGTACATCTGCATCCTCAAAGGCAGACTTCACAAAATCCATCATGGAAGATTGCAGCTCGTAGGCCGGTTTTATGATCCCAGGGGTATCGGAAAGAATCATCTGAAAATCATCCCCGTTCACTATCCCCAAAATCCTATGTCTGGTCGTCTGTGCCTTGGATGTAATAATGGATAATTTTTCACCCACAAATGCATTCATCAACGTGGATTTCCCCACATTGGGGTTCCCGATGATATTTACAAACCCTGCTTTATGCTCTGCCATCTTTTATCTTTAAAAAATACGTTTTCATTGCTTGGTTTACCTTGGGTGCCAAATAGAGTACCGCAATCATGTTGGGGATCACCATAAGGGCAAAAGATAAATCGATCAGATTTACCACCAGGTCTACCGAAGCTACTGCTGCAAAGGTAATGCTTAAGATATAAATGTGGTTGTAATACTTTCCTATTTTGGCATTGGTCAGAAAGGAAAGGCATTTGGTACCATAGTAGGAATAGGTGAACAGGGTAGAAAGGGCAAAAGCGGCCACTACCACCATCAGTAGGACATCACCCACACCATAGAGCGATTTTTCAAAAGCGATCAAGGTCATGGCAATTCCGTTATTCTCTGCCAATAGGTGGGCTCCGCTCAACAAAATTACGATGGCAGTCAAGGTACAGACCACAATGGTATCTATAAACGGCCCCAACATGGCCACCAATCCTTCTTGTATGGGCTCATTGGTCTTGGACTGCCCATGGTACATAGGAGCATTACCCACACCGGACTCATTGGAAAAAACAGCGCGACGGATTCCTATAATGACAAGGCCCCATAGTCCGCCTTGAACGGCAGTTTTCATGTTAAAGGCTTCTACAAATATCAGTTTCAAGGAGGGCAAAATTTGTCCGGCATTCACGATCATGATATAAATAACAGCCAACAGGTACACCATGACCATAAAAGGCACCAAGGTGGTGGCCACTTTGGCTATTTTCTTGAGTCCGCCAAAAATAACAAAGGATGTAATGATAGAAAGGACGATACCTATCCCCAGCTTCCAATTGAAATCACCCAATAGTGCAATATTCTCATTGGGTTGTATCACCCGCATCAGCGTCTGGGTAAATTGGTTGACGGTAAAAGCCGGAAGCACTCCGAAAAGTCCGGCCAAACAAAAGAAAATGGCCAATGGCTTGGCCTTTGGACCAATCCCTTTCATGATATAGTACATAGGGCCACCTTGAAGGTTGCCGTCACTGTCCTGCCCACGGAACATAATGGCGAGGCTACACGAATAAAATTTAATACACATCCCTACCAGTGCTGTTACCCAAATCCAAAAAACCACTCCAGGACCGCCCAGATAAATGGCGATGGCCACCCCAGAAATATTCCCTAGGCCAACGGTTGCCGCAACGGCCGATGAAAGGGCCTGGAGATGACTTACCTCCCCGGGATCATCCGGTTTATCATATTTTCCCGCCGTAATGGCAATGGCATGTTTAAAATACCGGTAGGGCATTAATTTGGAATAGAATACCAGGAACAATCCGCCACCAATAATCAAAAAGAGCATAACCCACTCTGTATAAGGCAAGACGGCGGCCAAGAAATCGTTGAATACTTTCATAAAATCTGAAAAATTTTCAAGTTATGGAATTAAGTAGTTGTGGCCCGAAAGTAATTAAAAAAGATTTATTGATTTATGTTTTGATAATAGGAAAAAAGCTTTGTATCTTTGCAGCCTACATCGCGGGATAGAGCAGTAGGTAGCTCGTCGGGCTCATAACCCGAAGGTCACTGGTTCGAGTCCAGTTCCCGCTACAAAGAAAACCAGATACGAAAGTATCTGGTTTTTTCGTTTAGCGCAAAAGCGATGCTTGCATCAGCTTTTGAGATAGACGAAAAAACAGAGCGCGAAGCGATCTTGGTTTTCTTTGTAAAGCCACCCCCGAGGCCCTTTCCGCAGTGAAACGTAGGAAAGAATCCAGTCCTGCTCGAAACCTTGGAAACCAAAAAACAGAGCGCGTAGCGATCTTGGTTTTCTTTGTAAAGCCACCCCCAAGGCCCTTTCCGCAGTGAAACGTAGGAAAGAATCCAGTCCTGCTCGAAACCTTGAAAACCAAAAAACAGAGCGCGTAGCGATCTTGGTTTTCTTTGTAAAGCCACCCCCGAGGCCCTTTCCGCAGTGAAACGTAGGAAAGAATCCAGTCCTGC
>NZ_JBBCAS010000013.1:0-48494 GCF_037203765.1 Sediminicola sp. 1XM1-17 | reverse complement strand
TTAGGCTATGATTCCGTTGTTGAGATTTGATGTTAATCAAATCGAGCTTGGGATCATGCCGGTCTAAAGTACGAAAACTTTTGAATTGTAGTAAATATGCTAAACAATGGATTATAGCCAGTGTTGTACGCAGGCTTTTTTATTCAGTTGATAATCTTGCTTTATTCATTAGGTATATCACTCTTCCTAAATACATCATAAATGGAATTCCGCTACCAAGTGTTACAGCAAATAGAAAACTGTCATAGTACCAAGCACCATAACAAACAAAAAGAAACGAAATCAGCATTAAAGTCAGTCCGATGTAAATCCAGTTATTTTTTTGTAAAATATCTTTTGAAAACAATAATACAATTGAAATCAGTTTTCCAATTAAGGAAACAAGAGCTGTAAAAATCAGACTGCTCTCAAAAGGATACTCTTTCTGAAAGTCAAATCCTTTTTTGATTAAACTCGGAATACTTATAAATTCAAACATTATCATTATTCCATATCCGTGTCCAGCAGGAACTCCAATTAGAATTATCGAGTTCAGAATTAAGGTTATTATTATTCCTCTTTTTAACAAATTTTGGTTAGTTTTTTAGCTTGCGTACAACGCCTAGGCTATGATTCCGTTGTTGAGATTTGATGTTAATCAAATCGAGCTTGGGATCATGCCGGATTAAATGTACGAAAACTTTTGATTTGTAGTAAATACGCTAAACAATGGATTATAGCCCTTGTTGTAGCACGTTATTTTTCCTTGTTGTATAATTCAATTGCTTTCAAGTATTTCATTCCACCAGACTTTGTTTGGTCGAATATGAACCCGTTCAATTCAGGATGATGTTCATCAATCCAGCTTAGAAGTTGAGTTTTATTGCTATCCCAAGTCGGATAATCAAAATTCACGTAATCTGTTTCTATGCTGATTATTTTATCTTTTTGAAACCTAATAATTTGATTTGTTATAAATGGTTTTTCTTGAAGAAAAAAGATTCTTTTGTCCATTTTTGAAATTTTTGCTTTGACAATTCCGTCCTTTTGTTCAATTTCAAGTATTTCATAGTTAGGTTCAAAAACGGAATCCCATTTTAAAATCTCTAAATATTCGCTTTTAGAATATGTATTTTTATGTTCTCCTTCTATTGTTTTTAGGCTATCCGCAAACCAGTCCGATATTTTAGAGTAGTCCGAATTGTCAAGAACCTTAAAGTATTGTTTAGCAATTTCAACTCTGTTAATTTCCTTTTCAGAGTTTTTACAGGATATAAATCCGATTGTCAATAGTAGTAATAGTACTATAGTTTTGTTCATTCGTTTTTGGTTTGGTCTAATGTGCTACAACGCCTAGGCTATGATTTCGTTGTTGAGATTTGATGTTAATCAAATCGAGCTTGGGATCATGCCGGTCTAAAGTACGAAAACTTTTGAATTGTAGTAAATATGCTAAACAATGGATTATAGGCATTGTTAGCTAACGTTTTTTTAATTCGGTCAGTTGAGCTATTATTCGATTTTTAAATTCAGCTTTATTTCTCGCTTCATTCTCAATATCTTTTGGAATAAACTTTTCAATTTCAGTTAATACCAGATCTTTATCTAAAATTAGCGTTTTGGGGTATCCAAAAAAACCAAAGGATTTTAAGTATTCTTTTGCATCGATGATATGTGTGAAATTAAAATCTACTCGATTTAGAAACTCAGTTACCTCTTTATGGTCTTGAAAAGTAATTGAAATGAAATTTACATCTCTGTAAAATTGAGATTTAATATCATTTAATATGGGCATTTCATCTATGCAAGGTTGACAATTGCTAAACCAAAAATTGATTAAAGTCGGTTTACCTTTGAGGGATTCTGAATTCAGTTTTTTCCCATCAAGTAAAGTCAATTCAAATTCGGGGAGTTCCTTGCCTTTAAATCCACTTAATTCTTTGTTAAGTCCCTTCATTATGGATTTTATATTTTCCCCCATTGCGTTTTCTAGGGAATCGTTTACTTGGCTTAAACATAGGTTTGAAGTCAAGATTAATATAAGAATCAAAGTTGCCTTTATTTTGCGCATGTATTAAAATGTTAGCTAACGGTTAGGCTAAGAATCCGTTGTTGAGATTTGATGTTAATCAAATCGAGCTATGGATTCAGGCCGGATTAAATGTACGAAAACTTTTGAATTGTAGTAAATATGCTAAACAATGGATTTTAGGCCATGTTGGCGTGTGTGGTGAAGCTTAAGCCAAGTGGAAGGCCAACTGACTCCTAAATATCCCAAACGCTTTTTAAAATTGTCTATATAGGTAATCTAAGCGGAGCATTGCGTATTGCTTGCGTTCTGATTGGTAGGCAATTTTAGAAAGAGGAATTGGCGCAGACCTTGATCCATTTATTTATTTAAACAGCACCCCTCCGAACTGTTTTGCATTATTGCACCATACACGCCAACGGTCTCGTATAACCGTCAGTTACGGGTTAATATGCGTTAATTTTCGGTTTGGCACAGACTTTAGCAATTCCGAGTGGATTCGGATGCAGTCGAATCCGCCGTAATTGCGGTTATACATTGTTGTGCAACGTATTTTTTTTATTCCAACATTTTTTGAATTATTAGATTGTCGATAAAAAACGGTAAAACCATTGTTCCGGTCAATACGATTAATGTCGGAATAATGTCAATTTTCTTTTCTGGTACTCTCGATATTTCGGGTTCTCTTTTGTAAATCAGATAGTATGGAAGTCGGATTAATTTATACAGAATTAGAAAAATTAATGTCATTTGAGAACCAAAATACACAAGGGATTTATTGTCTTTTGCCAAATAATGGTCATATAATATTCCGAAAACTAATACTCCAATTGAAATCAGTAGATATTTCAGAAAAACAGTCCTATTCTTCAGTTTCTGCTGGTCAAAAATCAGAAGCCAAAGAAAAGGAATGAAGAGTAGAAAATAAATTATTTTGTCAATGTCCATTTATTATTAAAAGTCTGTTTTTACATATGAAGCACAACGCCTAGGCTATGATTTCGTTGTGGTGAACGTCGAAGACTTCTCCACTTATGAAATCAGGCCGTTTGCTGGTTTCTATTTTTGTTTTTTGCATACTGCCACAATGAATTATAGCCCTTGTTAGCTAACGTTTTTTTAATTCGGTCAGTTGATGTATTATTCGATTTTTAAATTCAGCTTTATTTTTCACTTCATTCTCAATATCTTTTGGAATAAATTTTTCAATTTCTGTTATAACCAGATCTTTATCTAAGATTAGCGTTTTGGGATATCCAAAAAAACCAAAGGATTTCAAGTATTCTTTTGCATCTATGATATGCGTAAAATTATAATCTACTCGATTTAAAAACTCAGTTACCGCTTTATGGTCCTGGAAAGTAATGGAAATGAAATTTACTTCTCCATAAAGTTGAGATTTAATATCATTTAATATGGGCATTTCGTCTATGCAAGGTTGACAATTGCTAAACCAAAGATTTATTAAAGTCGGTTTTCCTTTGAGAGATTCCGAACTCAGTTTTTTTCCATCAAGTAAAGTCAATTCAAATTCGGGAAGGTGCTTTCCTTTAAATTCACTTAATTCTTTATTAAGTCCGGTCATTACGGATTTAAAACGTTCCCCGATTGCATTTTCTAAGGAATCGGTTACTTGACTTAAACATGGGTTAGAAGTCAAGATTAATATAAGAATCAAAGTTACCTTTAGTTTGCGCATGTATTAAAATGTTAGCTAACGCTCTCGGCTATGAGTAGTTGTGTAGTGCCTCCGACGAGCAAAGCGAGAGGAAGGCAAAGTAACTCAACTTTACAATTACACACCAAGCTGAAAATCCTCGCAGATTTTTAGAAGTAGGCGAGAAAGAGCAATTACTTATAGCCATTGTTGTGCTTTCGTTATTTAAATAATTTTTTTTCAAGAATTGATAATATTTTATCTGACGATATTATTAATTCTCCATAAAAATTTTCTAAAGCAACACTCTGGTAATATCTCGAAACCAAAAGTGACTCCAAGGTTTTATCCTTTAAAAGTTTAACATCATCAATCGAAGATGTCGGTCTTGGGTCATCCTCATAAAATGACGCTATAAATTCCCATTCATTATCCTTCTGAAAAATATCAGGATATTCTGTATTTATATAAGGTTCATATTTGGTTTGGATTTGCGTATTTGCAATATGTTCTCTTTCTTCAGTCCTTTCTATTAAAGCGTAATAATTTAGAACAGCCGTTCTTAATTCGGTATTTAGTGAAGGTATTTCATTGGATTGGGTGATAGTTTCAATTCCATTAGTATTTGGGCTAAATTGAAATTCTCGAACTAACAATACCAAATATTTCTTCATCGAATTATTGACAGGTATTATAGTTTTTATCTGTGCCATTGAAGAGTCAGCACATTTTATGTTTTCAGTCATATTTTCTTTTAAATTTTGAAGTTGGGCTTGGTCTTCAATTAAATTCTGCTTGAGTATTTCAAGATGACTGTTTATTGATTTATCTATTTTATTTCGTTCATTCCAATTATTGATTTGAAGCGCTATTAAAATTCCGATTACGACGAGGACAATTTCTCCGAATGCATATTTAAAATACTTTCCAGTTTTTCCTTCTGAAAGCAAGTTTTGCCTAATTTTTCTAAAGAATTTTATCATTGGTCATTGATTGGTTATAATGAAGCACAACGGTTAGGCTAAGAATCCGTTGTTGAGATTTGATGTTAATCAAATCGAGCTGTGGATTCGGGCCGGATTAAATGTACGAAAAGTTTTGAAATGTAGTAAATATGCTAAACAATGGATTTTAGGCCATGTTGGCGTGTGTGGTGACGCCCAAGCCAAGCGGAAGGCCAAACTGGCTCCTGAATATCCCAAAAGCTTTTTAAAATTGGCTTTATAGGTAAGCTAAGCGGAGCATTGCGTATTGCTTACGAACAGATTGGTAGGCAATTTTAGAAAGTGAAATTGGCGCCGACCTGGATCCAATTATTTATTTAAACAGCAACCCTTCGTACTGTTTTGCATTATTGCACCATGCACGCCAACGCTTGAGCTATGCGTAGTGCGGAAATAAGGAAACCTTTTTGTTTCCGTCTTCGCACGTAGCAAAAGCTTTTTGTTTTGATTTATATTTTTTGTCCAAAGCAAAATCCAAAAGATTTTGCGGTCAGAGTAAATATACGCTTACTTAATATTAAACACCAAATTCCGCATTACTTATAGGTATTGTTGTGCGCAGGTATTTTAATTCTTTTTTATCAGATAACGATGTCGAGAATACAATCCAATTCCAAAAAAACCCACTCCCATGGCTATTAAAAATCCAAATTTTGAGTGAGCTTTAGCGTCAGGTATATCGTATAATACATCTCCATTTCCATCTGCTATTTTAAAAACATGAGGTTTGAAGTCCCTCTTTTGACTTTTTTTTACCCAAACAGTTAATTCTCCGTATTGATTTAATCTTTTTTTTATTTGTTCAAAGAGGTAATTATATCTTTTATTACCGATATTTTCCGTTAGAACGAAAACACTTTCATAATCTACAAGAGTAAATTTCAATTCCGATTTAACACTTTTACCACCCCGACTTGAATTTACTTGATTATAAAAAACTTTCACCATGTCTATATGCCCAGTAATTTCACTCAATGAACTTCTTGGTGTGAAGAGTGTCGAAGCAAAAAAAGTAAAAGCCATCAAAATGGATCCTATTCCTACAATCAGCCCTTTTTCCGCGTAATAGTCTTTATTCATTCAAGTACAAATTCAATTTGCAGGCTTGCGCACAACGCCTAGGCTATGATTTCGTTGTGGGGAACGTCGTAGACTTTCCCACTTATGAAATCAGGCCGTTTGGTGGTTTCTATTATTGTTTTTTGCATGAAGCCACAATGAATTATAGCCGATGTTAGCATTAGTATTTCAATTATTTAATCACGAATTACTTTTGTTTTTGATAGATAATCATGAATTCCATTTTTTACAAATAGAAAAGAAAGGCGATCAAAAGGAATCAGTCGGCAAAATGTTCTTGTAACTATGTCCGAAGAATCAGGTGTCGTTCCGTCTGATTTTACAACATGTGTTTTAGTGATAAATTTCCCTAAAGTTTTTTGATATTTTAATTCCATTATCGAATAGTATCCTATAAATGCAGCTAGAAATGTAAAATAAACGATAATCTGAATTGACTCCAAGCTACTTGGATTAAATACAAGTCCTATCATAAAACTCAAGATGAAGGATATTATAATCCAAGTAGTCCAGTCTATTATAAAATGAATAAACCTTATTCCAGAGCCTACAACATTCGAGTTTACGTTATGTTTTTGAGATTTTTCCAAATCTATTTTTTTCTTAAGCTCTTGAAAGGTTGTAGTATCAATTTGTCGTTTTTCAATTTCTCTTTCAGCAGCTTTTAAAGCAAGAGAATTATACTTATCCCGATCAATTGTGACTATTTTTATTAATTCTTTATCTGTCCTTTCAGACATTACTTTCATGAATTCGTTTTCCATTGGTCTTGCTTGGTCAATATTAATGCTAACGCTTAGGCTATGATTCCGTTGTTGAGATTTGATGTCAATCAAATCGAGCTTGGGATCATGCCGGTCTAAAGTACGAAAAGTTTTGAATTGTAGTAAATATGCTAAACAATGGATTATAGGCCATGTTAGGCAACGTATTTATTCTGGATATGGTCGACCAGCATAGATATACATAATACTGTCCGAATTTGGGTCCAGAAATCGAAGAATTTTCAACTTTATCAAGGGTAATTGAAAATCATCCTCGCCATATGTGTCCAGTATTAATTCAGAAAAAATAGAGCGATTTAATTCCTTTCCGTTTTGGAAGAGTTCCGATACCTTATTATTGAAAAGGGAGCCCTTCGAATTTTCAATATTCAAGTATTTTTGTGAAATCAAAGAAGTTTCGATAGAAGGGATGATTTTAGTAATCCCTTCGCCAAGTCCTTCAAGTGCTTGTTTTAGGTCATATTCTATTTCAAACTCCATTTTATCGTCCTTGCTAATTTGTTTTAATAAGCTAACATAGCTTTGATAAGTCCCGTCGACAATGATACCTTTTGAAATTAAACCTTTTTCAAACTCAGAAAGGACTCTTGCAAGTCCATCATAATAATTAGGATTTTTTTTCGCAAGTAGTTTGTCAATTTCTACTTCATATATATTGCTAGTCACTTGGCAATTGATTTTTGTAGTAAACAAGAAACAACATATTCCTATAATGATAAGTGTTCTTTTCATATGTTGCCTAACGCATAAGCTATGAGTAGTGCGGAGGCAAGGAAACTTTTTGTTTCCGTCTTCGCACGTAGCAAAAGCTTTTTGTTTTGATTTATATTTTTTCGCCAGAGCAAAATCCAAAAGATTTTGCGGACATAGTAAGTATACGCTTACTTTAAATTAAATACCAAACCCCGCATTACTTATAGGTATTGTTAGCCGTTCGGTTTTTTATTCTAATGTCAGATTAAATTTTCCATTCCTTATTTCAAAATCCAATGGTGGTTGTTCTTCCCCAATTGCTCCAGCACCAATAATTACCTTTCCATTAAATATTCCTTGCACTTCTGAGTCAATCCTAATGATTGTTGATTCGGATTGATATTCCTCAATCCCACTACCATTGGCTTGATAATTATATAAGTCATCTTGCCACGAACTATTATATTCCAAATACTGATAAATCTGTTTATTTAAATCAGGGTATGTTCCTTGGTCTATTTCTCTTACAGGAAATGCAAAGAACCATATCAGAATGTTCTCAGAGTTAGATGAATTTTCAAGTTTTCCAGAAATTGATAATTTAACTGCAGTACTCTGGTAAATCCAAGGTATTGTATCTAATTTTGCTTTTGAGTCAATATTAAACGTTCTTTCTATTCCGTCAATCTCAGCCACGATACTACCCAAAGGAATGTCAACATTAATCACTTGATTTGAATTATCGTCATCATTACTACAACTAATGGATAATACGTACAATAGAAGTAAATAAAAAATATTTTTCTTAATCAAAATTTCCTTTTTTTTTTTAAACTGACGGCTAACGCCTAGGCTATGATTTCGTTGTGGGGAACGTCGTAGACTTTCCCACTTATGAAATCAGGCCGTTTGTTGGTTCTTATTTTTGTTTTTTGCATGATGCCACAATGAATTATAGCCAATGTTGTATGCAGTTATTATTACCAGTCTTCTGATTTTAATTCATACTTATCAAAGTCAAATAAATTGGAAAATGTAATCTCAAATATTTGAGCGTCCGCTTTTAAAAATCCTTTTTTAAATTCTCCTTTTTTAATAGCAAAGTCAGAAAGAGGTTGAACTGAGTTAGCGGTCATTACTGAAATTCCATTTCCTGATAGGTCGTTTATTGTCTTTAAATTTATTCCATTTAGAGTAACTCGATAACGTCCATCTTTAAAATCTATATGGAAGGTTCCACTAATGGAAGAATTCTGAACATAAAATGAAGTGTTCCAACTACTTTTTCCAGCTCCTTGATAATCAGGAGAAATGTTTTCAATTTCTCCGTCAAGTAGTTCTTCTTCGAACGTTATATTCTTAAAAATCCCCTTTTCTTTTATGATTTTTTCGATATCACTTTTTAATAATTGTGATTCGAATATTTTTTGCCATTCTATATGATTGTTTTCTATTTTAAAACTATGGATCTCCTGTCCATTTAACCTAAGACTAGCAACTAAAAGTATAATTAATATTTTTTTGAGCATAATTTATCGCTTTAATTTTAATTGCATACAACGTTTAGGCTAAGAATCCGTTGTTGAGATTTGATGTTAATCAAATCGAGCTATGGATTCAGGCCGGATTAAATGTACGAAAACTTTTGAATTGTAGTAAATATGCTAAACAATGGATTTTAGGCCATGTTGGCGTGTGTGGTGAAGCTTAAGCCAAGTGGAAGGCCAACTGACTCCTAAATATCCCAAACGCTTTTTAAAATTGTCTATATAGGTAATCTAAGCGGAGCATTGCGTATTGCTTGCGTTCTGATTGGTAGGCAATTTTAGAAAGAGGAATTGGCGCAGACCTTGATCCATTTATTTATTTAAACAGCACCCCTCCGAACTGTTTTGCATTATTGCACCATACACGCCAACAATTGGATAAAGTGATGTAGTTCACTTTATAACTATTTTGTGTTGTCTAAATATAGAAAATAATAGTTAAATAGTGGGTAATTGCACTTATATTAAAAAAGACAGCAAACGAGTACAAATATTTACAAATGAATATCCTATTTGTACTTATACAGTAGGGTAGTAGTGGGGTGTAAAAAATGGGGAATGTAAAAAGCCTATAGGTCCCAAAATGAAAAAACTCCGGTAATCAGCCGGAGTTTATTCATCAATCAAAAAACGAACAGTCATGATAACTGTTGTTATTGTATACAAAATTACAACTTAATTACCGAGACTCCAATAGGGTCGGTGAAATTGTAACATTGCCTGGGTCTAGCCCAAATATGTTTTTAAGATTTTGCTTCTAGAGGTGTGCTTCAATCTTCTGATCGCCTTTTCCTTGATCTGGCGAACTCGTTCCCTGGTAAGGTCAAAAGTCTCCCCAATTTCTTCCAAGGTCATAGAGTGCTGTCCTGCCAGGCCAAAGTATAAACGGATCACGTCCGCTTCCCTTGGGGTCAGGGTTTCCAAAGCGCGCTCTATTTCGGTACGCAAAGATTCGTGCAACAATTCCCTGTCCGGATTTGGAGATTCCCCACTACGCAATACATCGTAAAGGTTGGAATCTTCCCCGTCTATCAATGGAGCATCCATGGATACGTGGCGTCCAGAGTTCTTCAATGATTGTTTTACGTTCTCAACGGTCATGTCCAATTCTTTGGCGATCTCCTCGGCAGAAGGCTGTCTTTCGTGTGCCTGCTCCAAGAAAGCAAAAGTCTTGTTGATCTTGTTGATAGAACCAATTTTGTTCAATGGCAAACGCACAATACGTGACTGTTCTGCCAATGCCTGTAATATGGACTGACGAATCCACCATACGGCATAGGAAATGAATTTAAAACCCCTGGTTTCATCAAAACGCTGTGCAGCCTTGATCAATCCCAAATTACCTTCATTGATCAAATCGGGTAGGGTAAGTCCTTGGTTTTGATATTGCTTGGCAACAGAAACGACGAAACGAAGGTTAGCTTTGGTCAATTTCTCAAGTGCGGCTTGGTCGCCGGCCTTGATACGTTGTGCCAACTCTACTTCTTCATCTGCTGTAATAAGGTCTACTTTGCCAATTTCTTGCAAGTATTTGTCCAAGGAGGCGGTTTCCCTGTTGGTAACCTGTTTTGTAATCTTAAGCTGTCTCATTTAGGTTTTCCTTTCTAAAAATTAGATGTGCAATACAAAGACTGCATTAGGTTATACGTTGAAAAACAAAAAAAGTTACAATTAATTGTCATTAATTTTATTTTTCAGTCAAAATACGCCTTTTTAACAGTAAAAAGCCCCAACGGGATCCGTTGGGGCTTTCAATGTATCATATAGATGGAGTCTTAGTCCCTTCTTGGTTTGCGATCTCTATCGCCACCTCTTCGGTCATTTCCTCTTCTATCGTTACCACGGTCCTCGCGTGGAGGTCTTTCTTTGAAACCTTCAGGTTTTGGCAATAAAGCCTTACGGGAAACCTTATCTTTTCTGGTCCTAGGATCCAATCCAAAATATTTCACGTCAAATACATCACCCATGTTCACCACATCGGTTACATTTTCTGTGCGTTCCCAAGCCAATTCGGATACATGCAACAATACTTCGTTTCCTGGGGCTTCCACATATTCTACTACGGCTCCAAAATCCAACATCTTGATAACCTTTACCTCGTAGACACTGCCCACTTCTGGCTTAAAGGTAATAGAGTCTATCTTGGCCAATACGGCATCGATACCTTCTTGGCTGGTACCCAAGATTTCTACGATCCCCTCTTCCGTTACCGGATCTTCGTTGATCACGATGGTAGTCTTGGTAGCTTTCTGCAATTCTTGGATCACTTTTCCACCAGGTCCTATCAAAGCACCAATAAATGCTCCCGGAATAGTTCTGGTCACCATTTTTGGAGAGTGAGGTTTCACATCTTCGTTTGGAGCAGAAATAGTTTCGGTTAATTTATCCAAGATATGCAAACGTCCGGCTCTTGCTTGTTTCAAAGCATTTACCAAAATTTCGTAGGACAATCCCTTTACTTTAATATCCATCTGGCAAGCGGTGATCCCGTCTGCTGTTCCGGTTACTTTAAAGTCCATATCCCCCAAGTGATCTTCGTCACCCAAGATATCGGATAAAACGGCATACTTTCCTGAATCTCCATCAGAAATCAATCCCATGGCAATACCGGAAACTGGTTTTTTCATTTTGATACCGGCATCCATAAGGGCCATTGTACCAGCACAAACTGTTGCCATGGAAGAAGAACCGTTAGATTCCAAAACCTCGGAAACAACACGTACCGTATAAGGACAATCTGTTGGGATCATTCCTTTTAGGGCGCGTTGTGCCAAGTTACCGTGTCCTACCTCTCTACGGGAAGTACCTCTAATAGGTCTTGCTTCACCAGTGGAGAAAGGAGGGAAGTTATAGTGAAGGTAGAATGTCTCTTCTCCTTCGTAAGATGGCATATCTATTTGGTTGGCCTCTCTAGAAGTTCCTAAAGTTACCGTAGCCAATGCTTGGGTTTCACCCCTTGTAAAGATAGCGGAACCATGGGTTGATGGTAGGTAATCTACCTCACACCAGATAGGTCTTATCTCGTCCGTTTTTCTTCCATCTAAACGAAGTCCTTCGTTCAGGGTAAGATCACGTACGGCATTCTTTTCTGCTTTGTAGTAGTATTTGGAAACCAAATCTCCATAATCTGCCATTTCCTCTTCTGAGAAAGTAGCTTTGATCTCTTCTTTGATGGCATCAAAGGAGGCACTTCTTTCGTGCTTGGATGATCCTGCTTTTGCAATGGCGTATACTTTGTCATAAGCCATATCATGAATCTTCTTGGCCAAAGCTTCGTCTTCTCTTTCTGGCTCGTATTCACGCACTTCTTTCCTTCCAAAGGCTTCAGCCAATCTTAATTGGGCAGCACATTGAACTTTAATGGCATCATGGGCGAATTTAATGGCTTCAGCCATTTCTTCTTCTGAAATTTCTTTCATTTCCCCTTCTACCATCATCACAGAATCTGCAGAAGCACCAATGACCATATCAAGATCCGATTCTTCCAATTGGGCTCTTGTTGGGTTGATGATAAATTTACCATCTACACGACCAACACGAACTTCTGAAATAGCACATTCAAATGGGAAATCTGATAATTGAATAGCGGCAGATGCAGCCAATCCGGCCATAGCATCTGGCATAACGTCATCATCATGTGACATCAATTGGATCATCACCTGGGTTTCAGCGTGGTAATCTTTTGGGAACAAAGGACGTAAAACGCGGTCAACCAATCTCATGGTCAATACCTCGCCGTCACTTGGTCTTGCTTCTCTTTTGAAGAAACCTCCTGGATAACGACCAGAAGCTGCGAATTTTTCGCGATAATCTACGGTTAACGGTAGAAAATCAACATCGCTTTGTTTGTAGTTGGAAACAACTGTACATAATAACATACATTTTCCTGATTGGACAACCACAGAACCATGGGCCTGTTTTGCCAATTTTCCGGTTTCGATAGAAATTTCCCTACCGTCCCCAAGGTCAATGACCTCTTTAAAAACTTTTGGAATCATAAATTTTAATTAGAACCTGCGTAAATACAGATTAGTTTAACAATGGTCTTTTCGTCTTCCTAGACGGACTGTGTTGTTGTGTTGTTGTTGTGTGTTGGACCAATGAAAAACTATGTGCAAGCTTTTTGTTTTGCCTCAACAAACTGGTATTGAGGGCTTTGTAATAAGTTTTCTCCGATTGTGAAGTCAACCTATAAAAAAGGGGAAGCTTAGCTTCCCCTTTGATATTATTTTCTGATGTTCAATTCTTTGATTATAGCACGATATCTTGTGATATCCTTTTTGATCAAATAATCCAATAGGCTTCTTCTTTTACCTACCAATTTCACTAGGGAACGCTCCGTGTTGAAATCCTTACGGTTTCTTTTTAAGTGCTCAGTCAAGTGGTTGATTCTGTGTGTGAACAAAGCAATCTGTCCTTCAGCTGAACCAGTGTTGGTTTCAGAATTACCGTGTTTTTTAAAGATTTCTGCCTTTACTTCTTTAGTTAAATACATTCCAATATTATTTAATGATTTTTATGTATATGATTGATTTTCAATCAGGGCGCAAAGATAGACTTTTTTTTAGAAACTGTTGTTATCCTATTTATTTTTTAGGACTGCGATTAAACTTTTTTAAAGAACCAGCGTCCTAATAGTAAACGTTAAAGAAATGTTATAGGGTGGTGAGCGATAAACGATCGTAATGTTAGCTAGCTAGAAAATCGTGTATCTCCCATGGCAAATGTTAAACAATTAAATCAAACAAAATGAAAAATAGTCTCAAAATCTCGAATTTAACAGGAATGGTACTTATGACCGTAATGGTAATGGTTTCCTGTGCCAAAGATGAATCGCCAGTCATTGCTGAGGAAGCAACTTTTGATGTGGCAGAGCTTACCGCCAGCGATGAAGCGGAATTGATTTCGGAAGAAATTGCCAATATCAGTGAGGATGTCTACGCTACAGAGGAAATTAAAGCGACCTCCAAGGCCAATTACGCTTCCAATTATCTGCCGGACTGTGTGACCATCACTACAGTGGTTACCAGTAGCACTAAAGAAACAACCATAGATTTTGGTGCCGGTTGTGAACTGCCCAATGGCAATCTGCTCAGTGGAATTATCTTTTTGAGCTATGCCAAGGATATGGAAATGGCCACGAAGACCATTGGTCTTTCTCTGGAGGATTTTACCTTTAATGGTGTGGCCGTGGAAGGTAGTGCCAGCTTGGTAAGAATGCGTTCCAATGACCATGGCAACCCACAGTCCGATGCCGTTGCCAATTATAGTGGGGAATGGCCCGATGGCACTACTGCCAGCTTTACAGGTAATAGGACCAGAGAGTGGATAGCCGGCTATGGCTCAGGTTTTTGGGGAGATAATGTGTTCCTGATTACGGGACAGGGTACCTATACCGGTAAAATGGGCAATATATTTTCCAAAGAAATAGTTACGCCCTTGCGCAGGGAACTGTCCTGTAGGTTTATAGTGAGCGGCGTTTTGGAAGTGTCCAAGAACGATGCTATCGCAAGCCTTGATTTTGGGGATGGTAGTTGTGATGCAAAAGGATGGCTTACCTATCCCGATGGGGATGTGGAAGAGATCTTCCTGAGAAGGTTCAATAAATAAGATGAAAAAAAAAGCCCTGATATTTTTATCAGGGCTTTTTTGATTTATCCTCTCAGAGGATTGTTTTGAATCAGATCTATATATAGATTGATCTTTCTTTTTAAATCTCTTCGGTGTACGATGAAATCCAAAAATCCGTGTTCCTTGACAAATTCGGCAGTTTGGAAATCTTCCGGCAATTCTTTTCCGGTTGCTTCTTTTACTACTCTAGGACCCGCAAATCCAATTAAGGCACCCGGCTCGGAAATATTGATATCTCCCAGCATGGCGTAGGATGCGGTTGTTCCTCCTGTTGTAGGATCGGTACATAGCGAAATGTAGGGTAATCCTGCATCTGCCAGTTGCGCCAATTTGGCCGAGGTTTTGGCCAATTGCATTAAGGACAGGGCGGCTTCCATCATACGGGCACCACCGGATTTTGAGATCATGACAAAGGGTAATTTATTCTTGATGGAATAATCTATTCCCCTGGCAATCTTTTCTCCTACCACACTCCCCATAGACCCACCGATAAAGGCAAAATCCATGCAGCAGATCACGACATCTTTACCCAAAGATTTTCCAACGGCCGTTCTAACGGCGTCGTTCAATCCTGTTTTGGTCTGTGCGGCCTTCAACCTTTCAGAGTATTTTTTGGTGTCCTCAAATTTAAGGGGATCCTTGGATGTCAATTTAGCGTCCAATTCCTTGAACTTGTTGTCATCAAATAGGATTTGAAAATATTCCTTACTGCCAATCCTAACGTGATAATCATCTTCAGGACTCACATAAAAGTTTTTGGCCAATTCATCTGCCTCTACAATTTTACCTGTGGGCGATTTGTACCATAATCCTTTTGGAGTGTCCTTTTTCTGATCGGTGGCAGTCTGTATTCCTTTTTCCTTTCTTTTAAACCAAGACGACATAGGCTATATGTTTAATTTAGACGGTTACCGGGTCTTATAATGTGTTAACGTTGTTCAGGTCTTCAAAAGCTTTCTTTAATCTCTCAACAAATGTTTTCTCTCCTTCGCGTAACCAAACTCTAGGATCGTAATGCTTTTTGTTGGGCTCATCAGCTCCGTTCGGATTTCCTATCTGAGATTGAAGATAATCTTTTTTATCCTGAATATAATCTCTTACTCCGGCTAGGAAAGCGTATTGTAAATCGGTATCGATATTCATTTTGATTACCCCGTAGCTGATCCCTTCACGGATTTCGGCTACAGAAGATCCAGATCCCCCGTGGAATACAAAATCGATGTGGTTGTGCTCCACATTGTATTTTTTGGAGATATACTCTTGAGAGTTCTTTAATATTTTTGGGGTCAATTTTACGTTTCCTGGCTTGTAAACCCCGTGAACGTTACCAAAAGCCGCTGCAATGGTAAATTTTGGGCTTACTTTTGAAAGCTCTTCATATGCATAAGCAACTTCTTCCGGTTGGGTGTACAATTTGGAATCGTCAACATCTGTATTGTCAACACCATCTTCCTCACCTCCGGTGATTCCCAATTCTATTTCCAAGGTCATTCCCATCTTGCTCATTCTGGCAAGATATTGTTTGCATATTTCGATGTTTTCTTCCAAAGGTTCTTCGGAAAGATCAATCATATGTGAACTGTACAATGGTTTTCCGGTTTCGGCGAAATGTTTTTCACTGGCATCCAAAAGACCATCTATCCAAGGCAATAATTTCTTGGCACAGTGGTCTGTATGTAAAATTACGGTAGCACCATAGGCTTCTGCCAATTCGTGTACGTGCTTGGCTCCGGCAACAGCTCCTAATATGGCTGCTTTTTGTCCGTCATTGGACAACCCTTTACCAGCGTTGAACTGGGCACCTCCGTTTGAAAATTGTATGATTACTGGGGCATTTAAACTTGCAGCAGTTTCCAATACACCGTTGATGGTATCCGAACCAATTACGTTTACTGCGGGCAATGCAAACCCTTTTTCTTTTGCGTAGTTAAAGATTGCTTGGACTTCATCACCTGTAGCAACTCCTGGTTTAATATTATGCGCCATAATTTATTTATGTGTTTGTTTCTATGAATGGAACACAAAAGTAATAAAATTATTAGGTCTAAAAAGGATAATTTATACCTATGTTGAATACGGCATCACCCTTTCTGTAGCCTCCGAACCATTTACTGGAGCCTTCCTCTGCAGGATTATACGTCTTAAAACCAGTATCCAAGCGAAAAACAAAGTAGGTGAAGTCGTAACGCAACCCGATCCCGGTTCCCAGGGCAATATCACCAAAGGAGCTTAAATTGTTAAATGTGGCATCTGGATTCTCAACATCGTCAAAGACGTTCCAGATATTTCCCGCATCGGCAAAAAGTGCCCCTTTTACATCGCCGGCAATAGGAAAACGGTATTCCAGGTTAAAGGCCAGTTTTAGGTTGGCCTCGTTAAAATCGTTCACGTTTTGTGTTTTTCCAGGACCAAGGGAGTAGGCGTTCCAAGCCCTGTTGTCATTGGATCCCCCAGCAAAATAACTGCGTACAAAAGGAACATTGCTAGAATTGCCATAGGGTACTGCCAATCCAAAGAAACTCCTAAAAGCAATAACGTTGGAGCGGGAGAGGTCCCAATGTTTGATATAATCGAACTCCGTTTTCAGGTATTGGGAGTAGGGGACCCCAAAAACCAAATGTTGTCCGCTATCATTTTGATTAAAGGGAATTACCCCTGTCAATGCGGACAATAATGCGCCGGCACTCTCGAACTTCGCCCTAAATTGATAAAAATCGTTATCCGTGATTCCCTGCTTGTTGTTTTTTGTAAAAGTATAGTTGCTGGCAAAGATCAGGTTGTTCTCCGTAAGCCTGACCCTTCGCTCTTCCAAACTGCGCACTTGGTTGAAATCATCCGAGGATTGGGGAATAAGCCCTTCGTTTAAAACGGCATTGGTAAAGCCTGTTGTTCCGGAAGGGATGATCAGTTCCAAATCGCCGTCATTGTTTTGGTCCTCAAAAAATTCAGTTAAAGTGGGGTCTGATTCATAATCGTCTGCCACATCATCCAGCAGATCGTAGCTATTGTTGTATACATTGTAGAACCTGTCCTGGTTCAGATTTCTCACAAATTGGATATTGAGCAGTTCAATAGTGTGTTTTTTAGCATCTGTCGGGGACCAATTGTACCCGTAAATCGAGTTCAAGGTCTGTTTGTCCAGGCCTATATTCTTTTGAAAGCTGGTTCCCATAGATATTTTGGTCTGTGGCAACATATAGTAGGGTATGATTTTTTTGGTACTGATAAAAGGTAACCAGAGTCTTGGAAAATTAAGGTTGATATCCCCACCAATTTCGGTAACGTACTTTTCATCGGACAGGGAAGCATCACTTAAAAGACCTACCGATCCCCTAGCGGAAATGCTTAAGGTTTCAGCCCCGCCAAACACATTTCGGGTGACCAGGGAGGAGCTGAATGCCAATCCCGCATACTGAATGTTGGAATGGGTCACATCGGTATCCAATTGCAGGGAATATTTGGGCCTGGCAGTGAGATAGATATTAGCATCTATCTTGCTCTGGGTGCTATCAACCACAAAATCAATATTCGGGTATTTGAAGGTATTCAGGTTGGCAATCTGTCTGTAGGTGCGTAATCTATCCAATTCCCTATAGATACTGTCTTTATTGATGAATATGGCGTCTGTCAGGGCTTTGGGCTTATAGCGCAGCCTGTCCTTATAATAAATGGTATAGTTGTTATAGTCAATAGATTGCAAGGAATCTTCATCGGTGTCGAACTGATAATCTGCATATATATTGACCTTTTCAAAGGTGTGCACATAGTATTTGGAGGTGGTCACCGTATTTTCATCCCTTTTTCTTAGATCTTCAATGCTCAGTTCCACGTCTAGCTTTTGATCGTCACTGGCTTTGGTGGTATCCCTCAATATTTCATAGGATATGGAGCTTTCCTGGAAGCCGTAAATCCCGGAATTTCTAAAAATATTGGTAAGTCGTTCCCGCTCATTGTTGAAATCTGCAATATTGAACTGCCTGCCTTCTTTTACCAAGGAGTTTTTGGCGTTCAATTGGTAAATGGAATCTACGGCCGGGGACGATATTTTTTTAGAAAAGGTGTCTATGACAAAAGGATCTCCCAAGGTCAATTGATAGTCTATGGCTGCCCGTTGTTTTCTTTTGGTGCTGTCTATGACATAGGTAGCATTGGTATTGAAATAGCCTTTGCCGCCATAATAGGCTTTTAGGCGTTCCAAGGATTTTCTGGTTTTGGAGGTGTCTATGATGACCGGTGCTTCCCCAATTTCCTTGAGCCACTCGCTATACCCTTTTACCAAAAAAGACTCCCCTAGCCTGGCAACCTGTTTTTTGGACAGCAGGTTGTTCAGCCTTTCTTCCCTTTTTTCATTTTTTTGGAGCCAGGCCTGATAGGAAGAATCTGGATTTTTCTTGGCCATGTTGTACAAGTGCAGTCGCAATGGATAGCCTAATAGTCCACTGTTCGGTTTTTGTACAATAAGGCTCTGGGCTTCTTCACTGGTGACTTTCTCGCCATCCGTGTGGATACTGTTTTTGGTCAATAACAGTTCATCCTCCTCCACCCTTTTCAGTGCATTACAGGAGGCAATTGCAATACCTAGCAATAATAAACCTATTTTTGCTCTGTGATTTTTTAAACTAAAAAGGGTCTTCATAGAGATCAAAAATACATTATTTGTATGGTTGTTAAAAGCCAAATAAAATTTATAAAAAACCTTCAGCAAAAAAAGCACCGAATTCAACATAAGATGTTTGTTGCTGAGGGTGTTAAGTTGGTTCGGGAGTTATTGGATTCTGATTTTGAGGTGGAGGAAATTTACACTACAGATCTGGGATTGGTAAAGAATGCGGATAAAAAGCAGAAGATTTCGGAAGCGGATCTTCAAAAAATGAGCGGACTAAAATCACCCAATAAAATTTTGGCCGTTTTTCATTTTCCGATCGAGAAGGAGATCAGGGCAACAGACTGGATAGTAGTGTTGGATGATGTTCGCGACCCGGGCAATTTGGGAACCATAATCCGCCTTTGCGATTGGTTTGGTATTGATCAACTGGTATGCTCCAAGAATACCGTAGATTGTTTCAATCCCAAGACATTACAGGCCACGATGGGTTCTGTGAGCAGGGTGAATATGGTGTATGCAGATCTGTTCGACTTTCTTAAAAAAACTTCCTTACCCATTTATGGAGCTTTTATGGATGGGTCCACCGTTTACAGGGAGCAGTTTCCGGACAAAGGTATTTTGGTCATGGGCAATGAAGCCAATGGGGTAAGTGCCGAGGTAGAAGCGCTGATCACCAAAAAAATCGCCATTCCACAATTTGGAAAAAGCAATACCGAGAGTTTAAATGTTGCCACGGCAACGGCTATCCTTTTGAACGAAATAAGAAGAGGGTAGGGAAGTGCCTATTCAAAAGTGAAATTTACAAAGAGCCCCCTTGTTTTCATTGATGCTATATTGCCTGTCCATGGGCTATTGGGGTCATTGTCCCGGATAAGCTCATCGGTAAGGCCAAAGACGCCTCTGATGGATGGGGTGAACTTAAAGTATTCGGTATAGAAATCTATTCCAAAGCCCATTTCATAGGCATAGGTGTTCTTCTTCATTCTAAAGGTGCCACTGCTATTGTCATCCAGACTGGCCTCGTTACTGCCCAAATTTAATGAGGTTGAGGCGCCACCAATTAAAAACGGTTTCCAGTTCCCCAATCTACGGGTGCTCACTTTCAGCAAGAGCGGGAAATTCACATAGGTAGATTTAACTTCCCTTAGTGCTTCATTTTCACTGGTAAAGCCGGGAAATCCCAGGGTTCGGGAGGTGTAGGTAAGTCCAGGCTCAAATCTTAGATCCAAGAACTCGTTGATGCGGAGCTCTCCGATAAGCCCTACATTGAATCCAATGGATTTTTGGACCAGGACATCATCGAGGTCGTTTTTGTATTCGAACTTAAAATCATATTGGTTGAAACCAAGGTAGTATCCCCAGTTAAGGGGGTGCATATCCTCATTCTGTAAATTCAATACCGGTTTATCATTGAATTGTGCCCTGGATGTAAAACCGATCAGAATTACTCCGATCAGGAGAAAAGATTTGATTTTCATACGCCTATTTTGTTGCAACATAGATAGATGCGACCCCAAAGGTTTGGGGCTTGTTCTCTACTCCTATAAACCCAATTTTTTTCAAAATATTGTTGAACTCCCTTCCATGGGGAAAAACAGCCGCCGATTCTGATAAATAGGCATAGGCAGAATCGTCCTTGGAGAACAATCTTCCAATTTTTGGGAGGATGTTTTTTGTGTAAAAGTGATATCCTTGTTTAAAAGGTGTTTTGGTGGGGACGGAAGTTTCCAAAACCACAAAAGTGCCTCCGGGCTGCAAGACCCTATATATTTCTGCAAGGCCTTTTTCAAGGTTGTCAAAGTTTCTAACACCGAACGCCACGGTAACCGCATCAAAAGTGTTTTCTTCAAAGGGCAGATCTTCACTGTCGCCCACAACCATTTCTATGGTGCTGGCCAGCTTTTTCTCATTAATCTTCTTTTTGCCCACTTCCAGCATGCCGGCAGAAATGTCAAGGCCCACTATTTTTTTTGCTCCGGTCTCTACCAAGTTAATGGCGAGATCTCCGGTGCCGGTGGCGATATCCAAGATGCTTTGTGGTTGTTTTTTCTTTAAAATGGCAACGACCCGTTTTCTCCATTTTATATCGATCCCAAAGGAAATGACCCTATTGAGGCCATCGTAATTCGTAGAGATCGTATCAAACATTTTTGTAACCTGTTCTTTTTTGCCAAGTGAAGAATCCTTGTACGGGGTTACCTTTTTGCTCATAACAACAATTTTTTGCAAAGATACTATAAAGACGCAATCTAGGTGGTAGATCGTTTAGTTTATCTGATAAAGAGGTCTATTGAAGGCATTTCCTTGACTATTTAAATAGGATGAGTATAAATTTGCGTAATTTTGCACAGTAGGATTTGCGGAATTTTTCATCCATTAAAACCGATTGAAAGTGATGGTGGGGCTTTAGGCGATCACCATAGTTGTTTTTAAATTTTCGGCAATTACTCAGATCTATGAAAAAACAAGTTAGTTAACGAATGAAAATTATAATTGCAGGAGCAGGTGAAGTAGGTTTTCATTTGGCAAAATTACTCTCATACGAATCCCAAGATATTACCTTAATAGATACCAATAAGGACAGTCTGTCCTATGCGGACAGCCATTTGGATATTCGTGTTCTCAAAGGCGATGCCACCTCCATTTCAGTTTTAAAGGATGCACAGGTAGAACGCTCTGATCTGGTCATAGGAGTTACCGCCTCGGAAACTACCAACCTTACCTTATGCCTTTTGGCCAAGCAGTTGGGTTGTAAAAGGACTATTGCCAGGATTTCCAATGCCGAATTTATCCATAATAAGGAGGCCATCAAATTTTCAGAATTGGGGATAGATGAGCTTATTTCCCCAGAGGCGCTGGCGGCAACGGAAATACAGTTGCTGCTCAATCAATCTGCATTTAACAATACTTATGAGTTTGAGGCCGGGGCCCTGATCATGGTAGGGGTTTCTTTGCCAAAACAGGCGCCATTTGTAGGGAAGATGGTCAAGGATGCCGCCCAGATATTTCCGGAGTTACATTTTATGCCCATTGCCATTCAGCGTACGGGTACCCAATATACATTGATTCCCAGAGGGGATACCGAATTTAAATCGGAAGACCAGGTGTACTTCATTACCTCCAAAGAGGGTGTGGATGAGCTGTACAAATTGACCGGGAAAGAAAAGACCGAAATAAAGAATGTCATGATCCTTGGCGGGAGCAAAGTGGGCTATAAAACGGCCCGGGACCTTTGCATCAATAAGTTCAATGTGAAATTGATAGAAAAGGATAAGGAAAAAGCCTTTGATCTTGCTGATGAACTTCCCAATGCCTTGATTATCAATGGAGACGGAAGGAATGTGGAATTGTTGGACGAAGAAAATCTGGAGGCCATGGATGCCTTTGTGGCGGTAACCGGAAACTCGGAAACCAATATCATGTCCTGTTTGGTAGCCAAATCCAAACATGTCAAAAAAACCATCGCCCTGGTGGAAAATATGGATTATTTTCAATTGTCGCATTCCATTGGTATTGATACACTGTTAAATAAAAAGCTGCTGGCAGCAAATAATATATTCAGGCATATTCGAAAGGGGGAGGTCGTGGCCTTGACCCGGCTCAATAACCTCAATGCCGAGATCTTGGAATTTATTGTAAAGCCAACCTCCCAGGTAAACGGCAAGGTTATAAGGGAACTCGATTTTCCGAGGGAAGCCACCATAGGTGGGGTCATCAGGGATGGTAAAGGGATTACCGCTCTGGGGGATTTCAAGATAGTGCACGGGGATAGGGTAGTGGTGTGTTGCCTGCCCAGTGCTATTCCAAAAATAGAAAAGCTGTTTTTGTAGGATGGCTTTAAACTCCAAAATAATCGTTCACTTAATGGGACTGCTATTGCTCTGCAATGGCTTCTTTATGCTCATCGCCGCTTTTGTAAGCGGGATTTATGAGGATGGGGTAACCTTGGATATTACTTTGGCCGCCATTGTAACGATGTTGTTGGGTGTGGTTTCCATGTTTTATACCAGATCCCATAAGAAAGAGGTAAAGCGCAAGGAGGGGTATATAATTGTCACCTTTGGCTGGCTGGTCATGTCTGCCTCAGGAATGCTGCCCTATTTGTTCTCCGGAGCAATCCCCGGTGTGACAAATGCTTTTTTTGAAACCATGTCCGGCTATACCACTACCGGTGCATCCATTCTGGATGATATAGAGGTAATGCCCGAAGGTATTCTGATCTGGCGAAGTCTTACCCATTGGATTGGGGGGATGGGGATCATTGTACTGGCCATAGCCATATTGCCATTGCTGGGCATTGGGGGCATGCAGCTGTTTGCGGCAGAAGCTCCTGGGCCCAGTGCCGATAAGTTGCATCCAAGGATTACCGATACGGCCAAAAGATTATGGCTCATTTATTTTGGATATACCGTGGCCGAAACGATGTTGTTGAAGTTGGCAGGTATGTCCTTTTTTGATGCCATCAACCATTCTTTGGCTACCTTGTCCACGGGTGGCTTCTCTACCAAGAATGCCAGTTTGGCCTATTGGAACGATCAGCCCCTGATACAATATATTGTGATCTTGTTTATGTTTTTGGCCGGAAGCAATTTTGTACTGAGTTATTATGCCTTCAAGGGCAAGGTACAGAAGATCCTGATGGATGAGGAGTTTAGGTTCTACAGTATATTCACAATCGGCTTTACGATAATTTCTGCATTGGTCATTTATTATCAGGCCAATGTGCCCGTATCGGATTACCACCCCATGGTCTTGGGACCGGCGGAGTCTGCTTTTAGGCATGCCCTGTTCTCGGTGGTCACTGTTATTACCACTACGGGATTTGTATCTGCTGATTTTACCAGTTGGACACCCTTTTTGACCATCTTCTTCTTTGGACTTTTCTTCTTGGGGGGGTCAGCGGGTTCTACGGCCGGTGGCATAAAAGTGATGCGGCATTTGCTGATCATTAAAAATGGACTCTTGGAATTTAAAAGGACCTTGCATATCAATGCTATTATTCCTGTGAGATACAATAACAAAACGGTAAAGGAGCATATTGTTTATAACGTGATCGCATTTTTTGTGCTCTATATGCTTTCTTTTATCATCGGAGCCCTGGGATTGGGCTTTATGGGTCTCGATTTTGATTCGGCCATAGGCGGAGCTGCCTCTTCTTTGGGCAACGTGGGTCCGGCTTTGGGGAGCTTAAACCCATTGAGCAATTTTAATTCCCTGCCAGATGTTGGAAAATGGTGGTGCTCCTTTCTGATGTTATTGGGGAGGTTGGAGCTTTTTACCGTGCTCATCTTGTTTACCCCTTACTTTTGGAAGAAGATATAACATAAAAAAAGCCTGCATCAGCAGGCTTTTTTATTGATAATACTATTATGGATTTCTCTTAAACCGCTGCTTTTATTCTTGCCATGGCTTCTTTCAATTCCTTTTCTGAGGCTGCATAGGAAATACGGATACAGTCTGGGTTACCAAAGGCTTCGCCGGTTACGGTTGCAACGTTGGCATGTTCCAATAGAAACAATGAAAAGTCGGATGCATTGTTTATGGTAGTGCCCTTTAAGGTCTTTCCGAAGAAGCTCGAAATGTCCGGGAATACATAAAATGCACCTTCAGGAACATTCAATTTAAATCCTTCTATTTCTCCCAATAGGTCAAGGACCAAATCGCGCCTTTTGTGGAACTCATCAATCATGAACTGTATTTTGCTGACCGGGGCTTCAAGAGCAGCTATGGTAGCACGTTGGGCAATGGCATTGGCGCCACTGGTAATCTGTCCTTGGAATTTGGTACATGCCTTGGCAATCCAATCTGCAGCACCAATATATCCAATACGCCATCCTGTCATTGCAAATGCTTTGGATACACCGTTGACAGTTATGGTCCTTTCGTACATACCATCAATGGAGGCAATACTTGCGTGGCCCCCTCTAAAATTGATATGCTCGTATATTTCGTCTGAAACGATAAAAATATTCGGGTGTTTTCTTAAAACTACGGCCAGGCCTTCCAATTCCTCTTTGCTGTATACGGACCCACTTGGGTTGCAAGGAGAACTGAACCAGATCATCTTGGTCTTTGGGGTAATGGCTTTTTCCAGCTGTGCCGGAGTCATTTTAAAATCGGTATCAATGCTTGTAGGTACTTCAACAGGCACCCCTTCTGCGATCTTTACAATGTCACTGTAGCTTACCCAGTACGGGGCGGGCAATATAACCTCGTCACCGTTATTCAACATAACCATGGCAACATTGGCCAAAGACTGTTTTGCACCGGTGGAGACAACAATCTGATTGATGTTGTAGCTTAGGCCATTGTCCCTTTTGAACTTATTGGCAATAGCTTGTTTAAGATCCGCATAACCATCTACGGGAGAGTAGCTGCTGTAATTGTCATCTATCGCCTGTTTTGCGGCTTCCTTAATGAAATCTGGAATATTGAAATCCGGTTCTCCCAAACTCAGTCCAATGATATCCTTGCCTTCATTTTTGAGCTCCCTTGTCTTTGCTGCCATCGCCAAGGTGGCAGATGTAGCCATGTTTGTAATCCTTTCGGATAAATGGTTCGTCATTCTTAGTTTAAATTTATTGGTACTGTAGATTAGGTTTTTTACCCAATTCCTTTAAATGTTTGAAGTGCGAAATTATAGCTTTTCTGGTAGTTTTATATTCGTTGTAAGGTAAATTAAACTCTTTTGCCGTCTGTTTAACAATTTTGGAGATTTTTGTGTAATGTATATGGCTGATGTTGGGGAAAATATGGTGTTCCACCTGGTGGTTCAGGCCACCGGTAAACCAGTTTACGATACGGTTTTTGGTTCCAAAATTAACTGTGGTGAACAATTGATGGATGGCCCATGTGTTTTTCATGTTACCGCTATTGTCCGGTAATGGTGTCTGGGCATCGTTGACAATATGTGCCAATTGGAAGACAACGCTCAATACAACCCCTGCCACATAGTGCATGATAAAGAAGCCCAATAAAATTTTCCACCAAGCGATGTCCAAAACCAACATGGGCAATATGATCCAAATGGTGGCATAGATTATTTTGGTGATTACCAAAGTGCTCCAGTTGGTGGCCGGACTCGGAAGTTTGCCATAGGACAATTTACGCTTCATATAGCGGTACATCTGTTGGAAATCTGTAGTAATGGCCCAATTGAAAGTAAGGAGGCCATAAAGGAACACCGAATAGAAGTGTTGAAACCTGTGGTATTTGCGCCATTCGGCGTGCTTGGAGAACCTTAGAATGCGTCCCGCTTCCAAATCCTCATCATGTTCATGGATATTGGTGTAGGTGTGGTGAAGCACATTGTGCTGTACCTGCCAGTTATAAACATTCCCTGCCAAGATGTATATGCTACTTCCCATGATCTTATTGACCCACTTTTTGGTGGAATATGATCCATGGTTCCCATCATGCATCACATTCATCCCAACTCCTGCCATGCCAATACCCATGGTAATGGTCAGCAAAAGATTCGCCCAATTGGGCAATCCCAAGGTGAGAATGAGAAAGTAGGGTGCCAGAAAAAGGGTAAACATGACCGCAGTCTTAAGGTGTAACCGCCAATTTCCGGTTTTCTTGATATTGTTTTCTTTGAAATAATCGTTTACGCGCTTATTCAAGGTTCTGAAAAATTGGGTAGAATCCTTCCTTGAAAAACGAATGGTTTCTTTATCCATGAAGTGTATTTTTTTGTAAAGATAATATAATTAAGAACTAAAATTGTCAAAATGGTATTTTCCAACGAATGCAATGTGTTATTTTTGCCAAAAATTTAATTGGATATTATGGCCGTTGACCTCATTTATAAATATTTCCCTAACCTAACCCAAGAACAAAAGGAGCAATTCGCAAAATTGCAGGACTTATATCAGGATTGGAACCAAAAAATAAATGTAGTGTCCAGAAAGGATATCGATGAGCTGTACCTGCGTCATGTCCTCCATTCATTGGCCATAGCCAAGGTGCAACAGTTTAATCCGGGTTCCACGGTGCTTGATGTTGGAACTGGGGGTGGTTTTCCGGGTATTCCTTTGGCCATACTTTTTCCGGAAACCCATTTTACCTTGGTGGATGCCATTGGTAAAAAAATCAAGGTAGTGGAAGAAGTGGTAGCCGGATTGGGAATAACCAATGTAACCGCAAAAAATATGCGGGTAGAGGATTTGAAGGAGCAATTCGATTTTATTGTTAGTAGAGCCGTGGCCGCTATGCCCACCTTTGTACATTGGGTGAAAGGCAAAATTAAAAAAACGTCCGAACACGATAGGCGTAACGGTATACTTTATCTAAAAGGAGGAGATCTGTCTGAGGAATTGAAGGACTATAAAACGATTGAAATAACAGATCTTCCCAGCTTTTACGAAGAGGAATTTTTTGATACCAAAAAAGTGGTATACCTGCCAATGAAGTTCAAGGGCTAAATGCTGAGCATACTGTTATAGGAGTCTTTGCAGTTTTTTGCATAGGCCTTGATGAATTCTCCCATTTGGCCAAAAAAATGAATCAGCCTGTGCACGATGCTTTTTTTGTGTATGTCTTTCATAATTTCAAGGTTTTTGGTGGTCTTTGGATACTTTAACAACGTAGAATTAAACAAAAAATTACTAATAATGCAATTTTTCTACGACGTATTGTTTTGAAATTGAGGTGTTTCTGATTAATTGAAGCTTATTGTCTGTAAGGTATCCACTGCGCTAATGCAACCTGATCTTTAGTAATTTTATTAGAAACTTTAGCCCCGTATAGGTGATGGAGCAGTGCTTGTTATTGTTTCTCAAAATGGATGTAGTAGGATCAAAGTAAAGGTGGAAAGCTATGTGCTTCTATGAGGTGGACGTGGCAATAAACAAAAAAGCCCGCCAAGAATTAAAGTGCTTGGCGGACCTATAAACATGTGAGCTATTTTATCCTAAAAATGGATACCTATAGTCTTCAGGAGTTACAAAAGTTTCCTTGATCAATCGTGGAGAAACCCATCGTAGAAGGTTCTGTGGAGAACCAGCCTTGTCGTTTGTTCCCGATGCTCTTGCTCCACCAAAAGGCTGTTGGCCTACAACCGCACCTGTTGGTTTGTCATTGATATAGAAGTTCCCAGCACAATTTTGTAGGGCTTTGGTAGCCTCATCAATGGCGTAGCGATCTCTGGACAGTACGGCTCCCGTAAGGGCGTATTCTGAAGTTGAATCTACCAATTTCAAGGTCTTGGACCAGTCCTTATCCTCGTAAACGTAAATGGTGACCACAGGGCCGAACAATTCCGTTTCCATGGTGGTGTATTTTGGGTCCGTGGTCAAGATAACTGTAGGCTCTATAAAATACCCCTTGGATTTGTCGTAACCACCACCGGCAATAATTTCGGCATTTGAATCTGCCTTCGCCTGGTCTATATATTTCGCCAACTTGTCAAAAGATCCTTCGTGGATCACGGCAGTGATAAAATTGCTCATGTCCTCTGGTGATCCAGGCTTGTTCATCGTGGCCAAATCTTTCTTTACCAATTCCAGAATTTCTTTGGAAGTAGATTTAGGTAGGTAGACCCTGGAAGCAGCACTACATTTTTGTCCCTGGAATTCAAAGGCACCTCTTACGATGGCCGTTGCTACCTGTTGTGGTTTGGCTGTAGGGTGAGCAAGAATAAAATCTTTTCCTCCTGTTTCCCCAACAATCCTTGGGTAGGTCTTATAGGTGTGTATGTTGTTTCCTATCTGTTTCCAAAGTTCTTTGAATACATGGGTAGAACCTGTAAAGTGCAAACCAGAAAAATCTGGACTGGCCAAAACAGTTTCGGTGATCATCACAGGGTCTCCATAAACTACATTGATAACTCCGTCTGGAAGTCCGGCTTCCTTGAAGATATCTACAATCACCTTCGCTGAGAAAATCTGGCTGTCGCTTGGTTTCCAAATCACCACATTCCCCATCATGGCAGCACTTGCTGGCAGGTTACCAGCGATGGCGGTAAAGTTAAAAGGAGTAATGGCGTATACAAAACCTTCCAATGGTCTGTATTCTACGCGGTTCCATATACCTTCAGATGAGGCTGGTTGCTCTTCGTATATCTCGGACATGTATTCCACGTTGAAACGTAGAAAATCTATCAGTTCGCAAGCAGAATCTATTTCCGCTTGGTGGATATTCTTGGATTGCGCTATCATGGTAGCGGCGTTAATTTTTGCACGGTAAGGTCCTGCAATCAATTCAGCGGCCTTCAAAAAGATGGCAGAACGCTGCTCCCAAGTAAGGTTGGCCCAAGCTTCTCTGGATTCCAAAGCATTTTCAATGGCCTTGGAAACATGTTTCTTTTCGGCTAAATGGTAATGACCTACAATATGTTTGTGGTCGTGTGGAGGGGACATTGGTCTGGTGTTTCCAGTCTTGATTTCCTCGCTACCAATATATAGTGGCACTTCAACATTTCCATTGTAATACGCTTTGTACTGTGTAAGAACAGCTTCCCTCTCTGGGGATCCTGGAGCATAGCTCTTTATTGGCTCGTTAATTGCTGTGGGGACATGAAAAAATCCTTTACCCATGATGCTTTTATTTTAAGTTAAAATCGCATCAAATATACTAAATGAAAAACCTACTAAAAACTAAAATGGAGTAAATCAGGAAATTAATTCAAAGCAAAAGGAGCGCTGAATTTAAAGGTAGGAACATACACCCTAAATTTCTCCGTAGAGGTGAAATTTACCATGTTGTAATGCCCTTTCATGGCACCGATGGGAGAGGCCAATAGGCATCCGGAACTGTAGGTGTGGGATTCCCCTGGTTTAATGACCGGCTTTTTGCCAATAACCCCTTCGCCGTCCAAAATCTCCAATTCGTTCAGGGCATCGTAAATCTGCCAATGACGGGAGGTCAACTGTACGGAATCCTTGCTTTGATTTTCTATGGTAATGGTGTAACCAAAGGCAAAATGCATCTTATAGTTTTTGAAAAAAGTCCCTTCAAAACTAGTGGATACTGAAATTTTTATGCCTTTTGTAACCTGGGTGATCATGATTTTTTAATAAGTAATAATGGTTCCTGTAAACAGGATTAAGATTGAAAACGCAGCTAAAATAAAAAAAACAGTGTTAAGAATCAGATATTTAACAAAAGTTTTAAATCTTCCCTGCCCGTAAAAATTTCTCATGGACTTGTATAGGTAGATCGAAAAAACAAGTAGGAACATCCAGCCGGTCTCGGTCTTAAAAATAAAGTCAATGATTAAGCTAATAAGCAGCAAGATAAACAACAATGACTGAATGTGAAAGCTAAAGATGAGATGTTCGATGTAATTATATTTTTTTCTGATATACATCAGCCTAATGAACAGTGCAAAGACGGGTAGAAAGAAAAATATGAACAACGGCATTTTTGAAATGATAAAGCTCAAGAACGTTCCTGGTTCGTCTTCTATTTTCAATAGGCTCTTGGCAAGGTCAAAAGATTTCCTGTTCATATAGGTCTCTGGCACTCCGTAGTCTTTTTGGGCGCTATCGAATTTTTTTACCCTGTTGTGCTTTATCAAGGTCATAAAGAAATCGGTCTTCAGATAAAATCTTTCAAAGTAATCACGGCTATCCAGAGAATCGAAATAAAGTTTGGGATTGGCCAGTAAAGCAGAGTCTTTGGATTTGGAAAGCAAGTTGCCCTCCATCGCTTTTTTGAGGGAGTCAACTTCTTTTATTGCCGCTGCCTGTTCCGGTGATGTGATTATATTTTTATTTTCCAATGGTATGGGTGCGGCATCGTCTCCCATATCATTTATGGAGGAGAAATCCTGGGTGAAGCTGAACAGTAAAAAGTAGATAATGGCCAGACTCAATAAAAAACGAAAGGGGCTGGTGTAGGAGACCCTTTTTCCTTTTATATAGTCTTTAGTGATCCTGCCCGGGTGCAGCAACATAGCTGTCAAGGTCTTGACCAATCTGGAGTCGTACGAAATGATGCTTCCGAAAAATTCACTCACATAATCCTTGAGGGTAGGTTTTTTGATGCTGTTGATCTGTGAGCAATTGGGGCAGTATTTGTCGCTTATGTCCAAGCGGTGCCCGCAATTAAGACATTCCGTACCCCTAAATCTCAATTGGTTGGTGCCTTTGGAAGGTTTGGTTGGTAATGAGCCCATTGTGGTTCAAGGTTGGTGGCGGACTTTATTAGTTGCTTATTTCCCTGGAATTGGTAGAACCAATACCGATAATGCTATCGTATAAATCTCCGAAATTTCTATAATATACCAATATTAAATAGTTGTTCTCGGTAAAATGAAAATTGCCCGAAACGGTGTTGAGGTCCACATTGCCGTCTGCTCTTTTGATGACGTATTTGTAGTTATGGAAACCTTGTTTCATTTCAATGCTGGCTTCCATGTAGCCGCTCTGGTCATTGTATGTCATTTTGTTCTCATCGGTCAAGGCATAATTGTTGAATTTGCCGAATACATATACTTCATCCAATCCAATCTCTGGAGTGTATGGCAGGGAGAAGTGTATGTTGGTGTATTCTGCTTCCCTGGACTGGTCATCGCCTTGGAGTGTTCGGATGGCAAAGTCCCCGTTGATGTCCGGAAAATAGGTATACGGACGTTGATCCCTAAAGATATCCGGAAAAAGATAGTGGTTGTAGAGGCCGTCCATTTCAATGTGGGAGATCACTGCACTTGGTGCCCGTAGGTCCTTGGTGTCGAAATTCAGAAATTCGTTCCCCCCAAAAAAGCTGGTCTCCTGATCGTATTTGTAGACCAGTTCATTGCCTATGGTAAATTGAGGAGGGATGTTGTAGATGGCCGTTGGCCAGTAATTGTTCTGTAGGATGGCCACTTTCACCTCTCTTTTGGGGTTGACCAGCTGAATCCCGGTGGCTCTGATGTTGAACTGGACTACTTGTTTTTCATTGATATAATTAAAATCCCTGGATCGTTTGACCGTTGCTCCTACCGCGACCAGGTCTTGGTAGATGACGAATCTCCTTGAAAAGACAAGTTCGTAAGCGTCGTTGTAGATCTCCAGCATATAGTTGCCGCTGACGGTTGGTCTTACATTTTGGTTGGGGATACTGAGACGGTAGTTGGAATAGGCCTGTAGGGTATTATAACTGTTCTCGTAATCTATGATCCTTTGGTTGTCCACACCGCTTAAATACTGTGATTTCAATAGGGTGGAGGGCGTCCAATCGTAATCGCAGAGTGTTATTTTGTAGTAGTAATCCGCTTCGCGAGCGGAAAGATCATCAAATTCCAGGTAAATGGTCTCACCCAATTTTACAATCGGGAACTGATCATCCGTACTTCCCTTGAAAATAATGGTTTTGATATGCTCCGGTGGGTTCACCTCTTCAAGGACCTGTCCGAAAAGCATGGGAGAAACAAAAAGTAAAATGATCTGTTTAAGATTAAGGCGCATTTGTATTCTATTTTTAGGGTAAAAGTAAACAAAAAGGATGCCTAAAAAATTAACATTGGGGCAATCCCTAAATTTATGGGCAATAATTATGAAAACTTTCTTTTAAATACTAAATTTGCAACCAAATTTTGTTAACCTAAGGTCTACAATATATGTCTAAAGACATTCGAATTAAAAAAGGCTTAAACATTAATCTTGTCGGTGCAGCGGAACACGCAACTTCTAAAGCCGTTTTAAGTAATGTTTATGCAATCAATCTTCAAGATTTTCACGGGGTTACTCCTAAATTATTGGTCAAACAGGGCGCTGAGGTAAAAGCTGGCGAACCGCTTTTTTTTGATAAGAATCAAGAAGCGGTAAAATTTGTTTCCCCCGTAAGCGGAGAATTGGTGGAAGTAATCAGAGGAGAGCGCAGGAGAATCCTGACGCTAAAGATTCTTGCCGATAAAACGCAAGAACATGTGGCTCACAAACCTTTAAATTTGGAAGGGGCATCTCCACAGGATATCAAAAAATATTTGTTGGAAGGTGGTGTTTGGCCATTTGTAAAGCAAAGGCCTTATGATATCATCGCGAATGCAGAATCCACACCTAAGGGCATATTTATTTCAGGATATGTTACGGCGCCATTGGCTGCGGATCTGGACTATGTGTTGCAGGGTAAAGAAAAAGAAATGCAGGCGGCCATTACCGCACTGGGTAAATTGACCCCTGGTAAGGTGCATGTGTCCGTTGGAAAATCTTCCAACTCTCCATTGGCCGGCTTAAAGGGTGTTGAATTGCACAAAATGTCCGGACCACATCCTGCAGGGTTGGTAGGCACATTGATCAATAGAGTGGATCCAATCAATAAAGGAGAAGTGGTTTGGACCGTTACTCCCCAAGATTTGGTGATCATGGGAGAATTGTTGTTGACCGGAAAATTCAATGCCGAACGAGTGGTGGCTTTGGCAGGGTCATCTGTAAAAGCTCCTAAGTACTATGCGACTAAGATTGGTGCTGAAATTTCTACCGTATTGTACGCCAGTGGTGTGAACGGTGAAAATTTTAGGGTCATCAATGGAGATGTACTGACTGGTTCACAGAGCAGGCCTGATGGTTATTTGGGTTACTACAACAATACTGTTTGTGTAATACCAGAGGGTGATGACTACGAATTCTTTGGTTGGAACAAGCCGGTTTTCGATAAGATTTCCTCTACTAGGGCGCTGACATTCTCTTGGATGTTCCCAGATAAAAAATACGATCTTACAACAAATACCAATGGCGAGCACCGTGCTTTTGTTGTAACCGGTAGATATGAAGAGGTTTTTCCTTTGGACATTTATCCATTGCAATTGCTTAAGGCATGTATGATTGGAGATTTGGACGAAATGGAACAATTGGGATTATATGAAGTGGCTCCGGAAGATTTTTCATTGACAGAGTTTATTTGTATATCCAAACAGCCCCATCAGCAGATCATTAGAGAGGGATTGGACTTATTGTATAAAGAAATAGGATAAGAGATGAGTTTAAAAAATAATTTGCACAACTTAAAGGAGAAGTACAAAGGCAAGAAAATGGCTCCTGCGTTCAACGCATTGCATACCTTTTTGTACACTCCAAATGAAACAACACATTCTGGTTCACACGTTCGCGCTGCGGATGATTTGAAAAGAACCATGAATACGGTGATCATGGCTTTGATCCCAGTGTTGATATTCGGGATTTTCAATGCGGGGTACCAACACTATGCGGCTGTTGAAGCTGCCAATGGTGTCATAAGACAGGCTTCCCTTTTCGGAAACTTCTTGACTTGGGAAAACTTTTTAATGGGTGCCTGGACGGTATTGCCATTGGTGATCGTATCCTATGTTGTTGGTCTTGCTGTAGAATTTGTTTTTGCCGTGATCAAAGGCCACGAGGTAGAGGAGGGATACTTGGTAACAGGTATGCTGGTTCCCTTGATCGTACCTATTGATACCCCACTTTGGATGTTGGCCGTTGCCGTTGTCTTTGGTGTGGTGATCGGTAAAGAAGTATTTGGTGGTACCGGGATGAATATCTTGAACCCTGCTTTGACCATTAGGGCATTCTTGTTCTTTGCATACCCAACTTGGATGAGTGGAGATAAGGTTTGGGTTCATCAGGCTGTTGAAAGAGCAGGAACGGCAGATGCCATTTCTGGAGAAACCGTATTGGGTTATTTGGCACAGGGAAGATCGGATGAGGTTACGTATAGTCTCTCTGATATGTTCTTTGGTTTTATTCCTGGATCCGTTGGGGAAACATCAACCTTTTTGATCTTGTTGGGCGGTCTGTTCTTGATATTTACCAAGATAGCGAGCTGGAGGATTATGGTCAGTGCTGTATTGGGGGCATTGGCAATGGGACTTATTTTCAATGGAGTCGTTAGTACTGGATGGATCACCGAAAGCAGCAAATTTTATGATTTGATGAGTTTTGATTTCTGGCAGCATCTTATAGTTGGAGGTTTGGCATTCGGTATCGTTTACATGGCCACAGATCCAGTAACGGGATCACAGACAGAAGCTGGAAAATGGTACTATGGATTTTTCATTGGATTTATATCTGTAATGATCAGGGTGTTCAACCCTGCATATCCGGAAGGAGTGTTCTTGGCAATTTTGTTGATGAACGTATTTGCTCCTACCATTGACCATTATGTGGTTCGCGGTAACGTGAACAAACGTCTTAAGAGATTAAAAAATGCCAACATTCTTCCAAAGGATGCACATGGTGAAGAAAAGAAACTAAAAGTTGAAACAGTATAATTATGGCAATTAATACAGATAAAAACGTTTATACCGTTGTCTTTGCCGCTGTAATGGTAATTGTTGTTGGGGCAGTATTGGCTTTTTTGGCCTCTTCCCTGAGTGGAAAGATCAGTCAGAATGAGAAGTTGGAAAAACAACAGAACATTTTGTACGCCATGGGCATCAATGAAAATGAAGATGAAGGTAGTGTGAATTTTGTGCCGACCGATAGGGTGGCAGATGCATTCAACAAATACATCAAAGAGCAGATAGTTATTGAAGGTGATAAAATTACCGAAAATGACGAAGCATATTTGATCAATTTAAAGCAGCAAGAGACTGCCGCCAAAAGCGGTAAGACCAGAAAACTTCCGTTGTTTATTGGGGAGAAGGATGGGAAGAAGTTTTATATCATCCCCATGTACGGAAAAGGACTCTGGGATGCCATTTGGGGATTCGTGTCCTTGGATGAGAACTTGGTGGTACAAGGTGTTTATTTTGACCATAAGGCAGAAACTCCTGGATTGGGAGCCAATATCAAGCAACGGTATTTCATGGATGACTTCGAAGGGGAGTCTATTCTTGACGGTACGGAATATGCCGGTATCGCTGTGGCCAAAGGAAACAATGACCCTTTGAACAATACAAAAGATGATAATGAAGTTGATGCCCTTGCAGGCGCCACTATTACTGGAAACGGTGTAAGTGCCATGATCAAGGAGAGCGTTAATCTTTACAAAAGTTATTTGGAAACCATAAGAGCTAAAAATTAAACTATGGCACTACTTTCTAAAAAAGATACGGGTCTTATTATGGACCCATTAGCGGACAACAACCCGATTACCATTCAGGTATTGGGAATTTGTTCGGCACTGGCAATTACGGCAGAATTAAAGGCGTCCATAGTAATGGCTGTTTCTGTATTGTTTGTACTGGGACTGGGGAACGTTGTAATCTCCTTGATGAGGAATATTATCCCTTCCAAAATTAGGATCATCGTTCAATTGGTAGTGGTAGCTGCCCTGGTGATCATAGTGGATCAAGTGCTAAAGGCTTTTGCATATGAATTGAGCAAAACCCTTTCGGTATTCGTAGGGTTGATCATTACCAACTGTATCATTATGGGGCGTTTTGAGGCATTTGCCTTAGGGAATGGACCATGGAAATCCTTTTTGGATGGTATTGGTAATGCTGCTGGCTACGGTCTGATACTGATTATTGTTGGATTCTTCAGGGAATTGTTGGGATCTGGGACACTTCTTGGATTCAAGGTTCTGGGAGATCCTATTGCAAAAACAGGATTGTATGCCATCGGTTATGAAAACAATGGGTTCATGCTATTGTCACCCATGGCCTTGATCGTGGTAGGATTGATCATATGGGTACAACGTTCAAGGAACAAAGCCCTAATAGAAGAAAACTAGTAGTTACTTAAAAAGAACAATGTTATGTTAGAACATGTAGAATTATTCTTTAAATCCATATTTATCGATAATATGGTATTTGCCACGTTCCTTGGAATGTGTTCCTATCTAGCGGTGTCCAAAAAAGTGACCACTGCTGTAGGTCTTGGAGCTGCTGTTATCTTCGTATTGGCTGTTACCGTTCCCATGAACTGGCTATTGGACCAATATTTGTTGAGAGACGGTGCCTTGGTCTGGTTAGGACCAGAATATGCAGACTACAACTTGAGCTTTTTGTCATTTATCCTATTTATTGCAACTATTGCAACAATGGTACAGTTGGTGGAAATAGTGGTAGAAAAGTTTTCACCAGCACTTTACAACTCTTTGGGAATCTTTTTGCCATTGATCGCTGTGAACTGTGCAATCTTAGGTGGATCTTTGTTCATGCAGTCCAGGGATATCCAAACTGTTGGTTTGGCCCTTAATTACGGACTAGCCTCTGGAATAGGTTGGTTCTTGGCCATCTTGGCAATTGCTGCTATCCGTGAAAAAATAAGATACTCCAAAGTTCCTGCCCCATTGAGAGGTCTGGGTATAACTTTTATCATTACAGGACTTATGGCCATTGGGTTTATGAGTTTTGGAGGGATGCTTACTGGAGGTGATGAAGCTCCAAAAGAAGCAACGGAGACCACTGCCCAAAAAGTGGACGAAAATATAATAGAAAAAGAAGCCAAGGAAAACACGGTTTCTTACAACAATGCTATAAACAAATAAGAATGATTTTAGCTACAAGTACAGTTGGAACAATTATTATAACCGTAGTGGCCTTTATGGCACTGTTGTTATTATTGGTGGCTCTTTTGTTGTTCACAAAAGAAAAGTTATCACCTTCCGGTCCTGTGACCATCACCATCAACGGTGAGAAAAAGATTGAAGTGGGGTCTGGAAACTCCCTTCTTTCCACCTTGGGTAACCAGAAGATATTTTTGCCTTCTGCCTGTGGAGGTGGGGGAACCTGTATTCAATGTGAGTGCCATGTCCTTTCTGGAGGTGGAGATGCGTTGCCAACGGAAACACCACACTTTTCTAAAAAGGAATTGAATGCGGGTGCTCGTTTGGCCTGTCAGGTGAAGGTAAAGCAGGATATGGAAATTACCATTCCTGAGGAAGTATTTGGTATTAAAAAATGGGATGCAACAGTTGTTAGAAATTACAACGTAGCCTCTTTTATCAAGGAATTCGTTGTAGAAATTCCTGAAGATATGCCTTATAAAGCGGGAGGATATATTCAAATTGAAATCCCAGAATGTGAAATCAAATATTCGGATATTGATATTACGGCTCACCCGGAAGAGCATGAAACTCCAGATAAGTTTCAAGCAGAATGGGACAAATTCAACCTTTGGCCATTGACCATGAAAAATACCGAAACAGTGGAAAGAGCCTATTCTATGGCCTCCTATCCTGCTGAAGGTAGAGAAATCATGTTGAACGTCCGTATTGCTACACCGCCTTGGGATAGATCCAAGAATGGATGGATGGATGTAAATCCCGGAATTGCATCATCGTATATTTTTGCCCAGAAGCCAGGTGATAAGGTTGTTATCTCGGGTCCTTACGGTGAATTCTTCATCAATGAGTCAGACTCTGAGATGTTGTACGTAGGTGGAGGTGCCGGAATGGCGCCAATGCGTTCGCATTTGTACCATCTGTTCAAAACTTTAAAAACAAACCGTAAGGTTACATATTGGTACGGAGGTCGTTCCAAGAGGGAGTTGTTCTACTTGGATCATTTCTACAGATTGGAAAAAGAGTTCCCGAACTTTAAATTCTATCTGGCCCTTTCTGAGCCATTGCCAGAAGATAACTGGAAGGTTAAGGAGAATATAGATGCTCCTGGAGACGGTTTCGTTGGATTTATACACAATTGTGTTATTGACAATTACTTGAGCCATCACGAAAGCCCTGAGGATATAGAATTGTATTTCTGTGGACCTCCATTGATGAACAAGGCTGTTCAGAAAATGGGTGAGGATTTCGGAATCCCAGATGAACATATCAGGTTTGATGATTTTGGTGGATAATCTCCCCAACATGAGCATGATCAACATAATTAAAACCGATATTTCTGATATCGGTTTTTTTATACCCCATGAATTATGAAAGAACTGACAAGGCAAGAATTGCATAATTTGGCCATGAACATCGTTGGAAAGCATTTGGAAGCTGCCGGATATGAATTTGTTGCCATTAACAGTACCTTGGGGAAAAATCCCCAGTTTGTCTGTACCAAGGAAAAACAACTTTCTTTTGTTGTGGTGCGGAATATTCCATACCCCGAAGATCCCAGGGAATACGATGAAGGATTGATGCGCAAGATAAAGGCCCATGCCAAAAAATCAAATGCCCAGGTGTATTATGCCGGGGTCGGTTTGGTAAATGCAAAGGAATACAAGCTACCCGTTTATTTGAATGAAGAATATATCGTGGATTACGATGGATTAATAGCCATAGAATAATGAAAAGATTACTTTTAATACTGGCAACTGGAATGTTGCTCGGCAGTTGTACCTCCAAACCGGAATGGATAAAAAATTTCAACAGTGGCTCGGCCTTGGGCACAACGTATCATATCACCTACATCAGCAAGGACAAACTGGATTATCAGAAGGAGATCGATTCTGTTTTTGAGGTTATCAATAGGTCCATGTCTACCTACATGCCCACTTCCGATATCTCCAAGATCAATATGGGCGATACTACGGTGGTGGTTGATCATATGTTCAGGGATGTCTTTGAGCTTTCCAAAGAGATTTATGATAGGTCCAATGGTTATTTTGATCCCACGGTGGGTTCATTGGTGAACGCATGGGGCTTTGGTCCTGGGAAACAAATAGCGTTGGATTCGCTGAAGGTGGATAGTATATTGCAGTATGTGGGCTTTGATAAAGTTGGTATTTCTGCCAACAATCTGGTCACTAAGGCTGATGCAAATATTTATTTCGATTTCAACGCCATAGCCAAGGGATATGCCATAGATCGGTTGGCACTGATGTTGGAAAATCATGGAATCACAGATTATTTGGTGGAAGTAGGTGGGGAGATTGTCGCCAAGGGCGAGAATAAGGTAAAGGAGAAACAATGGGTTGTAGGTATAGACAATCCTGAGGGGGACGACAAACCTAAAATTCTGATCAATTTAAAAAATACGGCTCTGGCCTCCTCCGGAAATTATAGGAAATTTAGGGTAGATTCCATTACAGGGAACAAATTTGTACATACCATAGATCCCAAAACGGGATATACCAAAAATTCCAATATTTTGGGTGCCAGTGTCATTGCCAACAATTGTGCCAAGGCAGATGGTTATGCTACGGCCCTAATGGCGATGGATCTCGAGGATTCTAAAAAGTTGCTGGAAAATGATCCTACGATAGAGGCTTATATCATTTATTCGGACCAGCAGGGGAAAACACAAAGTTTTGTGACCAAAGGGTTTACTGCCCTGCTTTTGGAATAGTTTTGCGAACCAACGGGATAATTTCTCCATGTGCCAGACGGTAGGTTTCAATGGCCTCAGGTTCCATGGTTGCTGTATAATCAACCTCATCTACCTGAAATCCTATCTGACGTAGTTTGGCAAAGTAATCCTGTCCATAAATACGTACATGGTCGTACTGCCCAAATATCCTGGCCCGTTCCTTTTTGTCCGTAATGGAATTATCCTCGTAGGTGGTTTCCCGTTTCAAATCTTGCGGAATTTGAAAAATTCCCCATCCACCCGGTTTAAGGATCCTAAAAAGTTCCTGCATGGCCTTGGTATCATCGGGGATATGTTCCAACACGTGATTGCAAAGGATTATATCAAAGGAATTGTCCGTAAAGGGCAGATTGCAGATATCGGCTTTAATATCCGCCAAGGGCGAATTGAGATCCGTAGTTACATAGTCCAGATTTTCCAATTGCTTAAATCGCTTATAAAAAGCCTGCTCCGGTGCAAAATGGAGGACCTTATGCCTTCCGGTAAAAAAGTTGGTCTCATTCTTTAAATACAGCCATAACAAGCGGTGCCGTTCCAAAGATAGGGTAGAAGGAGACAGGACATTTTCCCTGGGATTCTCATATCCATAGGGCAGAAATTTCCTGAATCGCTTTCCATCTATGGGGTCTATATGTGTCTCACCTTTTAAAGTAAGTGCCAAAATGGGCCTGGCCAAATAGCTCAATTGGATCAAAAGAGGTCTGGGAATGGTATTCAGGATATATTTAAAGATATTTTTCATGTGCAGTAATCCCAAGTTGGATAACCAAGAATTACAATTGCAGCTTTTTCTGCCTGAATTCGTCCTCTTCATTGGTTTTGATACCAAGTGCCTCATTAATGTACTTAAAGGTGGACAATAATTCTGGTTTCCCATCAATTAGGGCAACATCGTGCTCAAAGTGTGCACTGGGCAATCCATCTGCAGTAAGAATGGTCCAGCCATCCTTCAGTTGTTTTATTCTATGGGTCCCCATATTGGTCATAGGTTCTATGGCAACCACCATCCCGTTCACAAATTTTTTGCCTCGCCCTCTTTTGCCATAATTGGGCATTTCAGGGTCTTCGTGCATTTTTCGACCCAAGCCATGGCCTACGAGCTCTCTGACCACACCATATCCATGATCTTCGGTAAATTTTTGAATGGCATAGCCAACATCCCCAACACGGTTGCCATATTTGAATTCTCTGATACCTACATAAAGGGATTCCTTGGTGACTTCCAATAATTTTTTGATCTCTGGGGATACCTCTCCAACTTCAAAAGTATAGGCATGATCTCCATAGAAATCATTTTTAAGTGCGCCACAATCTATGGATATAATGTCGCCTTCCTGTAACGGGGTATCGTTTGGGATACCATGCACCACTTGGGCATTGGGGCTCATGCAAAGGGTATTTGGGAAATCGTACAATCCAAGGAAACCAGGAATAGCTCCGTGGTCCCTGATGCATTCTTCGGCAATCTTGTCTAAATGTAACGTGGTAACGCCAGGTTTTACTTCACCTGCCAGTACCCCTAAAGTTTTGGAAACTATCAAGGCACTTTCGCGCATCAATTCTATTTCTTCTGCTGTCTTTATCTTGATCATAGAATGCAAAGGTAAAACTTTACTTTATAATTTGTGTTTTTGTACCATAAAAGTGGGCAATGGATACTATGGTGGCTGTTTTGGTACTGGACAAAAAAAAGACCCTCATTGTTGAAGGCCTTTCAGTTTTATGGATGCACTAGTCTACACCAGTGATTCTTGTGTCATCAGTTCGGGTTGTGAAACGCCCATTAATTTAAGAATGGTAGGAGCAATATCCCCTAAAACTCCATCCTTGATCATTTTGATGTCATTGTCCACAAGGATCAATGGAACAGGGTTTGTGGTGTGTGCCGTATTTGGACTGCCATCTGGGTTGACCATGGTATCACAATTTCCATGATCTGCAATCAAGATGGTCGTATAGCCATTCTCGAGTCCGGCCGTAATTACAGAATTGGCACAGGAATCCACAACCTCACATGCTTTTATGGCCGCCTTCATATCACCGGTATGCCCTACCATATCAGGATTGGCAAAATTTAGGCATACAAAATCGACCTCACCTTTTTGCAGTTCGGGTATGATGGCATCCCTAATGTCAAAAGCACTCATTTCTGGTTGTAGATCGTAGGTCGCCACTTTTGGTGACGGACAAAGGATACGTTGTTCCCCATCAAAAGGAACCTCCCTACCTCCATTGAAAAAGAAGGTAACGTGGGGGTATTTTTCTGTTTCCGCAATCCGGATTTGTTTTTTGTTCGCTTTGGCCAAGGTTTCTCCCAAGGTCTGCTCTATATTGTCCTTGTCATAGACTACTTTGATTCCTTTGAAGGAATCATCGTAATTGGTCATGGTAACATAGTAGAGGTTTAACTTATGGGTGTTCTGCTCGTGAAAATCCTCTTGGGACAACATTTGTGTGAGTTCCCTTCCTCGGTCTGTCCTAAAATTGAAGAATATCACAACATCGCCATCTTTGATCTTGGCTACGGGGGTTCCGTCAGGATTGGTCGCTACTATGGGTTTTATAAATTCATCGGTTACCTTGTCATAATAACTATCTTGTATGTCGCTGAGCAGGTTATCTGAAGCTTGACCCGTATTGTGAACCAATAGATCATAGGCCATTTTTACGCGCTCCCATCTTTTGTCGCGGTCCATGGCATAATATCTACCTATAACGGTGGCTATTTTGGCATGCTTGTCATCACAGAATCTAGAAAGATCTTCCAGGAATCCCTTACCGCTTTTAGGGTCCACATCCCTACCATCGGTAAAGGCATGTACGAACATATTGTTTACACCAAGATCTTCACCGGCCTGTATAAGTCCTTTTAAATGCGTGATGTGGGAATGTACCCCTCCATCGCTCAATAGACCTAGAAAATGTACAGGTTTATTGTGTTCCTTGGCATACATAAAGGCGTCCTTAAGAACCTGTTCATCCTTCAATGTATTCTGTTTGATGGCGAGATTAATCTTGGCCAGATCCTGGTATACGATCCTCCCTGCACCCAAATTCATATGTCCTACCTCGCTATTCCCCATTTGACCTTCCGGAAGGCCAACATTCATTCCATCGGTAAGTAGATTGGCATTGGGATATTTTTTATAAAGGGAATCAACAAAAGGGGTGTTGGCGTTGTCTATGGCTGAGATTTTAGGGTCGGGAGACTTACCCCAACCATCCAAAATCATCAAAATTACTTTTTTGTTCATTGGTTCATCATTTTGCTTATTTCAAAAATAGGCCGATTTCGCATGGATTACTAGCAATAGGGGAGCTTTTTCAAAAATTTCACATTCAAGGCGATCCTTGTTGTAGCTGCAACCTATTTAGGGTTTTATTGTTAAAATTGTGTTAAACATACTGTATCCGTGAAACAAATTGGCGTTTTCGGGGTCTATATAAGTATCCCAGTTGATCTTCATTCCTAGCGAGATGGATTAATAAAATGTAATCCGACTTCCAATTTACTACCTACAAATAGAAAGATACATGTCGATTCTTAGTGAATCACAGAAAATTATTAAGAAGGTGTCATTTTAATTATACGAGGCCATTTATCGGGGGAACGTGGTTTTGTACGGAGATTTAAATTGATGATTTTCATCAATTTTATTGAACTGACACCTTCTAATAATATAATTCTTAGCAGTAATATGTTGCCGCCGTACAGCTGATCTGGTAAGTAGATGTTATCGTTAACGAAACAACCCCATGGAAATTAACTCCATGGGGTTGTTTTTTTTAGTTTATCCGCTCTATATAGTGTTCAGGTAAAAGGGCAACTAAACTATAGATCACTTAAAATTTAAATCCTGTGACAGCTCTGTAAGTAAAAGCATAAAGCGCCATAAATAGCATTATGACACAGAAGACTGAATAAACCTTTAAGAGAATTACTACAAACTCTGGTTTACAATTCTCGAAGGCTTCTAAGTAAATACTTTTAAAATGTAATAGTGTTCCCATATAGTCTTGTTTAAATGATTATTAATCAAAGCTATAAGGGTTAAATCTGAGGCGTTAGAATGATTTGGTGTGGATTCAAATATAATAAAATGGAATTATAATGAGCTATAATTAGAACTAATTAACACTAATTCTGGTCTTTGTACTTTTTGATAGCTTCTTTGATCTTACCAATTCTATTTTCCGGATCGGGATGGGTACTCTGGAATTCAGGGGTTCTATTTGGCCCGGCTGCTGCTTTCAATATTTCCATCACCCTTATCATTTCATTGGGCTCATAACCGGATTTCATCATAAACAAAACCCCAAGGTCATCACTTTCCAATTCATCACCACGACCATTTTTCAATAGGGTATTTTGTCCAATACTGCTAACAATGCCACCGGCATCGGCCCCTACAGAAGCACCCATGGAAACTGTTTGCCAAAATTTCCCGTCGGCTATTCTTTCGGCAGAGTGCCTTCCTATCACATGGCCAATTTCGTGTCCCAGTACACCGGCCAATTGGGCTTCATTGAGTTGGGAGAAAAGGGCATAGGTGATGAACACCTGACCTCCGGGGAGGGCAAAGGCATTAATAGTGTTTTCATCGGCCAGCAAATGGAATTCGTATCGGTATGGTGTTTCCCTGGCAATACTATTGTTCACCAATTTGTTCCCTATATTATCCACCAAAGCCTGCATATGCTCATCGGGATGGAGTCCGCCGTACTGCTGGGCAATTTCAGGGGCGCTCTGCAGGCCAATGGCAATTTCCTGTTCAGAAGTCATGTTGATATTCTGTTCCCTGCCGGTATAGGGGTTTTCTTCCTTGTTGCTACATCGTTGAACAAAGGCGAAGGCTACTATGGCCAAACCAATCAATATCCTGATTTTCCAGTTCCCGCTTCTCATATTGGAAAGATTAGCAACATACGTTGGTGTTGTAACGCTTTATAAAAGTTCTGGATTAATATCCAGTATGTTGTCCAAAATGTATGTTCTTACAAAGCCCGAAGTGAAATGTTCTGTTCCCAAAAAGTCTTCTTTTTGTAGTATTTGCATGATGTTTTTACTTCTAAAAGCCTTTAACATAGGAACGGAAATAGGGGCATAGCTAAAATGCCAAGGTTCATATTTAAATCCTTTTCTTTTTGGGGTGTCCGTATACACCAGATAAAAGCCAAATTTGTTGGCATTGGCATCCATCCAAGCTTTAAAATTTTCGTAAGGCCCACCAACTTCAAATTTCTCGGGAACAAGTACGTCTCCCTCAACTTTGGGTTGACCGTCCACTATATCTATATCCGTTCCCCAATGATGCCTGCTGGTTCCAGGGATGGTAGAGTATTCAATGATCTTGTCTATGGCGTTCAGGGGTTTAAGGCCCTCTTCTTCCGTAAACTGGAGATATTTACGTTCCCAAATGGCAGTTTGCCTGTCAAAACTTCTATAACTGGAAACCATTTTTATATCAATACCTTCAGTATAAGCGGCCTTTTTCATTTCCAAAAAAGCATCGTGCGCTTCTTTTCTTAGGTTGATGCCCTTACCGTAAAGAGGAATATCCACTTTGCCCATAAGTTCTAGGATAGAGTATTCCTCTTCCTGGGAAATCATAAGGTTGGGCAGTAAGGCTATTGCCAATCCGGATGCACTACTTTTTTTAATGAAGGATCTTCTTTGCATATCGTGGTCTATTTTGTTGCACAGTACAATGTTGTTTCTGTACATCGTATATCAAAAAGGCTGCCAATTGCTGATCACAACTTTAAAAAAGAATAATCAAACTACTGAAAGCTCCATGTTCGTTTCAAAGTTAAGAAGTATTTTGAAACTTTTGATATATCAAATTTAGTGGTTGATAATATTGATATTGGAACTATCAACTATAGTTTTGAAGCAATTGCAATGATCTACAGGAGTGTAAAAAAGGTTATGGGTTGATATAAAGATATCCTTGATGTTTTTTTTGAGTGTCTTTAAGGGTAGCCAAATAGAAATAAATACCACTAGGTAATCCATCACCTCTTTTAACCACCCGTTTTGTATTGGCCATCCCATTGAACTCATTGGTGTAATTGGCTTTGTAATAAACTAAAAGGCCATTTCTGTCGAAAATCTCCAAGGTATTGTTGGGGGAAGTTTCCATCCCATCAATCACCAAGAAATCATTTTTGCCATCTCCATTGGGTGTCAGGTAATAATTGTCCAATTCCTTGACGCTGTAGGTTTCATAAATATCCTCATTTCCTCCAATGGTCAGGATCTCGTAGTCGTTCGGGATAAATAGGTCAGATGTGATTTCTCCACGAATCATTTCTCCCCTGACATTGGTATTTCCCAAATTGACCCATTGCTGTTCTTCCTTGCTCCAGCCAACTACTTTTAGGTCGCGTAATACTTCTCCCAAGACTCCAACATTGCTGCGTTCATCCCATGTAAGTGTAACTTTGGAAGGAACGGAACCTTCCAGCCGCCAAAATTCTTCATAGCTGACACTGAAAATACCATTGCCCATAATGTCGGTATTAAAACTGTTTTGGAAGGTTGATGGTGCATTTGGGTCTTCATAAAAATAGGCCCCTTTGGCCAAGGTGTTGATGCCTGTAGAGGTAATGGTCAATGGCCGCAATCTATTGTCGTCCCCTATGGGAAAGGTAAAGGATTGTTCCTTTTCAATTAAACTATACCCATTAACCTTAGAAGTGCTGCTTTCTCCCGTGTAAAAGGCATCTTCCATGTATTTTATATGGATATCTGTTTTGTCCCTTGGGGTAAATATATTTCCTGAAATAAAATTGCTATTGTTGATCACGGCAATCGGGGTTTCAATAAAAAGCCCGTTGTCTACGGCAATTTCGGTATCGTAAAAAATAGGGGGGAAGGCACCAGAAAGGGTTATCGCCGCATTTTCATTGTAAAAACCTACCAAGCCCATATTTTGGTCGAAAGTCCCATCATTGATCACATCCATATGGAAGCCCACCATGGCATCGCCATGGACTTGGATATTCCCATAATTATGCACTGCATTTTGGGCATTTAGTCCCCCATACATGCAAATGATGATTAGGAGTAATATGTTCGATTTAAGTCCCATTAATATTCTGACTATAAATTTCTTTATGGGTTATTGATAAGGTGCCAGTCGGTACCATCACTTTGAATCCAAAAAACGGAGCCCTTGTTGATCTTGTTTTGTTGTTTGCCATCCACATCAAGAAAATTTCGGGATGTGTAATTATCCTTATTGCCAATATTTTTAAGGATATATATTCTTCCTGCACAGCTTGAAGCTGCCGGAAGTGTAATGGTCAATTCAGCCGTGCTATTGAAAATTATGGTGTAATCATCCGCAGTCAGGGTAGTATTCGTGGAGGTACTTCTAATTCCCGTGGCAAAAGATCCAGAGGTATGTAGGGTAGAGGTAGGGTTGGTGGTGCCAACGCCCATCATCCCATTGGTCATTCCCAACTTACGTCCGTTCATATTATAAGTTCTGTTCTCCGCGCTCTGTACTAGATTGGCAGTAGCCAGATTGTCTTGTAGACCTGTTCCTGCCGGACCCTGTGGCCCTTGCGGACCAGTTGCCCCTGTAGCTCCAGTATCACCCTTGTCGCCTTTGTCCCCTTTGGGTCCTTGGGGCCCGGTTGCACCAATTGGTCCTTGAGCTCCAGTTGTTCCCACTGGTCCTGTAGCACCTGTAGCTCCAGTATCACCTTTTGCTCCTTGAGCTCCAGTTGCTCCTGCCGGTCCTTGTGGACCTGCAGCTCCGGTATCTCCTTTGGCTCCTTGGGGTCCAGTTGCACCAGTAACACCGGTATCCCCCTTATCTCCTTTGGGACCTTGGGGCCCGGTTGCACCAGTTGCTCCAGCCGGTCCTTGTGGACCTGTAGCTCCGATATCACCTTTGGCTCCTTGAGCTCCAGTTGCTCCCACTGGTCCTGTAGCACCTGTACCTCCGGTATCACCTTTGTCTCCTTTGGTGCCCTTACAATCCAAGGCATCATACTTACCATCATTATTTACATCTTCACTTGGATCATTGATACGATTGCCATTGGTATCCCAACAATGAATTCCTGCACTACCAGGATCGCCATTAGGACCCTTGTCTCCAGTTGCTCCCTTATTTCCTTCGGGTCCTTGGATGCCCTGTTCTCCCTGCGGGCCTTTATCTCCAGTTAGACCTTTGTCACCCTGAACGCCTTGATCTCCCTGAGGTCCCTTGTCTCCAGTTTCACCTTTGTCTCCGGTCAAACCTTTGTCTCCGGTAGCTCCTTTATCGCCCTGAACACCCTGAATACCTTGGTCTCCTTGAGGACCTTGGATGCCCTGGTCTCCCTGTGGACCTTTATCCCCAACTTCTCCTTTGTCTCCGGTTAA
>NZ_JBBCAS010000012.1:0-63711 GCF_037203765.1 Sediminicola sp. 1XM1-17 | reverse complement strand
TTTGAAGTATAGCGAAGTATATCTTTTTGTGGTTTTCAAAGCGGAGCTTTGCAGGAAAGGCGCAGCCAATCCTGATTCTGGTCCCGTTGGATTTTCTATTTTATTTGTGGATAGGTTAAGAGCGTCTGTTTGTTGGTTTTCAAAGCGGAGCTTTGCAGGAAGGGCGGAGCCAATCCTGATTCTGATCCCGTTGGATTTTCTTTTTAATTTGTGGATAGGTTAAGAGCGTCTGTTTGCTGGTTTTCAAAGCGTAGCTTTGCAGGAAGGGCGGAGCCAATGCTGAATCGGATGTTCTTAATGTCCTATGAAATCTTTTCGTTGAGCAGGGCCAAATATTGGTGGTGCAATTCTAGGTTTCTATTCACCAATCCCAAATGCTCATCATGGGTTTTTATATGTTCAGAAAGAGAAGCAATGGTTTTGATCTGGTCATTGGAATATGTTGCGTTGGACTCCATTTTGGTTTCCAAAGATTCCAATCGCTTATGAATCTGATTCAAATCCTTTTCTAAGGAGATCAATACTTTTGAGTTCTGATCTAGTAGCTGTCTTAAGTTTCCTATTGCCCCTTCAATGGTATTTACATTATGTTCCATATGAAATAATTCTCAATATTAACGATTTGATACTGTCAAATCCCAATAAATATAGCAAATATTCTCATTGCGACATATGAATTAGAGCATAATGTTCATGAAGTTATGTTGAGGGCCACAGTATGATGCAATCTACCCTATGGACACCTTCTTGCCAACGATAGCGTCCATAATGATCTTGGCATGGATCCTTGAATTTTCAATAAACCATTTATGGGTTTCCATCCCGCCACAAATAACCCCGGCTAAATAAAGTCCGTCTACATTGGTCTCCATGGTATCTTCATCATAACTCGGCAACCGCTTGTTGTCATCTGAAAGTTGGATTCCCAATTTTTCCAGAAAACCAAAATTGGGCTTATATCCTGTAAGTGCCAGGACATAATCATTTTCTATGCTCTTGATCCCTTCCGGAGTATCAATCACAATGCTGTCTTCAGTAATTTCTTTGACGTTGGCATTGAAGTAGGCCTTTATGCTGCCTTCATTAATCCTATTGATAATATCTGGGCGTACCCAATATTTTACCCGTTGTCCCACGTCCTCTCCTCTGATGATAAGACTCACATCGGCACCTTTTCTATAGCATTCCAGTGCGGCGTCCACGGCCGAATTACTGGCACCGATGACCGCTAATTTCTGGCTCGCATAAAAATGGGGTTCCTTGTAGTAATGGGAAACCTTGTCCAGTTCCTCCCCAGGAACGTTCATGTAATTGGGTATATCATAAAACCCAGTGGCAACCACTACCGATCCTGCTTTATAGGTGTCCTTGTTGGAGATAACAGTAAACGTATCCCGATCCTTGGAGATGTGTTCAACCTTTTCAAATAGATGGATCTTTAATTTATTGGTGGTGACAATCCTTCTGTAATATTCAAGGGCCTCATCCCTTTTGGGTTTGGCTTCCTTGCTGATAAAGGGAATCTCATCAATCTCCAGTTTTTCAGAAGAGGAAAAGAACTGCATGGTCATGGGATAATTGTACAGGGAATTTACGATACATCCTTTTTCGATGATCAGATACTCCAAACCTTTTTTCTTGGCTTCCAGGCCACAGGCTATCCCTATGGGTCCACCTCCTACAATTATAACATCGATATGCTTCATTATTATCCTACAATTTTCTTCAATTCTTTTATGGTTTGGATAGGATTGCTGGAATTGAACACAAAGCTACCCGCAACCAGGACATCCGCACCGGCATCTATCAAATCCTTCGCATTGTCGGCATTAACGCCCCCATCTATTTCAATAAGGGTATGTGCCTTTTTTCTGTGGATCAATTCCTTGAGGGCCCTGATCTTGTCATAGGTATTTTCAATGAAGGACTGCCCTCCATATCCCGGGTTTACGCTCATCATACAAACAAGGTCAATGTCATTGATGGTGTCCTCCAACAAATGGATGTTCGTATGTGGGTTAAGCGCTACACCTGCCGTCATTCCCTCTGCTTTAATGGCCTGCAGTGTTCTGTGCAAGTGCGTGCAGGCTTCATAATGTACGGTTAGGTTATTTGCTCCCAGGGCTGCAAAATCCTTGATGTAACGATCTGGATCAACAATCATCAAATGTACATCTATGGTTTTGTCGGCATGTTCGGCAATAGCTTTCAAAACAGGCATCCCAAAGGAGATATTGGGGACAAAAACCCCATCCATAATATCGATGTGAAACCAATCGGCCTCACTCTGGTTAACCATTTCTATGTCTCTTTGAAGATTGGCGAAATCTGCAGCCAATAGGGAAGGGGCAATGATTTTTTTGTCCATATAAAGTAACTCAACACGTTTTTACAAAGGTAGTGAAATGTTGTGTTACTTAAGAATGGTCATATTCACAGAAGGTGTGGGTGTATAAGAATTTTAAAATTTTTGTGGGACTATAGGGGTATTTATTTATACCATCTTTTTTTGTTCTTTTTGGACGCTTCCGATTTTCTGCCTTTTTTATATTTGCTCCCTTTTTTCTTGTGTACCTGTGGTTTGGCCTTGGGGTCTAATGGGTAGGGGTGGTCTTCTATGACTTCCAATTGGGTGAAGAGCAGTTTTTGGATATTGGCCAAATACGTTTTTTCATCAGCCGAGCAGAATGAATAGGATTTACCGGCATTTCCGGCCCTACCGGTCCTACCTATACGGTGCACATATGTTTCTGGTACGCTGGGCAGGTCAAAGTTGATCACCGCATCCAACTGGTCTATGTCCAATCCACGGGCTGCAACATCGGTGGCTATGAGTATGGCAGCCTCTTTATTTTTGAAATTATTGAAAGCCTGTTGCCGTTCACTTTGTGATTTGTCTCCATGAAGACTTTCCGCTTTAAAGTTATTTCGGATCAAGGTCTGCTCCAGCTTGTCCACTCCGTACTTTGTTCGCCTAAAAATGACAATAGTCCCTTTAATGGTATTTCTGAGCAGGTGCAGGCAAAGTTCAATTTTATCTGGTTTTGGTACGTAGTACAATAGCTGTTGTACGTTTTCGGCAGCTGATGAAATAGGGGCTGCCTTTACCGTATCCGGATTTTTTAAAATGGCCCCTGCCAATTGTGTTACCTTAAAGGGCATGGTTGCCGAAAAGAGCAAAACTTGTTTGTCCTTGGGGCATAGGCGTTCTATTTTTTTTACATCATCAATAAATCCCATGTCCAACATAAGATCTGCCTCATCAAGAACCAGGGTTTCCACGTAATCCAAATTCACCACATCTTGTTTATGGAGGTCCAATAACCGTCCGGGTGTTGCAACAAGGATATCTACTCCTTTTTTAAGACTTTCGATCTGAGGTTCCACAGAAGTGCCACCAAAGACTAAAGCCGTAGTTAGGTTGGTATACTGGGCGTAGGCTTTAAAGTTCTCGGCAATTTGAATGGCCAGTTCCCTGGTAGGGCTGATCACCAAAGCTTTGACCGTTTTCCCTTGTTTAGGGGCATCCTGTCTGTCGTACAATTGCTGTAGAATGGGCAGCGCATAGGCAGCGGTCTTTCCCGTTCCTGTCTGAGCAGAGGTAATAACGTCCTTTTTTTTCAAAACCAAAGGGATGGTCATCTCTTGTACGGGAGTTGGCTCATCATAGTTCATTTCGGCGATGGCCCGTAAAATGGGTCTGTTCAACTTTAAATCTTTAAACGACATAGGATATTGGACTTTTATTATACCACAAAGGTAGGTTAAAAAGGACATTTGCTACAGCGGGTATTGCGTTATCCTATTTTTCTGGGCTTGGAATTCGATGGAGGAGTTGAAGTTATAGGAAGAATACACCATCCATCATGGGTTTTAGAATTATATGGATCAGCTCTATAATGTCAATAGACCGAGTGATCTTAGGGTGAGCATTGGCTTGGAAAACCAAAACAACTCAAAGTCTTCCATATGGTTTTCGAAATCGGACTTCAACTGGCCAAAGGTTACCGTGTTCCCTTGATGTACTGAAATTTTCTCCAAGGTGTTCATCAGCCATTCCCCATGTTCTTTGGATAGGGCGATCTCATTGCTTTCCATTTTTCCATGGAATAAAAGTTTTAGGACTTCCCAGGTCTGCCCCTTTTTAGATTTGCTGATCACCGTTGCCATGGGTTTCCCGCCCAACCATATTATTTTTGCATTTGGCCGTACGGTGAATTGTGGAGGTGCCTCCAGGGCATTGGCTATATAGTTTTTTTCGATGGTAGTTTTCGGAATCTTAAAATCGAACCATTGTTGCAAGGGAAAATCGAACCCTATGCCATGCATAAAATTGAATAGGGATTTCTTGAGCCCATAGCTGAACTGGTCATGGTCTATGCCTGTGGTATCCGTAAATTGTACGTCGTTATTGGCAAATGTTATGGGCTGGTAATCTGGAATAATATGATAATCGGAAGGGTTTAATCCCACGGGACTATGCGCCGTTAGGGCAAACTGGTGCCAGAACCCGGATTGGAGAATTCCCAGTTCAAACATTTGTCGCACCATTTCAAGACTGTCCACAGTCTCCTGTACTGTTTGTGTAGGGTAGCCATACATGAGATAGCAATGGACCATGATACCGGACTCCGTGAAATTTCGGGTCACCTGGGCCACCTGCTCCACGGTCACCCCTTTTTGGATCAGGGCCAATAACCGGTCAGAGGCTACTTCCAGTCCGCCTGATACTGCGATACAACCGGACGCCTTGAGTAGCACGCAGAGGTCTCTGCCAAAATTTTTCTCGAATCTGATGTTGGTCCACCAGGTCACCGATAAGTTCCTTTTTATAATCTCTAGGGCCAAGGCGCGCATAAGGGCCGGGGGTGCGGCCTCGTCCACAAAATGGAATCCCCTTTCCCCGGTCTGTTCTATGAGCTGTTCCATCCTGTCCACCAACAGTTTTGCGGCAATGGGCTCATAGATTTTTATATAATCCAGGGAGATGTCACAGAAGGTGCATTTGCCCCAATAACAACCATGTGCCATGGTCAGCTTGTTCCATCGGCCATCGCTCCAAAGGCTATGCATGGGATTGGCTATTTCAATGACGGAAACGTACTGGTCCAGCAACAGGTCCGAATAATCTGGAGTTCCCACTTCACTCTGTTTATAATCGGTGCGGGGAGACAGGTTGTTGTAAAATACCTTTCCATCCTTTTTTAAAAAGGTTCGTTTTAACATGGAGCTTCCGGTTTCGGATTCACTCTCCATACAATGGGAGACCAAGAGTTCTATAGGGAGTTCCCCATCATCTAGCGTGATAAAATCAAAGAAATCAAATACACGCACGTCGGAGACCGATCGAAGTTCCGTATTGGGGAAACCCCCACCCATGGCTGTTTTAATTTCTGGGAATTGTTGATTGATGAACTGGGCACATCTAAAGGCACTGTAAAGGTTTCCTGGAAATGGAACCGAAAAACAGACCAGTTTTGGCTGTACGGTCTTAATGCGCTTTTCCAAGATATCAAGGGTGATCTGGTCTATATGAGTGTTCTCTTTTTGGAGATGGTCATAAAGTTCATCAAAAGAATTGGCACTTCTTCCCAACCGTTCAGCATAACGGCTGAATCCAAAATTATCATCCAAACAATCCACGATAAAATCGGAAAGATCTTCCAAATAAAGTGTTGCCAAGTGTTTGGCTTTGTCCTGAATGCCCATACTTCCAAAAGCCCAGTCCATATCGTCCAATTGCTCAAACCTTGACGCTTGGGGCAAAAAAAATGGGGTACAGATCTGTCTGCCAAAGGTGGCATTGTGTCCTTGTAAAAAGGAAATGATGGGTTCTATGGTATTAAGGTATTCTTCTTTTAATGCATAGATCCGCTGGCTATTGGTGCTTTTTATAGTATCATTTGCCATGGCCAAATTAAAAATCTCCTGTAGCCCCTTTTGGGAGAATAACTCCAAGATTACCTCAATCCCCAGATCCATTTGAAAGGCATCGATGTTCTTGGTGTTCAGAAACCCCTTTAGATAGGCCGTCGCCGGATAGGGCGTATTCAGCTGTGTAAATGGTGGAGTTATGAGTAACAGGTCTTTCAATGGTGTTGGATTAATTGATTGGAAGCAAAAGCAATAAAAATTTCCCTGCAAAAATAGTGGAAATTTAGGAGGGTAGAGAAAGGTTTGTTCAAACAGTTGTGGTTTGATTCCTTCTGTATGGTGAATGAAGTACTTTAAAGTATAAAACGGGGTCTTGAGACCCCGTTTTTAATTGAATGTTGTTATTGCAATGAAAATATGACCCCCTGATAGGGGAGTAGGTTAATAGTTTCGTCCTTGATATCGATGGACTGAAGGTTGTTGATTACTTCCTCTTTGATAGATTTGGCCTCCTTTAGGGAAATACTGGCGTTCTTCTCGGAAAAATTAAGGACTACCAACATTTTTTCACCCTTCCACATTCTGGTATAGGCATATATTTGTTCATGTTCCGGTTGTAATAAGGTGTAGGCTCCATATACCAAGACCGGATTGCTTTTACGTACTTCTACCATACGCCTAAAATGATTGAGCACAGAATTTGGATCGTTCTTTTCTGACTCAACATTAATGGTTTTATAATTGTCATTGACAGGTAGCCATGGCGTTCCCGAGGTGAAATTGGCATTTGGGGAACCGTCCCATTGCATAGGGGTCCTCCCATAATCCCTAGAACCGAACTTTAGGTTTTCCATATAGGCTTCAATATCCCCACCTTCGTTCACTACCTTTTTATAGCCGTTGATGGCGGCAATATCCTGGTATTCTTCTATGGTTTCAAAACTGCTGTTGGTCATCCCCAGTTCATCCCCAAAATAACAATAGGGGGTACCACGCATGCTCAGGATAAATGTATTGAGCATTTTGGCGGAAGGAGCCCTGAATTTGGGACTGTCGTTTCCAAACCTACTGACCATTCTTGCTTGGTCATGATTGGCCAAATAGATGGATAGCCAGCCTTCCTTGGCGAACTCTTGGTCCCAACGGGTAAACACTTCTTTGAAATGGGAAAGGCTATATCCTTCCGGTTTGGCAATATCTACGCCTTCAAAGGCGTAGGCCATGTTCAATTCGTTGCGATCCGCATCTACCAGATTATGGGCATCTTCAAAATTTCTACCTGCCCCTTCGGCAACACTCATCACATCGTACTTACTGAAAACCTGCTCATGCATTTCCTTGAGATATTCGTGTAGATTGCCCTGCACAGCGTAGTACTGAATGAAATTGGTCTGTAAATCATCAGGGAAAGCAGGGAATGTGGTGTCCTTGGCTGCAAACTGAAAGGCGTCCAAACGGAATCCATCAACACCCTTTTCGGCCCAAAACTTCATGATATCGTACACTTCTTGTCGCACCTTTGGATTTTCCCAATTTAAATCGGGCTGCTTTTGGGAGAAATAATGCAGGTAAAAAGCGTCTGAAATGGAATCATATTTCCAGGCATCTCCTTTTTCATCGAAAAGACTGTACCTATAATTGGGCTTACCTTTTTCTGCAGGCCACCAATGGTAATAGTCCCTAAAGGGATTGTCCCTGGAGCTTCTGGATTGTTTGAACCATTCGTGTTCATCACTGCTGTGGTTTACCACCACGTCCATGATCAGTTTGATACCTCTGTCATGCATGCCTTTCAAAAGCATATCAAAATCTTCCATGGTACCGAAATCGGCCATGATATTGCGGTAGTCGCTTACGTCATAACCATTGTCATCGTTTGGAGAGCTGTAGATAGGATTTAACCAAACTGCCGTAACTCCCAAGTCTTTGATATAATCCAGCTGTTGGATGATTCCCTTTAGGTCTCCCACGCCATCCCCATCGGAGTCCTTGAAACTTCTTGGGTAGATCTGATAGATAATGGATTCTTTCCACCATTTTTCCTCAGATTGGGAAAGGTCTTTCTGTTCTTCCTTTTTTTTGCCACAACCAATTAGGAAAAATAATGCGAGGAGGGGTGTGACCAATTTGTTCATTTTCGTTTTGGTTGTGGTGATTTATAAATGTAACACTTTAATCAATTGAATTTCAATTGCTAATTCAAATTAATATGTCCGGTTAGATAAAGGGTACATTGGCCGCTGATCTCCACCCTATCTTTTAAATAGGTGCATTTAAGGTAGCCTTTGCGCGCTGAGAGTTGAATTGCTGTCATATCTTTTTTGTCCAATATATTGGACCAGTAGGGTGTTAAAGTGGTATGCGCAGAACCGGTTACCGGATCTTCGTCTATCCCCGATTGTGGAGCAAAAAATCGGGACACAAAATCTACATGTTCGCCCTTTGCGGTAACAATTACCCCTCGGCCTGGTAATGCTGCTATAGCCTCCAAATTGGGTTTCAGGGACAACACATCACTTTCGGAGTTATAGACCAACATATAATCCGTTTTCCCTTTGAAAGATGCAATTGGTGGAAGATTAAAGCTTTTGGAAATTTCTTTGGTAAGTTCAATTTCCTGGTATACATCCGTAGGAAAGTTTAAAGTCAATAATTGTGATTGCTTTACTACGGTCAACCTGCCACTTCTGGGAGAATGAAAGTGAATAACATCGCCTTTATGTCCTTCATGGTTGAACAGGACAAAGGCAGCGGCCAAGGTTGCATGCCCGCAAAGGTCAACTTCTACCTTGGGTGTGAACCATCTCAGTTCATAGGAGTTTTTATCCTTGACGTAAAATGCCGTTTCTGCTAGATTGTTCTCTTGGGCTATTTTCTGTAGCAATTCGTCTTCCAGCCAATGTTCCAAAGGACATACGGCAGCAGGATTGCCAGAAAACACCTTATCCGTAAAGGCGTCTATTTGATATATTTTTTGTGTCATTAAAGGGTGTCGTCTAAAACTTTATTTATTTGATCATGTTATTTAAAACCAATCGTTATTCTGCCTTTTTCCTTGAGCATATCGTTCACTTTTGGAAGGTTGGATTGTAGGGTGTTATTAAGATCGCTTAATAAACCGTCCAATTCGGCAGATAATTCTTTAAAAACAAGATATGCCCCATCTGTTGGTTTGGCATCCCCATCCTCCAGACTTCTTCGCAAGGAGGCAAGTCTATTGTTCAGTTTGATCGGGAAGTTTAGGGGGTCTTGTCCGGATTGGTTCTTCACCTGATAGAGTTCCTCCTCTATTTGGGCCATTTTTGGTAATAAGGATTCGGTGGCTTTTGTGAATTCTGAAGAATTCAATGCTTCCTTATGCTCCTTGAGCTGTTTTCTTATACTTCGTATTTGGATAACGGCTTCATTGGCTTCGCTGGTCCTATTCTTGATTTTCGTGGCGAGCTCAAACTGTTCCTGAAGATCCTCAGGGGTAATTCCTTTGAGGTTCGGGTCCATTTTTATGGCAAAATCATAGGTCTGTTCCACATCTCCTACTTTTAATCGCACCTTATAATTGCCCAAGGGCGCCTTTGGTCCACTTTGGGGGCGGGCACTCCATATGATCATCCCATCAAAGGTGGTTGCCCCTGGATAGCGAAGGTCCCATGTAAAGGTATTGAGGCCTTTGGCAGTGGTAGGTTTTGATGATCCTCCTCTTTCCCACCATGGAATATTGGGGTCTACCTCATACTTGGGCTTGCTGCCCGTAAAGGATGATATAAGCTGACCTTTGGCATCCATAATATCAATGGTAATGGTATCTATTTCGGACTTTAGGTAATACTGAATTTGGGCATCGTAGATACCGCGAATAGCATCGGCAGGCTGAAAAAGTACGGCAGTTTCGTTTTTCATTTTATCCTTGTACTGGCGTAAGGGCTGAATATTGTCCAAGATCCAGAACCCACGGCCATGTGATCCGAGGACCACATCGTTATCCTTGATGACCAAGTCTCGGATCGGGGTGTCCGGAAGTTTTAATTGTAGGCTTTGCCATTGGGCACCATCGTTCATGGAAAAGTATACCCCGTGCTCTGTGGCCAGAAACAATAGTCCATCTCTTTTTGGGTCTTCCCTAACCGCCCTGGCAAAATGCCCATCGGCTATACCTTTGATTATTTTGGTCCATGTCTTGCCATAGTCATGCGTCTTGAAGACATAGGGCTGCCGGTCATCCACTTGATAGCGATTGGCAGCTACATATAAGGTTCCAGGTCGGTGTGTGGACTCTTCTATGATACTCACCCTAGAGAATTTTGGTAGGTCTTTGGGAGTGATATCGCTCCAATTTTTTCCACCATCCCTGGTGATATGTATTTTTCCATCATCCGAGCCGGCCCAAATAGTGTTGATATCGTGGTTGGATGGTGCAAGGGCAAAAACGGTGGCATATATTTCCGGCCCGTTCATGTCCATAGTGATCACACCTCCTGTTTTTCCCAGTGTGGAAGGATCGGCATAGGTGAGGTCTGGACTAATTTTTTCCCAAGTTTGACCGTCATTGGTGGTTTTCCAAACATGTTGGGAGCAGGTATACATGACAGAATCGTCCTGTGGGGCAAACATGATCGGGAACGTCCATTGCCACCTTTCTGGAAGGGCACTGGCAGGCTCGCCCGAGAAGAATCTGGGGTAAACCTGAATGTCTCTCGATTGGCCATTGCTACGGTCATAACGGGTCAGCAATGCTCCCTGGCTTCCGGCATAGAAAATATCCGGTTTGCTTGGGTGTTGGGTGATCCATCCACTTTCGCCACCTCCAACGGCATAATACCATCCGTGGTTAGGTCCCCTGGCCATCATATGTTCCCATCCATCGCTGGGAACGGCAACAGTACTATTGTCCTGTTGGGCACCTGCCACATGATAGGGCACATCGCTGGTAGCCATTACATGATATAATTGGGTAGTACTGTAATCTTGTTCGGTCCATGTTTTGCCTCCATTGATGGTTACATTGCCACCTCCGTCATTGGCATTGATCATACGGTCAGGATTATTGGGGTCTATCCACAAGTCATGGTTGTCCCCATGGGGAACCTCAATTGTCTTGTCAAATGTTTTGCCACCGTCCGTGGATTTGTAGAGTCCGGTATTTAAGCCATAAACCGTTTCTCTGTCCCACGGATCGGCATAAATTCTGGAATAATAAAAAGCACGTTGGCGTAATTTGCGTTCATCATTGGTGCGTTCCCAGGTCTTGCCACCATCATCGGAGCGAAAAACGCCTCCCTCATTGGCCTCCACGATGGCCCAAACTCTATTGGAATCGGCAGGGGATACGGTCACCCCAATTTTTCCCAAGGGACCTTCTGGCATCCCCGGATTTTTTGAAAGATCGCTCCACGTTTCACCGCCATCTACGGACTTCCAAAGCTTGCAATCGGGACCGCCGCCCCACATTTTCCAAGCTTTTCGCTGTACTTCCCAGGTGCTGGCATATATGGTTTTGGGATTGTTCCTATCCAAGATGAGGTCCACTGCTCCTGCTTTTGGCCCTGCATACAACACTTTTTTCCAAGTAATCCCGCCATCCGTACTTTTGAATACGCCACGTTCTTCGTTGTCGCCATAAGGGTGGCCCAAAGCTGCTACATATACTATATTGGGATCTGTTGGGTGAATCCGGATACGGGCGACCGCCTGGGTATCCTTCAATCCCATATGTCGCCATGTTTTTCCACCATCGGTAGATTTATAGACGCCGTCTCCCTGGGTGATACTCCCTCTTAACTGCACTTCGCCCATACCAATGTAAACAATATCTGGATTGGTTTCCGCCACGGCTACGGCTCCTACCGAAGAGCTGGTCACTTGACCGTCGGTCACCGGGAACCATTCGTTTCCACCGTCCACAGTTTTCCATAATCCGCCACCGGTAGCCCCAAAATAATACTCATAGGGTCTTCCAGGACTTCCCGCAGCGCCCAAGGACCGCCCACCACGTAATGGGCCAATATTGCGCCATTCCAATCCTTCATAAAAATCCTTTGGGATGGAAGTGCCTGTTTCAAGCGTACTTTGTGCTTTGCGCTGTGCAGAAAGGGAAAGAACGGAACATAAGAAAATGGCTAAAAATGCGGCTTGGTAAAACTGCTTCATAGTTGGTGGTTTTGTTTGGTGATGTGCATTAAAAGTTCAAGGTGCTGAAGATAACAAAAACCAAAAAAATATGGAATGGATTTATAGGGAAAACTAAGTTATAGGAAAAACTGAGTTATAAGAAGTAGCGGTGTCAAAGGTTTAAAGACTCTTTTTGGAAAGGATACCGGTTACAACCAGGCCAACGCCTAGACCAATGAACATACAGCCAGCAAATAGCAATGGCGAGCGCTCCAAATAAAATAACCCTATTCCCATTCCGATAAGTAAGCCGCCTCCAATGGCCCAACTGCTTTTATTGTCTTTTTTGTTTGTCATGGTGTTCATGATGAAATGATTGTTCCCTAAAGATAGTCCTTTTGTCAATACCCACTTAATTCTTTGAAAATGGTGGTCCATGAATCCACATCTCCTTGTTTTTTCCCCATGCGTACTATAATGATGTTCTTTTGAGGGAATATGTAAAGGTATTGGCCCAAATGCCCAGTGGCCGAGATGATATATGGAGTGTTGCCATCTTTGCTGTGGAGCCACCAAAAATTTTCATAATAAAGGTCATCTCCAAACTCATTCAATTTATGATCTGGGTCTATGGCAGTACTTTCATTGATCCATTTCTCTGATATTAATTGTTGGTCGTTCCATTGTCCTTTTTGTAATACAAGTCGACCAAATTTCGCAAAATCGATGGCCATTAAATTTAGCCCACTTTCCATTTTGGTCATTCCCGAACCCTCGCTGTCCATACTCCAAGATCCGGCGTATTCCATTCCCAGTTTGTTCCAAATATGGTGCTCAAAATAGGCAGCCGGGGTTTGTCCGGTCGTATTTTCCAATAACATACCCAAGAGGATGGGATTGTACGAATTGTAATGGAAGCTGCTGTTGGGAGGGGCGGTCATGGGCAATTCCATTATCCGGTCCCGAAGCTTTGGCTTGTAGTAGGCTTTTGGTTTATCGCCCCAGGGGAGGTCGTGGTCTTTGAACTGAATTCCACTACGCATATCCAAAATGTGGGAAATTTGGAGCTGATCGTATTGGGGGTCAACTTTTTTAAGTTCAGGTAGATATCGGATAATCCGGTCTTCTTCTGATTCAATATATCCGTCATCTATAGCTTTGCCCACTAGAAGTGAGGTAATGGATTTTGCGGTAGAGAACGAGGTATTTATGGAAGCACGGTCATATCCGTTGGCATACTGTTCATAAAGGAGGCTATCATTCTTGATAAAGAGGAAGGCTGTAGTTCCGCTCATGGGGACAATATCCTGTAATCGTTTTTTCTTTTGACCCCTAAAAGTAACTTCTTTAAGGCCAAAATCTGACTGTGGGGAGGCTATAAAATAGAAAGGTTCTTTGGAAGCGCTAAAATGATGTTTTGGAAATTTTTGATGATCCAAAATATCCGAGGCGCGCCATTTGATCCAACGCCCTATATAAGTATCAGTGCTGCATTGCGTGTATAAAAGGATACACATGCCAATGACCAAAAGGATTATTTTTGTTCCTGTTTTCATGCCCGCCCATATCACTGTGTATTAAGATAATGAAAAGTGGGGATATTACTTAGAAATTGGTCTGGAGATGATCCTTATTGATTTGAAGATGTTCCATATGATGTCCCATCAAAACCTTCTTTCCGACACTTTCAAATCCCAGATTTTGATATAATTTTTTGGCTTTTGGATTGTTTTCATCTACCAATAGACCCAACGTTTCTTTTTTGTGGTTCACATAGGTGTCTATGGCATGTTGCAACAATTGGGTGCCTATGCCTTTTCCCTGCGCTTTATTAAGGACCGCTAGGGTATCAATGTAATATTCACCGGCCTGTGTTTCATCTTCCACAAATACGTTGGTGTTATAGTGTTGTTGGCTATACTCCAGGATAGGCTTCCTAAGGATCCATAAATCTGACCCCTTATATATGTTGATGGCTCCTATGATTTCATGGTCGTTTTCGGCTATATAACAATTTTGGTAAGAGTATTGATTGTTTTCCCGTTTTGTGAAGTGATTTAAAAATTCTCTCGCTTTACCACTGTCCTTTTCGCCAATGAATTTATAGACCATATTATCCAAAACCATTAGTAGGCAATCGGTAATGGTTTCGGCATCTTTGATAGTAGCCTTTCTGATGTTCATTTCCAATAGGGTTTATACCATGGGTTTGGGATAAATATTTGTAAATATAGTATTTGTCAAGAACTCCAACGGATAAAAGCAATAGGCCCAAACGCTAACGTTTGGGCCTTTTTACTGTATGTTTTATTTTCTAATCGGCATACGCTCCTGAGGAATAGGTAAGTTCATAACTATGTGTGTAGACCTCGAATACGATTCCGAACGGGTCCTCAACATAGCACATTTTATAGGGTTTTTCATTGGGGTAATATTCCCTGATGGGCATTCTTTGTTTTCCTCCGGCATCAACAATCTTGTTTACTAAATTTTCTATATCCGGATCTTGGATACAGAAATGAAAAAGACCGGTGTTGAACGGATTGAATTCCGGAGCTTCCTTGATCCCGTGGGGAAAAGAAAAAAGTTCTATTCCAATCCCATCGGAAGTTGATAAGTGGGCAATCTCAAATTCGGTCCAATCTTCCCCAAAAACGTCAATACACATTTGCCCTATGGCAGTTTCTCTCTCCTTTTTAACTGTGGAAGGCTGCATGATAAGGTACCATCCCATAACTTCGGAATAGAATTTTACCGCCTCTTTAATATTTGGCACTGTAATCCCGATATGGGAAAAGGATTTTGGATAATTATTGTTCAATTTCATAATGTTCTATTTTAATGATTAGGCAAATTTAGGTTATATTTGTCCAGATAGCAATAACTTACCTAAAAGTGATATAGTTACCAAAAAGAGTGAATTGCAGTAAATTATGATATAAATACATGAATATAAAAAAAGATAATACCTGTCCCTTGCATGTAACCATGGAACTAATTGGGAACAAGTGGAAGCCTTTGCTCCTGTTCCATTTATTGGATGGACCGTTGCGGTCAGGGGTCTTGCAAAAAACAATTCAAGGAATTTCCAACAAAATGTTCACCCAAACGGTTAGGGAACTGGAGGTTGATGGCCTTTTGATCAGAAAGGTATATCCTGTGGTGCCTCCCAAGGTAGAATATGAATTGACGGTCTTGGGGAAATCCCTGGAAACTATTCTGAGGGATTTGGATGAGTGGGGCAAAAGGTATGTACAAGAAACGTCCTAATATTCCTTTGGTCTTATTCCACATTTAAATTCCAAGACAGCCTCGAAACCCTCTTGATGCATAGTAGGAGGAAGCGCCATTGTGATAGATAAATACGTGGCCATACCTGAAATCTCCAAAAATAGCTCCACCTAGTTTCCGAATTTCAGGGGGTGTTTTTAACCAGCTGGAGGTTTTGGTATCGAAATTTCCATATTGTTGCAGGACTCTATATTGACCTTCCGTTAATAGCTCTATTCCCATAGCGGAGGCTATTTCCATTGCATTGTTCTTTGGTTTATTTTCTTTTCTCGAGGCCAATGCCTCTAGGTCATAGCACAGGCTTCTTCTTCCAATGGGACTTTCGGGGGAACAATCATAAAATATGAATTTATCTTTCTTTTCCTCATAACCAACCACATCTGGTTCTCCTCCGGTATTTTCCATTTGGTGAAGGGACCACAGTGTGGTTGGATTTTCTTCCAACTTGTTTTTAATTTTATTCCATTCAAGACCTTGGTGGCGGTTCATGTTTTTCTCGAAGCGCACTTTTAAGATATTAAAAAGTGTTTCGCGCTGTTCCAGTGACAATTCCCTCTTGTTTTCCATGGTAATTATCCAATAATGAATTCCTGTTTGTCTATTTCAATGATTTTATGCAGCCATTTCCTTTAGGGCATTGACGAAAATATCCAGTTCTGCGGTTGTTGTAAATACATTTGGAGTAATCCTACAGCCATGTACGTTGGCATATTTAATGGCTACGGTAAATATCTTATAGTGGTCCAAAAGCTTTTTAGCCAAAACGTCCGGTTCCATCCCGTCAATACCTACATTGGCAATCCCACAGGCCCTTTGAGATTCCATTGGTGTATTCACTATGATTCCTTTGTAATCTCTTACTTTATTGGTCCAATATTCCTGTAGGTATCTCAAACGGGCCTCTTTTCTGGCGCCGCCCAGCATATTGTAATAATCTATAGCGCTTTCGATGGTCAAATCGTGGTACAAGGGTATAGTCCCAGTATGGTTCAATCTTGAGATATCCCCTGCCTCTCTTTTATCCTCTGCAAAAAGTGGCCAAATACTATCAATATGCTCATCGGCTACATACAATAAACCTGTCCCAAGCGGAACTGCCAACCATTTGTGTAGGCTGGACCCATAGAAATCGCATTCGAGATCCTTGATGTTAAATTCAAAATGGCCCACACAATGGGCCCCATCGACCATCACTTTGACCCCTTTGGAATGGGCCATCTGACAAATCTTTTTAATCGGTAAGATTTGTCCGGTAATATTGATCATATGGCAGACCATGAGCAATTTTGTCCTAGGGGTAATAGCCTCTTCGTATCGGGCAACTATTTCTTCATCGGAATTAGGGTGATTGGGTACGGAGATTACCTTATTGATGGTCCCGTAGCGTTCTGCAACCTGTTCGAACATCAATTTCATGGCCCCGTAATCTTGAAGTGCATATACCGCTTCATCTCCGGCTTCCCAAGACATGCCGGTTATGACCATGTTCAAAGATTCGGTGGTATTGCGGGTTATGATGACATTTTTTGCAGAGGTTCCGATAAGGTTGCCCAATTTTTCTGACATCCTTTTTTTATTTTCCCATTGAACAGTACGCATATAGTACGAGCCTTCATAATTCACCATGTCTATGTTCTTGTGAAGGGCATTGAGCGTTGGGGTAGGGATGATGTTGTAATAACCGCTTTCTAGATTGATATAATCTGGTTTGAGCTTGTAATCTTTTCGGACCTCTGACCAAAAATCATCGCTTAAAGCCAATTTTTCTGCAGGTACCTGTGATATTTCATTGAGGGAGGAAGCAAAAGCACTACCCAAGAATGGTGCGCCCAATGCTGCCAACGATATATTTTTTAGAAAATCACGTTTTTTCATATCCACCGCTTTTCTATAAATATACTGAAATAATAGTATCGGTATTCCTAAAGATTTGTCCAGATATATGCCATCAAACAATGTGAATATACCTGTGTTTTTATAATGAACTATGTGAACCTTAATAAATTATGTACTAAAACTAAGTAATTCGTCGTTTATTATTGTAGATAATCCTATATTCACGATTTTTTAACCCAAACGAATAAATTTTTATCCCATGCGGAGATTCAAAATCTTAGTAGGACCTACGCTTTTAATTATATCACTATTTGTATTGGTCTTTTTTTGTATTAAAAATTTTTCCTCTCAAGACAATGAAAAGGTCGTTGCCACATCTCAACCGATAAAAACCTTGATCAGTCAGAAAGAGGTGGAACTTTATAAATTGCACCAACAGGAATTGAAGGATGCCGTAAAGGCCTATTTTGATAAGGCTATTGCTTCAGGGGATATCGTCGGTGCCGGAGTAAGCATCGTAATGGAGGATTCCATTGTCATTTCCGATGGTTTTGGTAAAAGGAACATCAACTTGAATGATGGGGTTGATGGGGAAACCATTTTTAGGTTGGGTTCACTATCCAAAGGATTTGCAGGGGTCTTGGCGGCTAATTTAAAGCAGGAGGGCAAATTGCATTGGGAAGATAAGGTCAGTGACTTCATACCGGAATTTCGGTTGGGAGATAGGAACAACACGGAAAAAATTACACTTGCCAATATATTGTCACACACTTCGGGCACCCCTTACCACAGTTATACCAATCTAGTTGAGGCAGGGTTGCCATTGGCTTCCATCGCAAAACGTTTTAAAGATGTGGTGCCCATATCAAAACCAGGATTGACCTACAGCTATCAGAATGCCATGTTTGCCCTTTGTGGCGAAATGATGCGCAAGGTAACAGGACAAGAAATAGATGAAGCCTTGAGCAACAAGTTTTTTAACCCTTTGGGCATGTGCACAACCTCCATGGATTATGAATCCTTGGAACAGGCTGATAATGTTGCCCTTCCCCACTCACAAGGAAGGAACAGTTGGAGAACGCTACAGTTGAATGACAATTATTACAATGCCATTGCCGCTGGTGGTATCAGTGCCAGTGCCCTTGATATGGGAAAATGGATGCGATTTTTATTGGGTCACAACCCTGAATTGATGGACAAGTCGGCCTTGGCAGAAGCCTTTAATCCTTTTGTGGAAATAAAGGGCAACAGCAAGTATTACCAACGTTGGCCCGGACATTTGACTTCTTACTATGGCTTTGGTTGGAGGATCCATAAATTTATGGAAGACGAAACCCGTCAGGAAAGAACCATGTGGCACCACGGTGGCAGTGTGAACAATTATAGAAATGAAATTGCGGTATTTCCCGAGGCAGATCTTGGTATCTGTGTGCTTCTGAACAGTAATTCCAAACTCGCCAGAGTAGTGATCCCTGACCTGCATAGGATCGTAAAGAAGGTCTATGAGAAGAAAGACACCAAATTGGCACATAATACCAGTTCGAAGACCAAACCGAATTCTTAGGGGAATATAAAACTTGATTAATTATAGTGTTGTCAATTTTTGATTGACCTGGTTAGCACCTGGCAGTCTTTCGTTTTTTGCCAACGCTGCCTTTGTCTATAACTTTATCTATATATGTGGTGGCAAGCGGCACTTTACAGGCGGTTCCGCCAACATCAACCGTTACCTTCCCTATTTCCTTGGCCACCTGCTGTGACTTATGGGTCAATGCTTCAATATAGGTGGCTACAGCGATCACAAAGCCATTCATGGTATATTTAACCCGGTTTTGGGCACTGTGAATCTCCTTTTTTACAGTATCAAGTAAATTTCCATAGGCGATGAGATCCAAATTTTCATCCTCCCGAACGGCCGCAAAATAGGCGAGGGTCGCCCAACCCGCAGAAGCGGTAGTTTCCTCATCCGATTTGATCCAATTGAGACCTAGTTCAAATCCGAAGGGGGTTTCAGCGGTAACCCATGGTACCGCATATTCAGATAGGTAGGACCAATATGCTTTGTCTACCCAATCTTCCAATTGCGCCTTCGTAATTTTCGTTTCGTCGGCCATTAGACCTGCCAGATACATGGCATCTGAATTTCCTGTGGCTTAAAGTTCCAAGGAAAGCTCGTGGTTTTTCTTTGTCTTTTTTAGAATTTTCTTCAAATCTTGGACCTTGACACCAAAAAAGGGCTCCTTTGCACCGTGATTCATCAAGGTATTTTTGGTCTGTTCGTCTCCGAAGGCTTCAAGCTCCTGTAATATTTCTTTTGATGTCATGGTATTGGCAGTTCTGCGTCTATTTCGGTTAAGCATTTAAATTTTTTGAACTTGGTTATAGTTCGATATCGTACGTAAAATACAAAATCTTTTGGAGTGTATTGAAATGGTTGAGGTAAGGATTTTATTGATGGTATTATATGTTTTAATTTTCCCTCTTCCGTCTAAAATGGTGTTGAAGCAGGTGATCAAAATACACCTTGGATTCAACCAATTCAAAATCCATTGCTTTGGGCAGATCAGCAAACAAAGATGTGCCGCCTCCCAAAAGAATTGGGAAGGTGGTAATGATCATCTCGTCAATGAGATCTTTTTTTAAAAAGCTCTGAATAGTTGTGCCACCATCTATATAAAGGCGTTTATATCCTTTTTGATGGATCTGTTCTAAAATTACAGGCAATGTACCTTTGACCAGGTATGCTTTTCCTTGATGACTTTCTGGGATTTCTTTTAAAGTATTGCTAAGCACGAACACAGGCTTTGTATAGGGCCAAACCACATCGAAGCCCAATACCGTTTCAAAAGTAACCCGGCCCATGACGAGGGCATCAATGTCTTCCATAAACGCCAAATAGCCCATGTCCTCATTTTCAGGGATAGCAATGCTATCAAGCCATGCGATTCCTCCATTTTTGTCCGCTATAAAACCGTCCAAACTTGTTGCTATGTAAATGCTGTTCTTTTTATTCATTGTAAGCTTTCGTGCCTTTAATTGGATGCTGAGGCTTTTATATCCTATCATTTTCAGAATTAAATGTGCCATCGCATCGCGTATTGTTATCGTCCGGTTTTAAAAATACAACATCCATGGATCTTTTGTAATTAACCCAGATATAGGGCTTTGTTTTAGAGTATGATTGTTTATGGTATTTCATGATGTAATATATTCTCTGTTGGAAGACCATAAATATCATCCCCATCCGTATAAATAAATTGTTTGCCATCATTGATGATAAAGGCGCTCCATCCGTAGGGTAAAATCCCTATTTTTTTTGGTTTTCCCCAAGTGGGATGGTCTCGACCGGTTGAGTTATAGCTTATAAAAAAACCCTGTTGTGATTGATCTCCTTCCATGTATCTCGTAAAAATAATAAAGCGCTTTTCTTTATCTACATAGGGACTGAACTCTGTTCCCAGTGTTGTATTCAATTCAGTTAAATTGTCCTCAATGGTCAGTATATCATCTTTCAATCTTGCTTGGGCAAGATCACCGCTATTTTTCAAAGTCTGAAAATATATCTCCATTTCGGTTAGCCAATAGAAGTATCCTCCCTCAATACCGGAAGATTCAGTTAAATTAATTTTGCTGGACCATGAATCGTTTGCTTTTTTTAACAACCAAATTTCTTCTTGGCTGTTCTTTCTGGTGCTGTATAAAATCTTGTCACCATTGGGGGAGATAGATGCATTATAGATGCTGTCCAATGCCCGTATAGGAATAGTTTCTGTAAATAATCCATTTTTAGCATGGGCAAAATATCCGCTTTGGTTGGCCCAATCAGATGTTCTGGTAAAAATCAACAAAGATCCGTCCCCAGAAAAACTAATGACATTCTCGGACCATTCCCCAGTGGATATGAGCCCTTCATAGTATTTGCCATTTTGTGAAACAAAATTTTTGTCATAATGGATCTCTCTAACTTGTACCTCTGAAATGGTATCGTGAATCACCTTTTTTCTAATGACCCACTCCCCGTATTCGTCTATTGAATCGTACTGAAATTTTCTGTCATTAAATATTTTTCCTTTGGTATTGGTGAAAAAAATTCTTTTTTCAAATCCTTCGTCCGTATAAAAAGTGGAATCAAAACCATGGGTCCTGTCACCGATAAACTCGGCGCGGAATGTTTTTTTATTCTTATTCAGGTTGTCTATCATCGTATAAAAGACCTGCCCAACAGAATCGATCCATTCCGTTACCTTGGTACTATCATTTTTAAAGGTTACTTTTTCTATGGAGAAATTAACAGCACCATCTTCACGGTATCGGGCACCTGTTTGAATATAGCTACTGTCGTATTCGTAAATATAATCAGTAGTCACTTGCCCAAGGGAGTCCAATTCCATCCATCGATGTGGCTCTCCATTATTAAAATAGTAGGTCAGCTTAAATTTGAACGGCAAATCATTTGATGACACAGGGTATTTATAGTAGGAGATTTTTTCAAAGGATGGATCGGGATTTGATTTTTGTTCCTTGGTTTCGTTGGCACATGATGGGGCGAGACCTATTAGAATTAGATAAAGAAGCTGTCTTAGGCTCATTCCATTGTTTTTAATTGCGACCAGTTGGGCTTTCAATTATTTAAAGAGAGTCCTGCAGTTACATCGGGTTCGGAATATCTATAAATTACAAAAACTTTAGGATTGTAAAAATAGGTTGACAAAGAAAGTACACCTTTTGGTCAACCTAAAATTCGCGGGCCCTTAGGTTATTGGCATATTACCTATGAGCTACGTCAGAAAAAATAGGGAATAAAAATTCTACCTTGTTCATGCCATAACTTAATAGGAATTCGGAAGGTATGCAACATGAAAAGGAAGTCGTAGGGCTAAAGAAGCAACTCGGAACCATTCAAATTCTATTGTATGGGGTGGGAACTATGCTTGGGGCGGGCATCTATGTTTTGGTGGGTAAAGTAGCCGGCTATGCAGGCACACTGGCTCCGCTTTCTTTTCTTATTGCCGGCGTTTTGGCAGGATTGACAGCGTACTCATACTCCTTGCTTACCCCGCGATTTCCCAAAAGTGGAGGAGAAATAGTCTATGTGGATAAGGCCTTCAAATCAAAGCGTTTGGCCACTTTGGTGGGTTGGGGCGTTATTTTTACGGGGTTTATTTCAGCTGCGGCCATTATCAAAGGGTTTGTGGGGTATTTGGACGTGTTTATAGAAATACCCGACGCATTGGTCATTATGGTCAGTATGACCCTCTTGTGTTTGCTGGCCATTTGGGGTATTGGGGAATCGTTGAATGTGATCGGGTTGATCACCTTGGTAGAAATAGGGGGACTCCTTTTTGTCATTTTTGTGGCGGGGATAGATCTGGAGCAGTTCGCTGCACAGTTTTCCCAAATGTTCGTTGAGGCCCGTGGTTATGATGTATTTGCCGTATTCCAGGGTGCATTCCTGGCGTTCTATGCATTTGTGGGCTTTGAGGATTTGGCGAACGTGGCCGAGGAGGCCAAGAGCCCAAAAAAGAGCATGCCAGTAGCTATAATGGGCAGTTTGTTCATAGCATTGTTCCTGTATGTGGCTGTGGCCGTAGTAGCCGTCTTGGCACTGCCCCTAAACGAACTTTCAACTACCAATGCCCCACTGGCGGACATCATAGCCAATAAAGGGGAAAATTATACCTATATCATAAGCCTTATAAGCTTGGTGGCAGTTTTGAATGGAGTTTTGGCCCAGGTGATCATGGGTTCCCGGGTGCTCTATGGAATGGCAGGCCAGCACAGCGCACCCCAAGTATTCCATCGGGTACACAAGAAGTATCGAACTCCCGTACTGGCAACCTTGGTGATTGCTCTGGGGATTGTTGTTTTGGCCATTTTTTTTCCCATCGTCCAACTGGCCAATGCTACCAGCTATGTGATCATCAGCGTATTTGCACTTGTAAACCTCTCGCAAACCAAGATGGCCATTAAGGATATGGGCTTGAAGCAGAGTTGGCGGAATCGAAGGTTTCTGCTGCCGTTGTCCGCTGCTGTACTTTGCGTGGTTTTTATTTTGTACAAAGTACTGGCGGTACTTTGAATGCGGGGTCATGAACATATAGATGCTGTGGGCGATCCTAGATTGAATTGAACTTACCACTGTGAAGTTCACCCGTCCGTGTCGACTTCCATTTTTTATTTAGCTGTGGATAGCCTTAGGCCATTAGCGCAAAATTCTATTGGGCTCCGGGCTGTCCTAATAAATATCAAAAAAAAAGAACCCCACCAAAAGGCAGGGTTCTTACATGTTTTATTGGTGTGGTTTAATTGCCTTCACTCAAAGAAAAACTCCCATCGCCCTTAAAATTGGTCAATTCAATGGTCACGGTCCAAATTCCTGATGTTCCGGATGAGGTTACCCCATCAATAGAATCTGGTTCTGTAGCACCATTTATGGTCCGATCAAGTACTACGGATCCTTCAGAATCCGCTACGATCATTCTAAATACACCTGCTGAGGTAGCAGTGATATCGGCACTGTAATCAGCTGTTCTAAGGTTGTTGTTCCAAATAAAAGAACGCTTGGCTGAGCCTCCGTTTCCTGTAAAACTCGCATCAATATCTCCATTGAAATCTGATCGATCTCCCTCAAGAACGGTCCCGTTAACAGTAACGTTTACAAAGGAATCATCGTCCTTGCTGCAACTTGTAAACAATACTACCATCACTGTAAGGGCAAGCGACTTTATAATCTTAAAATTTTTCATAATACGATATTTTGATTACTACCCAAACGATTGGAGTATGGAATTATTGTCAATTTTGTGGTATTAAAAATTCAATTGCGCTTGTAACCTCAATAAGTTCCCTTCCTGTAAGTTGTCAGGTTTTGTAAAATCCTCGTACCTTCTTTTTGAAATGGTATAATTTGCAACTAATTCAAAGTTTTTTAAAGGCTGCCATTCAAAACCAATTTCAAAATCGTTGACATTATAACTTCTAGCATCCCTTTCGTGCTTCTTGCCACCATCATAATACTGGTATTTTGCAAAGGGAATCAAGGTCTGTTCATTGAAATCCAATTTATACATGAACTGGGCGTAACCACCTTCCAAATTGGAGTTTTCTATGGTAGAAGTCGCAGTATTGAATTCTGGCCCCTTTCCAATATTGTATTCCGTTTGAAATCCAAATGGTTTTGGGTAAATAATAAAAGATGCGGCTATTCTTTGATCTAAATAATTTAAATCTTCATTGGCATTTAGGACACCGGTACTTAAATTGGCTTTTGAAAGTACATATTGACCTGTATACCCTTGTAATCCGGCTTCAAGGATTTGATTTTTTACCTTAAAAGGATAGGTAACTCTGGCCACAACATGGGGTTTGTTGTTTGCTTCAGGATTGTTGGCAGCTTGTCCATTGAACGCACCGAAGCCAAATACCCCATAATCCCCACTTCCTTTTAGACCTGATCGTACAAGATCAGAAAACAGTTCTCTATATTTTTTAGGTGCCCAATAAAAGAAAATACCCAAATCCCTTTCGTTGGCAAAGGCACTGTTTAATGCATCATTACGATCTAAAGCGATCCTATTCTGACTCGATTGCATATTTTCAAATCCGTATGGAATTTTACTCTGTCCAATTCTAAATCTATATTCATTGTCCTTGTCCAAACCTATATCAAAATAAGCATCCCTAAGTTGTGCAAAATGTAACCTGTCCGAACTTGCACTACTGGCAAGGTCTGGTTGTACATAAAAGTAAACCCGATTGCTAATTTGCCCATATAGGATGACACGCATACGTCTAAGAAAAAATCCGCCATCCTTGCCCCAGGATCTATCGCACTGTTCACAACCTAAGTTCTCGTTTGTTTCAAGGAGTCTGTTGTACCTCACTTGGGTGTAGCCTCTCAACGAGATGCTTTCATACCATTTCTTATCGATTTTGGCCGGCAAAATTTTATTTTCAATGGTAGTTTTTAATGTATCTGTTTGGCCATTTGAATTCAATGCCAATAAGATGATCAGTAATGCAGTAATACGATATTTGAATTTCATGATTATTTTATCTTTTTAAAATTGGGCGAATATAGTTCGCAATTTGAATTTCCAATATTAAGTTAATGTTATGTTTTATCGCCCTATTAGACAGGTGTTTGGGGGTGGTTTTACATGCGATTATTAGGTCGGTCATAGGGTGTTGAGATGGGATTTTGAACCGAAAAAGATCTTGGAATATATCAGGAATACCTATAAATACCTTAAGATTTGTATTCCTATAGCACTGCAGAATTTAGCTGCTGCCGGTACATATATTCTAACCTAGGCTTTGTAACTTTATAGGAAATGTTTTTGCCTTTTATGATGATTTAATAATGCGGAATGAACCATGGAAGTATTAAGATGAAAAAAGTTGCGGGGTCCAAAAGAAAAAAAGAGCCATGGCCAACCAAAAAGGTTATGGAGCAGATCTATCAAATGAAACTTTGGGGAGGCAATTCGGCAAATTTTTATTCAGGGGAAGGTTCGCATCTTCCCGATCTGGTAAATCCATATATTGATGTTTTAACATCGTTTCTAAGGTCTTTTGATAGTCCACTCACAGTATGTGATTTAGGTTGTGGCGATTTTAATGTGGGCAAAGAATTGGTAAAGTATTCCAAGCAGTATGTAGCGGTGGATATTGTACCGGAGCTTATTGTACGCAACAAAGAAACCTTTAAAGACGATAACTTGGAATTCCATTGTTTGGATATTGCAAAAGACGAACTGCCTGCAGGGGATGTTGCTATAGTAAGACAAGTGCTCCAACATCTATCCAATGCCGAAATACAGAGTATTCTGCTGAAGTTGACCAATTTTAAATATGCCATTGTCACGGAACATGTGCCTGAAGGGATTTTTGTGCCCAATAAGGATATTATTTCGGGACAGGGTATTAGAATTAAAAAGCAAAGTGGCGTGGACCTTTTGGCCCCACCGTTTAATTTTGAGGTACAAGATGTGAAAGAATTGTTGCTCCTGAAGTTAAACGACGGAATAGGGGTGGTTGTGACCACGCTGTATCACATTTTTTAGGCTTTAACTATATTGATATCTGTGCCAATAAATGTATGTTTTCATCTGTTGGGCCAAGCAACCGTAGATGGGGTTTTTGTTGGACCATACATATTCAAGTTTGGTTACCATAAGTGAAATTTTTAAATCATATGAGTCAACCCAAAACTTTATTTTAACATAGCTTGCAGAACTGATCTCTTAGATGTATCCGTACCGTTGCCTTAGCCTACAATTGTCCGATATTTTCGGTGCAATAAAATAAATTCACTTGTTTACGCATCCTAAAAAAAACCACTCTATGTTAGAGAAAATTACTCATTTTCATTACCCAAAAAAAATCTGGCCGGCGTTCCTTGCCCTGTTGCTTATATGTCCTATTATGGCGCAGGAAAAGCCGGAACTTAAACTTGGGGGAGCGCTGCGCTTTAACTATAATTTATCCTCTTGGAAAGAAGGGCAGAAAAAACGAGGGGGTGATTTTGGATATGATATGTTCAGGGTCAATGCCGAAGCTGCTTACAAAGAAGTATTTCTGAATGTAGAATACAGATTGTATTCTGAAGCTTTTGGAGGTGGTTTTTTAAAGCAGGGTTGGGTAGGGTACAAATTCAATGAAATGGATCAGATACACCTGGGGTTAACACAGGTCCCTTTCGGAATTCAACAGTACAATTCCCACAACTGGTTTTTCAATCTGACATATTACGTAGGATTGGAAGATGACCATGATATGGGAATAAAATACATGCACTCCGGTGAGAAATTTGAATATCAACTGGCCTTCTTCAAGAATGCAGAAGAATTGAGATTTGGAAACAATACAGAAACTTCCCCCAATAGGTATTCTTATGATATTACTGGCAGGAACAAAGAAGTTAACCAATTCAACGGCAAGTTATTGTACAAATTCGGAAAGGAAGCTTCAAATAGATTAGGGGTTTCCCTGCAATATGGCGGACTGTATAACCTGGATACCCAAGAAATGGGGAATCACAGTGCATTTGCGGCCCATTATGAAATATATCAAGGGAAATGGAATGGAAAGGCACAGCTTCTTACTGGCACACATAACCCCGAAAATGCCGAAGGGGAATCTAAAGATATTGTGATGATGGCCGCTTATGGCGTACCTTATGAAGTGGCTGCAGATTTTAATATGTATTCTTTGGCAGTCTCTAGAGATGTGCCCGTTTCCTGGGGACCTATTTCCAATCTACAGTTTTACAATGATTTTGCCTTTATGCAGAAAAAAGCGTCCGGATTTAATGATTCCCTTATGAATGTAACGGGTGTTTTGGTTACTGCGGGAAATGTATATACCTATATTGACTATGCTGCCGGGTACAATCATTCTTGGTTGGGCGGAAATTTTGTGGATGATTTTTCTGTAGGGAACCCAGATGCCAAATGGGAGGCGAGGTTCAATATAAATATAGGCTACTATTTTTAGAGTAGATACCATACAGAGCGTTTTGGATGCACATAGAAATGAATTACATTAAAAACAATATATTTTATGGCTAAGAAAATTATAAGAAGTGATGAGCGGAAATCCATTTTTGGATTGGATGTGAATGGACCTGTATTTTTTACATCGGCTATCATCATTATCATCATTATTGCGTTAACGCTGATGTTCAAAGACCACGCAGAGCAGTACTTTACTGCCACCCAAGATTTTGTGGCAGACAAGGCGGGTTGGTTCTATATATTGAGCGTTAATGTTTTTCTCATATTTATGGTCTATCTGGCCCTGAGTAAATTTGGGCAGTTGCGGATCGGGGGACAAAATGCCAAACCCGAATTTAAAACCTTATCGTGGTTTGCCATGCTTTTTAGTGCAGGAATGGGAATCGGACTGTTGTTCTGGAGTATTTCAGAACCTATTTATCACTTCCTGAGTCCGCCCATGGCAGAAGGCGGAACTGCCGAGGCAGCAAAGGAAGCCATGAAATTTACCTTCCTGCACTGGGGGTTCCATGCCTGGGCCGTCTACGCCTTGGTAGGATTGTCCCTGGCATATTTTACATATTCCCGAGGTCTACCATTGACCATCAGGTCTATTTTTTACCCGTTTTTAGGAGATAAGATTTATGGAAAAATAGGGGATGCCATTGACATCTTCGCAGTGCTTGCAACGCTGTTCGGTCTAGCTACTTCCTTGGGTATGGGCGTTCAGCAAATTGCCGCGGGATTAAACCACCTCTTCGGAATTGATAGCGGTGTACAAACGCAAGTTATGCTGATAGCCGGAATAAGTGCTATAGCTACCGTATCCGTTGTTTTGGGTGTGGATAAGGGCGTTAGGGTACTGAGTGAATGGAATATGAGGATAGCAGTATTGTTCCTTATTGTGGTATTGATCTTGGGGCCAACCATATTCGTCTTTAAATCGTTTGTTCAAAATACGGGAAATTATCTATCAGGTTTTCTTGAAATTGCCACCTGGACAGAAAGTTATACGGGTACCGATTGGCAAAATGCATGGACTGTTTTTTACTGGGGATGGTGGATCGCCTGGTCTCCTTTTGTTGGAATGTTCATTGCCCGTATATCAAAAGGCCGAACCTTGAGGGAATTTATTCTGGGGGTTTTGTTAGTGCCCTCCATTGTGACATTTTTTTGGATCTCCGCTTTTGGAAGTTCATCCTTACAACAGGCACTTCTTGGAAATGAGTCCATAATAAATGCGGTAAATGATAATGTAGCTACGGCACTCTTTGTGTTTTTGGAAGACTATCCTTTTGCATTCGTTCTTAATATTATCGCTATTATTCTAATATCAGGATTCTTTATAACTTCTTCTGATTCTGGATCCTTGGTGATCGATAATCTAACATCGGGCGGAAAAATTGATGCACCTGTAGGCCAAAGAATTTTCTGGGCGCTTTCGGAAGGTGCTGTTGCGGCGGTACTTCTTATAGGCGGGGGACTACAGGCACTGCAAACGGCGACCATAGTCACAGGATTGCCTTTTGCAATGATTTTGATAGTTATGTGCTTCTCCCTTTACAAAGGCTTAAGGGAAGATCTAGGCAAACTCAAGAAGCGGGAGTCCCAAAAGGAATTGGAAAATTATGAGGAAATAGTATCTGAAATCGTTAAAAAGCGAAATATCAAATCGGAAAACAACATTAAAAAGCACCAAGAATGAATAGCATAAAGAACATATTGGTCGCCTTGGATCTTTCGGATATCGATGGTACTTTGATAGCGTACGCATCTTTTATTGCGGAAACCCTTAAGGCCGAAAAAGTATACTTTGTACATAATATTAAAAAATACGAGATCTCAGAATTATTTGAGGAACAGTTGCGAGACCTTAATCTCGACGAATTGATAGGTGATGAGCTGAATGAAAAGGTAACTGAAAAATTTACCGCTACGGTACCTTGGGAAGTACTGATATCAGAAGACCCATATTCTGAATCCCTGATCAATTATATTGTCAATAAGTATGAAGTACAGCTGGCTTTGATCGGAAAAAAGAACAAGGATAAAGGAACTGGTATCGTCAGTGGAAAATTATTACGTCTGCTAAAATGCAATATACTATCCATTCCGGAAGGTGCCCAACCGGCCATTACCAATATTTGGGCGGGAACAGATTTTTCAAGTGCCTCCCATAAGGTTTTCGAAGTGGCTGAAAATCTACAAAGGGCAACAATGGCCACTGTAAAAGCGGTACATGTTTATAATGTGCCAGTTCAATTTTCCCCCTACATACCTAAGGAACATTTGGATTTGAAAATAGAAAATCATTTAAAGGAAAAATATGAGAAGTACATTAAGAAGATAGGGTTCAAGGGGCAATTGACTTCAGAAATAATTCCTGGAAGAGATAGTGGCGTAGCGGAAAAACTGCGTATCAAAGCCAAAACATCAAAAATAGATCTCCTTATTGTGGCAGACAAAGGAAGAAACACCTTTTCATCCTTATTGGTGGGAAGTGTTACAGAGGAGCTTTTTAATCAGGAATCGGACGTCCCTTTATGGATTGTGAAGTAGTGGTTTTGAACGAGATACAATGCCTCGATGAACTATAGTGGTTCCATTACTCCAGCATGGTAGAAATTTTGTGGTAAGTACCATGGTTATCATAGGTTGGCGTTACTTTAATTGAAGATGTTTTTGGATCTCGATGATGGTGCAAATAGCACTGAACATTGTTTGGAAGCCGTGGTTACCCATTCCATTTTAATGGCTTTGGTGTGCACGTCTGTTACTGTGCGCTACGTAAAATCTTTTCCATTTTCCTGCCCTTGGCAAGTTCGTCCACCAACTTGTCCAGATACCTCACTTGTCTTGTTACGGGGTTTTCAATGTCCTCTATCCGATAGCCACATATCACCCCCTTGATCAGGTTGGCGTTAGGGTTCATTTGAGCCTTTGCAAAAAAGGTCTCAAAGGTCACTTTTTCTTCGATCAGTTCTTGTAGTTTTTTGTCATCAAAGCCCGTTAGCCATTCAATTACCTCATGTAATTCTTCAACGGTTCGGTCTTTACGCTCCACTTTGTTGATATAGTGTGGATAGACCGAAGCAAAGGTCATTTTTGCCATACGCTCATCATGTTCTGGTGTGGTTTTCATACTATTCCAAGGTTTGTATGTTAATAATCAGGGATGTTAAGACCCAAAAAAATATCGCGATGGGCTGTTAATATCCCGTCCTTTTCTTCAAAAGTTACAATGCCAGGCCCTCCTCTATTGTCAAGATCTTCCTTTTCTTTTTCCCTCAATATGGGGTCATCACTGAACAAATAATTATCCACATAATACGGATTTTTATCTGCTTCCTTAATGTAGAGATGAATATGTGCAGGTTCCCGACCATCGGGATAGGGTGCAGGTCTAAAGGTGTAGAATGTGTATCTACCATCAGTACCTGTTTTCATCCATCCGCGGAATTTCCCGTGCCTTTTCTCCCATCCAACTGGATTAATGCTAGGTTCATAAATGCCAGCTCGACTAGTCTGGTAGACATATAATATTACATTGTCGGCCGGTGTTTTACCATCTGGTTTTAAAACCGTACCTGTGATTTTTATTTTGGGATCAGTGTTTTTAAAACCTTCCAAGGTATCAATGGGTGTAGGATCTATTTTCAATACCTGATAGTCCAAGGCTGCCTCACAATCCTCACATGGTCCTCCAACTTTTTGATTTTTAGTAGTCTCATCAGATTGTCCCTTGCAAGAACCCATACTCAACAGCACAAATAATAGTCCGATACAAGTCTTCATCATTTAGGTATTTTAAAATATCATAACATATAAACCAAGATTCCTTCGATGTTAAATGATGTAATTCCGAAAGATTTTGTGTTTAACCGTTTTTCAAGTTACAAAAACTTTTGGTTTGTGGTAAACGGATCTAGGGCCGTGGTCGGGCCTTCATGACCTAGCTTCTCCATAGTGAAATACGCATAGGCCAGCAGAGGATCAGCTACAATGAATAGTCAGAAGTCCAGTGGTTTTACTGGACCGTTACAGCTGAATTACAAGGATTTTTTATGTTTAATAGGATGGAATATAGATGTTAAAGGTGGCGCCTTCGTTCAGTTCCCCCTTGGCAGTGATATAACCATTGTGGTTTTCCACAATTTTCTTTACTATGGCAAGTCCAATACCTGTTCCGTTATATTGATCTTTTCCGTGCAATCGTTGGAATACCTCAAATATTTTTTCGCTGTATTCCTGTTCAAAACCAATACCGTTATCTTTGATCTGGATATGACAATATTCCATTTCTTCGGATAGCTTTTCCAAATTGAATTCTGATCCTTTTCCTAATTTACACTGAATGGTAATGATCGGTGATTTCTTTGGATGTTTAAACTTTAGGGTGTTGCTCAGCAGGTTGAAAATCAGTTGTCTGAACTGAAACGGAATTATCTTGACCTCACAAATCTCATCCAGTTCAATGGTGGCATTGTTTTGCTGAAGCTCTTCTTTGAGGTCCTCCTTGACCAGTTCGATGACTTGTTTTAGGTTTATGATCTCATAACTTCTATCCTCTGGATTGGTTCGTGAATAGGCCAGTAAATCCTGAATAAGGTGTTGCATTCTATTGGCGGCCTTTTGCATTCTATGAAATTTGTCTTTACCATTTTCGGTCAGGTTTTGAGACTCTCTCTCGACGATTTGGGTTGCAAAGATCTGGATCTTTCGCAACGGTTCCTGTAAATCGTGGCTGGAGATGTAGGCAAAGGCTTGCAGCTCCTTGTTCATTTTTTCAAGATCTATGTTTTTTTGGTTTAGCTCTTTTGTCCTTTCATAAACTTGCTTTTCCAGTTCATTGGTGAACATTTTCTGCTCTTGAATATCGGTGCTAGTGCCAACCCACATAGTAATTTCACCGTTCTTGTCTTGTTGTGGTAATGCCCTACTTATATGCCATCTATATTGGCCATCAGATTTGCGGTATCTATGTTCCAACAAAAAATCTTTTCCAGTTTTAATGGAACTCAACCATTCTTTTCTGAACATATCTTGGTCATCAGGATGTACAATCTGCAACCAGCCGTCTCCCATTAGTTCATCTGACGAGAGTCCAGAATATTCAAAAATCGATTTATTGAAATAATTGAGGTTACCGTTAGGTTCTGAGGTCCAGATGTGTTGTGCCATGGAATCTGCCAGAAGTCGAAACTTTTGTTCCCTTTCAAGTAACTGATTATGAAAGTTTTTCTCTTCCGTAATATCGCGCATGGTGCCTATGACACGTTCTGGCCCGTTATGCTTGTCAAAAAACACTTTTCCTCTCGATTCTACCCAATGGATAGAATGATCACTCCATATTATTCTTCCTTGGTACTGTAATACACCTGTTTTGAAAGATTTTTCTATCGCATTTTTTCGTACGATCAGGTCATCGGGGTGAAAAAAGGCTGAAGTATCCAAATGTGCTGCATGCTCATTTTCAAAAACTCCAAAAATTTCTTGGCAGCGTTTGGAAGTGTTGATCTTGTCGGTCTTTACATGATATTCCCAGACGCCAAGTTCACTGGCGTTGATAATTATATTAAGCCTTTCCTCGTTCTCTTCAATTTTTCGAAAAGCACTAATAATGTCCTCTTCGGCTTTTTTACGTTCGGTTATGTCGCGTGCAATGGCGAACATTAGGAGGGTACCATCCTTACGGACACTACCCATACTTATTTCTACGGGATAAATAAGGCCCTCTTTGTTTTTGTGAAGGGTTTCAAAAGGGGGAATGCTTTTTACTTGTGACTGTTTAAATAATTCATGAAATTTTTCATCATCATAAATAACGTCCACATCAGGAACCTTCAACTGCTTGATTTCCTGTTCGGTATATCCCCATTTTTGAAGTGCCATTTCATTGAGATATACAAAATGTCCGTCCTCATCCATCAAGATGAAGGGGTCACCCGCAGTATCTGCCATAAACTTGAAAAGTTTGATCTCTTCCAAGGCAGCCTCTACTTTTTGTTTTGCTTCGTTCAATTCGGTAACCTCTGCAGCTGTGTTCATCACGCCATAGACGGTTCCGGAAGCATCAAATAATGGGGTAAAACTGTAATTGAAATAGTGGGATTTTAATTTTCCTTGTATAGTGAGGTTCACTTTCTGATTTTTGGCATGAAAGGGAATTCCTGTCGCCAACACCTCTCTTACTTGTTCAAAAATTTGTTGGCCCTCCAGTTCGGGTAGGATATCGGTGTATAATTTACCTATGACATCGTTCCCCTTCCCCCATACATCCATTATGGATTGGTTGGCCAAGGTGATACGCAATTCAGTACCTGTATACACAGCAATGGGAAAAGGTGCACTTTCTACCAAAGTAAGGATACTACGCTCTTTCTCTTCAACTTTTTGGCGGGCAATCACCTCTTCGGTAACATCCTCCACAGTTCCGTTTAAGCGATAGGCAATTTTATTTTCATTGAACCAAGCCCTCCCTTTGGCATTTAGGATTATTTCTTTTTTGGAAATCGGATTTATAATAGTGTATTCTATATCGTAGTTGCCTCCCAAGGAGTAATCCAGGGCTTTTTCAATGGCATTTGAAACGCGTTCCTTATCCGATTCCACTATGGCATCTGTGGCATGGGAAAGTTCAATTTGCTCTTCTGGTGGCAACCCAAACCATTTTTTCAACCTGTTATTGGCAGAGAAGTTATTGGTGAGGGGATTAAAATCAAAGGTACCCAGTTGTGCCGCTTCAACGGCAAAATGCAACTCATTTTCACTTTCTTTAAGTTCGACTTCAGCTTTCTTTTTATTGGTCGTTTCAATGACCGTTACCAATACGCCACCTACCTCTCCATTGTCTAGCCTGATGGGGCTGTAGGCAAAATCAAAATAACAATTCTCCACAAAACCATTTCTATCGAGCGGCAACATGAAATCAGGGAAACCAACGGGTATGCCCTCCATTACGCCATCGAACATGGATCCAATGATATGCCAAATTTCCGAAAAAGTCTTTCTAGTACTGATTCCCAAAGCATTTGGGTGTTTTGTTTGGCCCAAAATAGGGCGGTAGCCATCATTGTATATTTGGGTGTATTCCTTGCCCCAGGCAATATACATGCCGAATGGGTTGTCCAACATCACAGAAACCATGGTCTGTAGGCTATGGGGCCAGTCCTTTGGATCACCCAATGGTGTATTGCCCCAATCTTTATTGCGAATGAGCTTTCCCATTTCTCCTCCGCCTTTCAAGAAATAATGTTCTGTGTTATTGCTTTTCATGAAACTGACTTTTTAGGGTTGAAGGATGAATTCAACTCTTTTTGGTTGTTGGAAATTATCCGAGGATGTTAGGGAAATGGCTTTCGAGATTACATTCTTCAAAGACGAGAACTCTCCCGGCTTCCGGATATAATAGTTGGCTCCTTTTTCATAAAGCAGATCCACTACTTCCATATTGAGTGAAGTTGAGTAAATTACAATGGGAATATGTTTCAATCCATCGATCATTTTTATTTCAGATAAGCATTCAATCCCTGATTTACGCGGCATGTTGAGATCCAGAAAAAGTGCGTTGGGCAAATTATTGGAGGTTGATGATAAAAATTGCATCAGTTGAACTCCGTCATTTACCGTAGATAGGGACACCTCTATTGAAAGCTCTTCCAACACCTCTTGAAATAAAAGACGATCGTCTTCATCGTCGTCAGCAAGTAGGATATTGTGTTTCATATTATTCATTGGGTAAAGTTAGAATTTAAATAATTTATACCATCGGTAACCTATTAAAATCTTAAAGATGTAAGGGTATGCATGATACATGCACAAACGAAATTGAAGACTTGGCATACGATTCACTAAATAGGTTTACTATGTGGCAATTTGTAGATAATTGTACAGTTCCCTAAGATAAATAAAGGAACGGAATGGATTAAACTTAATTTATGGGCAATCTACTTACACGTTGTAAGTGATTTCAAATGTTTTTATAGTCTATTCCTTGTTTTTTAAGATGAGGCCGAATTTAAAAAATAGGTCCAATTCCAATATCTGGCTTTGCATGGTCATGGGCTCGGAGCAAAAGTTTTGCGTTCGTACGTAAACAAATCTGTTGAAAACCCTTAATGACATGGGTCTTTCGCAGACTGCTTCACCTAGACTGATAAATATCATAGTTGTCTTCTTATTAAAAAAATATATTTCAAATCTCAATTATTTTGATCATGAAACGTAGAATACTTTGTCCAACAGATTTTTCGAAAAATGCACAAAACGCCATTGAATATGCCATTGAACTATTCAAGAAGGAAACCTGTGAATTTTATATTCTGCATACTTATAAAATTGAGGCTTTTGCCATGGAGCTTTCTATCAATAGGGATCTGGAGGAATCCAGGAAAAATTCAATTGGCGGACTGAAAGTAACACTTGAGTGGCTCTCTGTAGACAAAGGTCCCGAAAACCATAAGTTCCACATGGTGTCGGAGTGCGGTGATTTAATGGACACTATGAAAACCATGATTGAAAAACAGGATATAGATTTGGTGGTCATGGGTACTAAAGGTTCTACGGATTCGAGATTGGAAATCTATGGGAGCCAGACCGTATTGGCCATGGAAGAAATCAGAAACTGCCCGGTTCTGGCCATCCCTTCACAGGCGGTCTTTACGGAGATAAAGGAAATTGTTTTTCCCACCAACTACAAAACAACCTATAAAAGACGGGAATTTCAGTACTTGGTAGACATAGCAAAAATCTCCAATTCGTCCATTGCAGTGGTGCATGTCCTCCATAAAAATGACAATTTGGACGCAGATCAAATATATAATCAAAACCTCTTGAAGGATTATTTTGAAGACTTGGATTTCGAATTCCACACCGTAAAAGACAAGGATGTACACAAAGGGATCAATTTGTTCATAGAAGGTCGTGGCAGCAACATGGTTGCCTTCTTCAATAAAAAGCACAGTTTCTTTGGAATGATTTTGTCCCGACCCATGGTGAAAAACCTAGGTTATCGCAGCACAATTCCAATTTTGGCACTGCATGACTATAGAAGATGACCACTAGAAATGTGATTAATATCATAGGATAAAATTCTACAGAAGAATATTTTTAAGACGCAAACCATAAATACAAGGCAATGAGAATTTTAATACCAACAGATTTCTCTGAATTATCAAAAGTGGCGGTCAAGTATGCCGTAGATTTTAGTAAGGATGTAGATGTATCCCTTATTTTACTGCACATATCGGACGTCAATGCACCTGGCATGGCCAGGGTCAGTTCCAAAAAACTTGGGGAGGCCATAAAGACCAGTACCGAAGCAGCCATGAAAGAATTGGTAGCGACCATCAAAAAGGAAAATAGCCATCAAATCAATATAAGCCATAAAATTGTTTATGGCACTTCCATAGCGAAAACCATTGAGACTACAGCTTTGGAGAACAATATCGATTTGATTTGTATAGGAACCAAAGGTGCCACTGGCTTAAAAAAGATCGTTTTTGGAAGTAATGCCGCCGCAATTATAGAACATAGTAGTATCCCGGTGCTCACCATTCCCGAATTGGCCGAATATAAAGGTATTGGCAATATTGCTTATTCCAGTGATCTGTACCATCTGGATAGAGAGTTGAAATTGATTCTTCCATATGCAAAACTAACAGACTCTTGGATAAGAATCCTCCATATAGATAAGGACAAAGAGGGTTTTGACGGAGACCTACATGAGAAGGAAAAGAGCTTGAGAAAGGATTTTGCTTATGAGAAAATAAAGTTCAATGAACTGAAGAGCGGCTCTGTGATAGAGGGCATCAACAAATTTGTCTCTGTCGTTGATGTGGATATGGTCATTATGTTTACCCACCATACTAACTTTTTGGAAAAGGTATTTAAAAAGAGTGTTACTCAAAATACAGCATTCCAAACCAGCATACCGTTACTGACCTTTCAAAAGGAAAAGTAGTAATAGCGACATGGAACAGGTGAGAGTGCCCATTTTTTTAAGGGCACTTTTTTCGATAAATAAAGGTAAAAATCAAAGTGGGACCCATGAATTTGATTGCAGGGCATGGTGGTGACGATCTGCGATATTCTTAAGTCTGTATCCCTCACAATATCAAGATTAAAGTTGAACAGGATAAAATGAAGACGTGCATTACTTAGACGAAAGCCATATCCTACTTTTTCTTGTGCAAGTCCTCGTTCTACTTGGATTTGCACGAACCCTAGGTGTACTTTGTGAGTCCATAAAGATTCCTGCCATAGCCGGCGAAATTCTAGCTGGCGTTCTTCTGGGCCCAACACTTCTTGGACGGATAGCTCCAGATCTACAAAACATGCTTTTTCCCCATAGTGAGCCCCAATATATCATGCTCGAAACCGTTTCATGGCTGGGGGTATTTTTTCTGTTGCTCTCCTCGGGGTTCCATGTCAATGTGGAACAAGCCCTGCGCAGCGGTCGCGCATCTGTCCTGATTGGTATTGTTGGGGTACTGTTCCCCATAGCCGTTGGTTATCCCGTGTTCCGTACATTGGATCCCATCTATTGGGGAGAAGCGGCGACCGGAATCTCATTTCCACTATTCTTGTCCGTAGCGGGTTCCATTACGGCCATTACTGTTGTGGCACGCGCTTTGGGTGATCTTGGAATCAACAAAACGCCAGAAGCTTCCCTTGCCCTCTCTGCCTGTGCCATCAATGATATTTTTGGATGGTTGTTGTTCACGGTGGTGATGTCCTTGGTAACGGCACAATCCATGAATGTGATAGATCTGGGAGGGAAGGCATTACTTGTCATTGTATTCATTGTTTTGAGTATTGCCGTTGGGGCCAAAATTTTGAATTTTGCTTTAAAGCGGGTGGAAGCTACTTCATTGCCCCAGCCCTCAGCGGCCCAGACCCTAATTGTCAGTGTTGGTCTACTGTGTGGAGCCATTACCCAGTGGTTGGGAATACATGCTATTTTAGGGTTCTTCCTTGCCGGAACCATGGCGGGGAGTGCCAGAAGGGTAACGGAGGACCTTAGAAACAGCGTTTCGGATACCCTGCACGCCATTTTTGTTCCCCTATTTTTTGCCACGCTTGGACTCAAAATAGATTTCTTGGTCGGATTGGAACTTTGGCCTACGGTTATTTTTTGTGCAGTAGCCATTCTGGGCAAATTTGCAGGTGCTTGGCTAGGGGCAAGGATGGGCAGGCAGTCGCAGCAGACCTCTGTTCTAATGGGCCTTATCTTTATTCCCGGGGGTGCCATGGAGATTGTGGTTGCCACCCTTGCCATTGAACTGGAACTTATAGGACAGGCAATCTTTGTGGCAATCGTTTTTTCGGCCCTTCTGTCTTCCATCATCGCCGGCCCTTTGATCGGGTTTCAAGTGCGTCGGTTGAGTATTGGCAAGTACCAAAAGGTTCCTAGTGGGTAGGGTTTGTGTATAAGTGGAATATGCCGAACAACGCATTTTAGGAGGTTTGATTGTAGGTTCATCTCATTGCTCCCTGTGTAAGATAAAACTGCACCAGGCTTTTTCTCGTAGGTTTGGTATGAGAAACGCTATCGCAATCTGTGTCCTTTCCGTTGTATTGTTACAGCCTACCCTTGCCCAAAAAATAGACAACCTGGTATCTTTTCGAGATATTAAAAGTACCAGCTATTTTAGGTTTAATTACGATAACGATTTTTTTGCGTCCAGTGACAAGAACTATACCCAAGGTTATAGTATTGAATTGGTTACTCCTTTTTTTGAAAAAAACCCCGTGAACCACTTGTTTTTAAAACCACAGGATGTTGAGGTTCGCTATGGCTTTGCGGTGGAGCACATAGGGTTTACGCCCAGCCGTTATGAGCTTCCCGAAATTCAATTTGGGGATAGGCCGTTTGCGGCTGCCATAATGCTAAAAAGTTTTATGTTAAGCACCAATCAAGCAAATAAAACCAGATTTACCTCTTCATTCAATTTAGGGATTATCGGTCCCGGTGCCTTTGGTAAGGAAATGCAAGTAGGTATCCATAGGGCTACCGGAAATAAAATTCCTTTGGGGTGGCGTAATCAGATCAAGAACGATCTGGTACTAAATTATGAAATAGGGTATGAAAAACAATTGGTTGGATATCTGGATCTATTTTCGCTTCAAGCCAATGTAAATGCTAAATTAGGGACACTTTTTACGAGCGGATCTGTTGGGGTCAATACCACCTTCGGGATTATAGATGCTCCCTTTTCATCGGTTCAGGAAAGCAAGGGTTTTGTTCTGTATGCATACGCCCAACCCATATTAAATGTTATAGGTTATGATGCCACCCTACAAGGGGGAGTCTTCAATAGAGAGAGCCCTTACACGATTCCTTCCACTGATGTTGAAAGAATTACGGGGCAATTCAATTACGGGATAGTCTTAAAGACCAAAACCCTTTATTTTGAATATTCAAGGTCGGCAAATACCAAAGAAATTGAAACGGGGGAATCATATCGATGGGGTGGGATAAAAATAGGGTTTACCATGTAGAACAAAATGTTATTCTTTAATGAAATCTAGCAAGAATGCCTTAGGGCACAGTAGCGACAAATTTTAGCTCTATATAGGCATTTTTGTGGTTATCACCCACCTTTTGGAAAACTGTTCTGTTTGGTCACGCCTTTCCCTGTTCCATCCATGTAAATACATCCGGTGTCAAATTTTGGCCATTTGCTACAAGGCATATTGCACAAGGCTTTAATGTATGTAACAGATTCATAGGTCCGTTCTCCTTTGGTGCGTGGCAAGTCCGAAATTCCATTGTGATTCTCCCGCGATGACCGGGGGCGGTCTGATGTGCTGTTGTGATAATCTTTACGGTTTGGCACCAACCAGAACATTATAATATTCAATGTATAAGGGTACAAGGACACGGTGTTTTTATATCGATGTGAAGTTTCAAGGGATTATAGCTCTTATATGGATATTATTTTTTTAAACCATGGGGATCGGTAGATTGTGCATCTTTAAGAATGACAATTTGTCCCAATACCCACGCTGAAATTTTATTTTTCCGTCCATAACCCTAAAAAAGCCACATCCCCTTAGTCCCAAGGGATCTTTCCATTCCAAAATGGCCCAATCCCCATCTTCAAAAATATGTTCGGGAATACAGATCATATTGGCCGTACTAAATTCTTGCGAGAACATTTCTTTGATCGCTTTTTTACCTATGACAGGTTCATTTGCCACTTGATGGTTAACTGCATCTGAATGATAGAGTTCGGCGATCTCATCGGCATTTCCATTATTGAATAGAACAACCCACCTTTTAATTACTTCTTTTGGACTCATGTACAGGGAAATATTATGTTTGCCATGCCCCGGATTAGGGCTGGATTAAATGTATGGAACTTTTTGTTTTTTGGAAATAGGCTCGTTTTAAAAATGGTCCACAAGGCCCTATTTATCCTAGGGCCATGTGGACCATCATATCCTTTTATTTTAAATGCCGTTGTTTTAGTGTCTTTGTGGGAAAATTTAGTCCAGGCTAATAATAACTTTTCCTTTTGCTTTTCCCGTGGCCAGATATTCATAGGCATCTATGCCATCTTCAAGTGGATAGATCAAATCAACTATCGGCTTAATGCTGCCATTTTCAACCATGGTGGTGATGGTATTGAGTTGCTCCGCATTTGGTTGCATCCAAGTTAGCACATATATGGCCGATTTGTCATTGATCAGTTTCGATAATTTTTCGGGCATCTGATAGTCGGCCATTCCCATTTGCTTTGCCGTTTCTTCGTCAGGTGGCCCAACAATTGTTGTCACTTTTCCACCGTCCTTGATTATTTCAAACGCTTCAAAGGTGTACTCATCCCCCAAGGTATCAAATACGATATCCAAATTATTGGCAACTTCTTTATAGTCCTCCTTTGTGTAATCTATAACACGATCTGCACCCAAAGCCTTTACCCAAGCAACATTTTTGGTACTCGTAGTGGTATAGACAATGGCGCCTTTTTCTTTGGCAAACTGTATGGCAAAACTTCCTACCCCTCCAGAGCCGGCATGAATAAGAATCCTATCGTTTTCTTTTATGCCTACCCGCTCTAGAGCCTGCATTGCCGTAAGGCCGGTCAAGGGAAGGCCGGAAGCTTCCTCAAAGGAGATGTTTTCTGGTTTTCGGGCCGCCAAATCACTATTGACCGCTACAAATTCAGCAACGGTCCCCATTTGTTCCTGGGGAACCCTGGCATATACCTCATCTCCAACTTCAAACTTACTTACAACGGCACCCTTTTCAATAACCACCCCGCTCACGTCAAAACCTATAGATGTGGGCAGTTCCAACGGAACCATTTCTTTCAGGTGACCTTCTACAAGTTTGTAATCTATAGGATTTAAGGATGCGGCTTTTACCGCTACCAAAATATCGTTTGGTTTTATGGTTGGTTTGTCTACCTCATTGATGGATAAGCCTTCTTTAAGCTCACCGTATTTTACTATTTGCAATGCTTTCATGTTCATTAATTTTCTTCAAATTAATCAATCTGCCGTATCATTTTGACTTTTTTGAACAAGTTATTGATGCAGATATCCAAACCATCTATTAAGGGCTATGTATGCTTAAGATCCAATCCTTTTTTAGGCAACGATCAATGGCTACTCTGAAAAATTTTATTTTTGCACCGCATGTAGGCTAAAAATCCGAGGATGGGATTTGAGGTTCATAGCATGTAATAGTGCTTAGCTTTCTGGTGCGGAAAGCGTTTATAAGGTACGGTTTATTGTGACATAACCTTATACTGTTTTAGTAGTCAAAATCCAAAGTAGAACACTTTTCCAGGATGAGAAAAATCGTACAAATTGGCACAATTATTGCTTCCATGTACCCTCCTGTTATCACTGGGTCAATTCAAAAAAAGTCATCTAAAAAAAGAAAGCTGCACATGTCCTTTGAACGTACGCAAGAAAAATTAAAAATACTGGCAGATGCCGCTAAATATGATGTGTCCTGTGCCTCCAGTGGAAGTAAGCGCAGTAATGCAAGCAAAGGACTTGGTGATGCTACGGGGATGGGCATCTGTCATTCCTTTACCGAGGATGGGCGTTGTGTGTCCTTATTGAAAATTTTATTGACCAATTACTGTATTTTCGATTGTGCCTATTGTGTCACAAGAAAAAGTAACGATATAAAACGTGCCGCATTTCAGGTACAGGAGGTGGTGGATTTGACCATCAACTTTTATCGTCGCAATTATATAGAGGGGTTGTTTTTGAGTTCGGGAATTTTCAAAAGTGCAGATTATACCATGGAGCGTTTGGTGGCCGTAGCGAAGAAATTGCGTTTGGAAGAAAATTTCAATGGTTATATCCACCTAAAATCCATTCCTGGAGCCTCTGACGAATTAATGAGGGAAGCAGGTCTCTATGCGGATAGGTTGAGTGTCAATATTGAGATTCCCACTAGGGAAGGATTAAAACTTTTGGCACCCGAAAAAAACCGTGAAGATTTCATCAAACCAATGGTAAAGGTCAAGAACGAAATCATCCAATATAAATCTGAAAAAAAGATTATCAAGAGCACCCCAAAGTTTGCTCCGGGAGGCCAAAGTACCCAAATGATCATTGGTGCCAGCGGCGAGAGTGACCAACAGATCATGTGGACGTCCAATTATTTCTACAAAAAATTTGACCTGAAGCGGGTATACTACTCTGGGTATATTCCGATCAGTTATGATGCACGCTTGCCGCAAATAGGAACCGCTGTTCCCATGTTGCGCGAAAATAGGTTGTATCAAACCGATTGGCTTATGCGTTTTTATGGTTTTGAAGTGCATGAGATTTTAAACAAGGAACATCAAAATCTCGATTTGGAGGTGGACCCAAAATTGGGTTGGGCATTACGGAATTTGGATCAATTTCCGGTTGATGTGAACAAGGCTGAGAAAAGAATGTTGGCTCGTGTTCCGGGATTGGGAATGAAATCTGTGCATAAGATTATTGAGGCAAGGCGCTTTCGCAATCTCAATTGGGAACATATACAGCGCATGGGGGTAGCGTTGAACAGGGCCAAATACTTTCTTATCTGCGAATCACGGGATTTTGAGCGTCGTGATCTAACGGGTCCTCAATTAAAGTCGCTTATACTTCAAAACTCTAGCAGTAAATACCAAAATATATTGAGTCCACAACTGAATTTATTCGATTAGATGTTACTGCCCCAAGAATCAATATTGGTTTATGACGGTACCTTTGATGGGTTTCTGACCTGTGTATTTCAGGTCTATGACTTAAAATTGAAAGAGGTCAGGATACAACGAAAATCTCAAGCACAAAATTCATTGTTTGGTATGAGCGATGAGGTGTTCACAGATCTGGAGAAAGCTGATCGGGTGTGGAAAGGCATTCTAAAAAAAACCTCTGCAACGGGAAGGTCACGTTTGTATTATGCATTTTTAAGCGAACAGGATCAAATGGAGGATCTCCTACTGCGATATATTCAATATGCTTTTAAAAGCAGCTTGCCGATCGATGCTGACTTTGGTAACCAGGATGTTCTAAAAGTGAATCAAATTGCGAAAAGCGTGGGCAGGGAAAAGCATCGAATGGAGGCTTTCGTGAGGTTTAGATTGACGAAAGATGACTTGTACTTTGCTAGTATAGAACCCGATTTTGACGTCTTGCCATTGATCTCCAAACATTTCAAAAGTCGATATGCCGACCAAAAATGGGTCATCTATGACCTAAGGCGCAACTACGGACTTTATTACGATCTAGAAAAGGTAGATATCATCAACCTATCGTTACCGGAAGATTTTGATGCCACCAAAACGTCCGAAGAGTTTTTTGCAGTGGAAGAGATGGAATTCCAGACCTTATGGCAAGATTACTTTGAAAGTACCAATATACCATCTAGGAAAAACATGAAGCTTCATATTCGGCACGTGCCAAAACGGTACTGGAAATATTTGAGTGAGAAACAACGATGAATTCTTTTAAGCCCATAATTAATCGGCTTTCTAAAGTATTACAGCCTCATTTATTAAAAAGCTCAAAACCAAAACAAATACACTAATTGGGTACCACTACGGAGGGAGACCATTGGCAGATCTACCGTGAACGACCAATACAGGCCTATTCTGTGGCCACTTCAGGTCGGTCGCTTTCCTCTTCAATCCCATCTTCTATCATTTCTTCTACTTCTTCTTTTTCTTCCTCATCCAATGTTTCTACCTCCTCTTCCTGCAGATCTTCTTTTTTGTTTATATAAAAATTACAGAAAAGGGGCAGATGATCACTTCCAATATTGCGTAACGTTTTAAATTCTTCAATGAAAATATCTGTGGAGTGAAAAAAAAGATCAATAGGAAATCTAAGCAATCTATATTTGGCATGAAATGTAGATACGAAACCTCTCCCGATTCGTGGGTCTATCAATTCTGAAGTTTTCCTAAATAAAATGGAGGATTTTGCCCAAGCAACATTATTGAAATCACCAACAACGATTACGGGTCCTTTCGTTTCTAAAACTTTCTTGCCCAAAGAAAGTAATTCTCCGTCCCGCTCTCTGGACGTATCCTCCTCTGTAGGACTGGGTGGTGGTGGATGAACCCCAAAAAAAGTGAATGACATACCATTTTCGGTAAGGAGGGAAGCTTCTATACTGGGAAGATCATCTGCAACAAAATAATTGACCTTCAAAGATTTTACAGATAATTTGGTGTAGAAATGAATGCCATATGTGTTTTCTAAGGCCACTTTTTTAAAATTGGGATATTCCTCCTCAATTTCTGCCAATGCATCTTCCCATGCCTGGTTGGATTCCATCGTAAGTAGAATATCGGGTTTAACCTCCCTGACCAATTTTATTAATTCTTCGTAGCGTTCATTGAACTGATAAACATTTACGGAAATAATAGAAATCAGCTCGGATTCTTTTGGAATATTTATGGAAGTATTTTTCTTGTATAAGGTGGTATACGGTATTAATATGGCAACATGGTAGGCAATTAGTCCTGCATGCAAAAGCACCGTACCCCAAAAAAGGAGGTTTTTGTCTACTACGAAGACCATTCCAAAAACCAATGTAATGAGCTGAAAGATTGTCAACTGTATCCTTCCAAAATCCCAAACCCGAAACATCCAGTGCTGGTGCGTTATAAATGGCAAGATGCTGGCTAGGATAAACACAGCAGAACATATGTAATAAGCTAATAGCATGGTTCGTAGATAAATGTTGGTGTCAAGCCGTTGAAATAGTATGCCGAGCTTGTGGATAATAAAGGTAATACTTTTACCACTCGGTTAACCGTGAATACCATATGCTTGTGAGAAATAAACCAAAAAATAGGAATCGTCCATAGGGATAATATGGCGTGTTGACATTTCTATGGTCGAGTGGTGAGCAGTACCGAAATATAGGGCAAATCCATTTTCTAAAGGGCTTAATAAAATCTCTGCCGCGTTCGCAAGGATAATATTGGGAGCATTGTGTTATTGCTTGGACTACCAAGTTCAAGGCCCGGATGATTTCCTAAGGGTAGATGCTGGGTCTTTTCCAAGCATTCCTTTTTACTCGTAAATAGTACCGCTATCATGGATATTGCTCTTAAGGTATTTTGGGGATTCAATAAAATTTGCATTTCGTGTACTAATTAGAGGAATTCGGGCAATATAACCGGAGGGAGCACAGTAATTTTGTTCAAATTATAATCATGGACAATAAAATCAAAAAAATTGCGCAAACGGGCTATGCCGCAAAGGGAATAGTGTATGCATTATCCGGAATCTTGGCTTTTGGTGCCGCTATTGGATTGAGTACCTCTTCTGAAGGGAAATTGGGGGTGCTAAAATTTTTGGAGGAACAGCCATTTGGTAAGATGCTTTTGGGGTTGATGGGTCTTGGTTTATGTAGTTACGCATTTTGGCGGTTTTATCAGAGTATCAAAGATCCCGAAAATATAGGTGATGATCACAAAGGTTTGGGTACACGCTTGGGATTTTTCATCAGCGGTTTGGTCTATTTGATATTGGGAATCTATTCCATATATGAAATTTTCAAGCAATCTCCGATCAGTGGCAATAGCAAAAGTGGAATGATCCCTACGGAATATCTACCTGCACTATTTTATGTTATTGGTGCGGGGATGGCTATCAAGTCCATATATCATTTGATGAAGGTCTATAAGGGAGGTTTTCTTTCCAAATTCCATTTGGGACAAATGTCCAATGTCTCCACTATTAAAACCATAAAATGGCTGGGTTATGCAGGCTTGGTTTCCCGCGGAATTGTAGTAGGTATTGTCGCATATTTCTTTTTTAGTGCAGCGGGCACTTCCAACCAAAAAGATATCAAAGGCACGGCGGAAGCATTTTCATTTTTACGTCAAAATTCCGAAGGCCCTTGGCTTGTTGGAATGCTGGCCTTGGGCCTCATATGCTATGGTGCCTACATGATTATTATGGCAAAATATAGAAGGTTTGGTGGACAAGTTTGATGTTTCAAAAATAGCATGGCCAAAACATATCTTGTAGCAATCCTACTAATTCTATCACGTTGTCATAAAGGGTCATTGCCATTCTTAGCCTTTAGCGCTTATTTCTTTTGGAAGTATTCTATCATGGTAAGGTCTTGGCTGCTCTAGTCATCCTTATAACGTCTTTTATGCGTCATTTTGAGTATCTCTCCAATGATTTCATAGGTTATACTGCTTTCTGTAAATGGTGCATTATCCCAGAGAAGGTCAAATTTATCTGCTCCTTTTTTTACGTGGTTGGCTATATTTTTTTCCAATCACAATCTACTGGCGTGCAAGTGCCCCACATTTGGACAATGTAATTTTTGTTCTGATATGATATTTCGCATTTGGCAATCATCTTTCTCTCATGGGCCTCGTTGATCCACCTACCACTGAAATCTTTCATGGAGCTCAAAACCAATGCTGACACGGTAGTTGGTTTGTAGTAAATATGTGAAACAATGGATTTTCGTTGATGTAGTCCTATATTAAGGTGTCTTCTTTTGCAATTTTAGCCCCTCAATCACGGACAAAGGAGAGTCATAGAATATCAATTCAACGGGAATATCCTCGTTGGATAAAGAACGGGCAGGTTTGCTTTGTAATCGAGCCTTTGTATGACTAAAGTCCATTGTGAACTTACTATCCAAGTCTCTTTCCTCATCTGATCGAATAGTAATTACTTTTCCTTCAGCAGTCCAATTTCCTTTTCCCCAAAAGTTTTCTTCTTCACATGTTTGGCAGTTGAGTTTACGGTAGAAGTTATAAAGAAATGTACCATCAGGGCTTAGGCTTACCGTCCATTTGACAATAGATCCATCCTTGGTTTCAACAAATTTACCATACTCACCGGGTATTTGGGCTTCTTGTCCAAGAACACCAATAGGGATACACAGGATGAGGATCAAAAATACATTCACTTTCATAGCTTACATTTTATTCCCTAAGGTTGGGCCAAGCATTTACGATGGCGATCTGATGGCTATCATTACGAGCATGGAATTCGGGCCGTCTTAAATGTACGAAATCTTTTGATTTGTAGTAAATATGCTAAATAATGCATTTTAGCTGTCGTGGTATGGCAGTTTTACCGGCCAGCTAGTACTTCGGTCAGCATCTTATGAAGATTTTGTATTGCTATAGCCTTCAAATTATGCAGCTTATCTCCAAATCTGCCCTAGAATTTTTTATCTTGCGATGATCACCGTAACTAATACTTCAAAATATTAACGATGAAAAATCTAGGTTTAATTTTATTCGTTCTACTACCCTTATTTATCAATGCCCAAAACTCAGGATATGACTTAAGTTCCTATTTGGGTGAAGGAATAAAAGCGCCCAATACACATCATATTGGGGATGCTTGGTTAAACTCGTTGGTGGCAGCAGAGGGGGATTTTGACCAGAATATCACGCATGCCACTTTTGGTCACAACGCAACCTTGGATTGGCATAAACATGCAACGGTGCAGATAATCATTGTTGTTGAGGGGGAGGGTTATTATCAGGAAAGAAGTAAAGAACCAATTGTTATAAAAAAGGGTGATGTTATTAAGTGTGCGAAAGACACGGAGCATTGGCATACTTCATCTGCGGACAGTTCGGTTTCATATATCGCCATCTATGGGAATGAGCCAACAATTTGGACCGAGAAGTTAACTCAAGAATACTACGATAGTGTAGCCAAAACACTCCAGGCAAATAAGGATTGAAGAATTCCGGTTGTTTGCCGTAAAATAGGGCCAAGCATCCTTTGTTGCGATTTGTTGATAATCAATTTAACCCTTGGATTCGGTCCGAATTCAATGTGCAAAATCTTCTCATTTGCACTAAATTTCCTTTGCCGAGGTTTTTGAGTATGCTTGTAAGCAGTATTGTTTTTCGATTTCTTTCATGGAATGCCCATTTCTAGTCGATACAATCTTTATATATTTATTTTTCTAAGAATTGAAACCATAAGTCCTTATGCGGATTATCAATGCCCACCAACACAATCTAAAAAATATTCATGTAACTATTCCTGAAAATCATTTGATTGTGGTGACCGGTTTATCAGGTTCTGGAAAATCATCGCTAGCCATGGGCGTTATTGCCAATGAAGGATATCGTTATTTTTTGGAGAGCCTCCCTGCATATAACCAGCAAAATGCACAATTGATTCCCGCTGCCGAGGTGGATGAAATACAAGAGCTTCCGCCTGTGATCAAGGTAGAGCAATCTAAACGCTTCCAGTCCATAAATGCCACCTTCGGTACATTGTCTGAGCTAACCGCAGTTTTTAGGGTTCTGTTTGCGCGTTATGCCGGTGGTGAAGCTATGAGCAAATCACTCTTTTCTTTTAATCACCCCAAGGGGGCTTGCGAACGCTGTCATGGTATTGGTCAGGCGGAATACATCGATATTGACAAGTTGGTGGGCGATGAAAATAAAACCCTAAGGGAAGGGGCCATCACCACAACCTTGCCCAATGGCTATATCGTCTATTCCCAGATCACCGTTGACGAACTGAACAAAGTGTGCGAGGCACATGGTTTTAACGTGGATATTCCCTGGAAGGAACTTTCAGAAGAACAAAAGGAGGTGATTCTAAATGGAAGTGATCGTATTAAGGTATTCTATGGGAAACACAGTATAGCGTCCAGATTGCGATGGAAAGGCCTTAAGGCAAAGCCTCGTGAAGAGGGTTTTTACAAGGGGATATTTCCTATTATGAACGATATCCTAAAGCGAGATCGCAATCCTAACATCCTAAAATTCGCAAGTTCAAGTATTTGTCCGAACTGCAAGGGAGCTAGGATAAAAGCGGAACACCTTAAATTTAAATGGAAGGACTTCAACTTTCGGGAATGGATGGACCTGCCATTGAACAAGCTATATGAAATTCTCAAAGGGTTGGACCTTACCATTGGAGAGGAAGTTTTGGTCGATAAGATCTGCGTACCATTATATGATCTTATCCGCCTAGGAATGGAAGAACATTGCCTTAGTACCCCAAGTACAGATATTTCTTCGGGAGATGCCCAGCGTATAAAATTGATCAAGCAGGTAAACAGTAATCTCCAAGGTATTCTGTATGTGTTTGATGAACCTTCCATAGGATTATCAAAGGCATACCAAAAACATTTGCGCCATATCTTCAACAGGTTGATAAGCCGTGGGAATACGGTCATGGTTATTGAGCACGATTTGGATTTCGTAAGCGCTGCAGATTGGATTATAGAATTGGGTCCAGCTGCAGGTGTCCATGGGGGAGAAGTTATTTTCAATGGACCTATAAAAAAATTCCTTAGCGCCAAAAGTTCTGCTACACCAACCTTGGCAGAATTAAAGAATACTACCCCTCAATCCTACAAGAAAACCAAAAGGGAGAAAGCTGAAACTTATAGCCCTTCATTAGGCGAGCTGACTGTCATATCCAGAAAAACTCCCCAAATATTGGAAACGCTTACCGGATATTGTGAAAAGACGGATTTGAATTTGCTTACGGTATCAGATCAACCCATAGGCAAAACTCCTAGAAGCAATCCAGCAACATATACCGGCTTAGCTGATAAAATACGCGATCTATTGGCCAAATCTCCGGATGCAAAATCCTTAAAACTGGCTAAAGGAGCCTTTTCGTTCAATAATAAGATCGGAAGATGTGAAACCTGTGAAGGTGCGGGTGTCATCACCCTATCTATGAATGTGATGGGCACTATCAATCAGGTATGTCCAAGTTGTAACGGGAAACGTTTTAAGCTGGAGGTGCTTCATGTTACATGGAACGCAAAGAATATTTCGGAAATCTATAATCTGAGTATTGCTGAGGCATATGATTTCTTTGGTGAGGAGAGGCAGATCATAAAAATATTGTCCCTTATGCTACAGCTTGGGCTAGGGTACATTAAACTGGGACAACCCTCCAATACCTTGTCCGGAGGAGAAGCGCAACGTATTAAACTGACAAAGCATTTTGCCAAACAATCCAAAAGGACGCTCTTACTGCTGGAAGAGCCAAGTATAGGATTACATCAGCATAATGTGAGGCAATTGCTCAAAGCTTTGCACGAACTGAAAAAACAGACGGCGGGGATTGTTTGCTTTGAGAACCATCCACTTTTTCAATCGGAATGCGATACGTTGGTGGATAATGCCATACAGAACCGAACATTGGATGTCCAGGAAGTAACTGATGAGCGTAAGAATGTAATTTCTATCCTAGGGGCGCGAACACATTATCTCAAAGATCTGGACCTAGACCTGCCGAAGAACCAACTATCTGTAATAACAGGGATTTCGGGTTCGGGTAAATCTTCCTTGGTGATAGATACCCTCCATGGATATGGACTCCAAGAAATGACCAAGCAGTTTTCTGCCTATCAACAATCCAGGGCTGGGGTGAATTTTCAGTTTGAAGTGGATTCTATTGTTGGGCTGAGTCCCAGCATTTGTATTACGCGAAAAGAAAAAAGTTTTACCGAACGTTCCGATATTGCCAAACAGACGGGAATAGATAAGATCTTGCGCTTTGCGTTTTCTAGGAAAGCGCAGTACGAAGGGGAGGAATTATCTGCAAGCCATTTTTCTAACAATCACGAATTGGGAAAATGCGCAGTATGCGACGGAATTGGACAGGAATTACTACCTGAGTTGGATAAAATAGTACTCGATGAAGGGAAGAGCATCGCCGGCGGACTTTTTGAGCATAATAAAGCGCTATTCTATTATGGTCAGGCCGGCAGTCAGTATATGGCCATTGTCAATGCATTGGGAGCCACCTATGGTTTTACTCTGGAAACACCCTTCGATCAGCTGAACGAACAACAAAAGGAGGTACTGTTTCATGGTACAGGTAAAACTATCTGGAAGACCAAATGGGTATTCAGGACCAAAACGAGGGAAGGTTCTCAGGAGATTAGCATGCCATGGGAGGGGCTTTTCCATTACCTGAAAGAAGAATATTATAAGACGCGGAAAAACAAACATATAGCTAATCTTATGGCCCTTTTCGCTCCTGCCACTTGTAGCCATTGCAAGGGTAGTGGATTAAAGCCGGAACGATTGTCTTATCGAATTGGTGAAAAGTCTATTCATGAAATAAAATCAATGGATTTTAAAGCTTTGGAAGCTTGGCTTTCTTTTGGGGATGGGCTAGGGGAGGTAGATCAAAAATTGCTTTCAAAGATCCGGCCTCATCTGACCAATACCATCAAAAGGGCAAAACAATTGCATATAGATCACCTGCAGCTCCATCGAAAATCATCCACTCTTTCAGGGGGAGAAAATCAGCGGGTAGCCCTTATCAAACAGCTGAACAGTCCGCTAAAAGGCATCACCTATCTACTGGATGAACCAACTGCAGGATTGTCCAATGACAATATTCCAGACCTGATCAGGCTACTTCAAGAACTGATTGAAAAAGGCAATACAGTAATTGTGATAGAGCATAACAAAGAGGTTATTCTGGCAGCGGACAAGTTGGTTCAGCTTGGACCTCAGGCTGGCAAGTTGGGAGGTCATATTACGTATATGGGCAGTCCCCAGGATTTTGTGAAACAACCCAAGTGTCATCCTTATTTGAAGGCACCCATAAAATCGATTCAGTTAAAAAAAGCCAAGGAATCCATAGCCATCCGCAATCTCTCCAGGTATACTTTGGTGAAGGAGGCATTGGAAGTGCCCATTGGTGGAATCACTGCTATAAGCGGTAAATCTGGTATTGGGAAAACTACGCTGGTGAAAGATATTTTGATTCCGAGTATAGAGGCGGGCAAGCCTGTCAATTGTGAAAGCATTTCGTTTCCTAAAAAATATGGAGGTGCACGTTATTTCGAGTCCAAAAAATTACGATCCCATGCAAAGACCTTATTGATTTCTTACCTAAAACTGCTTAAAGATATAAGCAACGTATTTGCAAGGGAAACAGGTCTTAAGCCTCTTGACTTTTCTTATAAATCAAAAACAAGCCAGTGTCCCAATTGTAAAGGCGTAGGTTATTTGGAAACATCCTTGGATGTGGTGGCCAATTCAATTGAAAAATGTGACGTGTGCAAGGGGAAACGTTTTCAGGAACATATCTTGGCGCACAAGGTAAAGACGAAGAATATAGCTGAGGTTCTCGCCTTTAATATTATAGAATTAAAACATTGGTTGGGGGAAGCTATGGTACCTGCCAAAACTTTCAAATTCTTATGTCAGTTGGAGGAAATTGGATTGGCGCATCTAAGCCTCAACCAGCCGTTACAAACGCTTTCATCTGGGGAGAAACAAAGATTATTGTTGTTGAATTGGCTGCAGGACCAGGACAGAAATGTACTTTATATTTTAGATGAGCCCAGCACCGGATTGCATTATTCCGATATAGATCTACTATATGCGATAATCCAAAAACTCAGCAAATCCAACGATATTCTGATTATAGATCACAATCCGTATCTGTTAGGGAAAATAGGGGTTGGTGTGGTTATGACATAAGTTTTTGTTCAAAGTAACCTTGAATAGATCAGGGTTGGTATTGCTTTTCTTACTGGTTATGGATTTTCAAGCTCAATAACCTTTGTCTTGAGTTGCTCGTTTATATCTTCAAGGGATTGGATTCGGATTATAAGTTCGTTTATTTTATCCGTCGTTTGTTTCATCTCAGTTTCCAGACTCTGAATTCTGGCTTCTTTGCTTGGGTTCATATTACATCCAATAAAGAGTAGAGAAAAGGTTGCAATTAGAAGCACTTTTTTCATAATCCTGGGTTTTTGATTAGGCTGAAATCGACACTTATTGCAAGTATGTAACGGTGCAATTAAAAGGTTATTTAAATTACTCTTTTAATGGATAATCAGGCCATAAATCGATTAGAGTGACAATTAGGGCTACTGCATTTCGGTTATCAAGATACTTTAATTTAATGAAAAACGGTTTGAGTGCAAACTCAAACCGCTATTGCTTATACACATAGTTGTTAGTACTTATTTTTTGACTTCATTTTTTAATTCCACCAACTTCAATTCTTTATGGTAGGCTTCAATTCTCGCGTGTGCCGTTCCGTCAACCCATAGAATTACGATTAGCATTGCAATGGCTGTACTACTTGTTGCACGCCAAGTTGGTGTATTGATAAATAGTATTAATAATGCTGCTATGATAATCAAAATGGGAATTACCTTAAATACAACTGTGTATTCCTTTAAAGTACTTTCGGAACGTTCAATTTCGGACTGATAAAAGGCAGGTGCATCACTGTTGAACGCATTTTCAAATTGGGTAATTCTTGATTTATTAGTGTAGAATAGACCAAGTCCTATTGTCATAAGTAATAAGCCCGCTACCAAAGTTGGGATGATGTAAGCCTTTGCCAAATCCGTTTTTCCCAACTGCCAAAATCCAATGCTTGCGATTAAAAATAAAATTGCAAAAAAAATGAAGAAACGTGTTGAAAAGACTTCAGCTTTCGCCCATTCTGTTGCCAATTTTAATAGTTCCATCGTTTTAATAATACTAGTTTAAACTATATTTTTGTTGATATTCTGAAGGACTTATCCCTTCTCTCTTTTTAAATAATCTCGAAAAATATTGAGGATATTCAAAACCTAATTCATAAGCCACTTCTGAAACACTTTTATGGGGTTGCAAAAGAATATTTTTAGCTTCCTTAATCAAATAAAGTTGAATGTGTTCAGTAGAGGTTTTTCCTGTTTCTTTCTTAAGTGTATCACTTAGGTAACGTTGTGATACCGACATTTTTTCTGCGATGTGTTCTATGCTTGGAATCCCTTTTTCCTGCAATTGCCCAGATTCAAGGTATTCAGTTAAATGCTTATTAAACTGTTCTAACAGATCGTTCGATATTTCTTTTCGATTTAAAAACTGCCTCTCATAGAAACGATTGGCATATTTTAACAAGGTGTCCAATTGAGAAATAATAATTTCTTTACTAAAGACATCTTGGTTGTTCTGGTATTCAATTTCAATATTTTCTACTATCGCTTCTATTTGCTTTTCTTCTTTTGGCGACAGATGTAATGCTTCATTTACTGAATAGGAAAAGAAACCATATTTTTTTATTTGTTGAGCCAATGCTGTTCCTTTCAAAAAGTCCTCGTGAAAGTTTATTGAAAATCCTTTTTGCTCAAAAACCACGCTACTATCCCATTGTAGAACTTGCCTTGGTGCAATGAAAATCAAAGCTCCATTGGTGAAATCATATTTTGTCCTTCCGTAGTTTAAATCTCCCTTCACATACTTTTTAAAACTAATTGAATAGCAGTCATTTGTAATTGGTGGTGAATTTTCTCTTGGACAAGGTAAGTAGCCATCTCCTTTTGAATTGAACACGCTCAACATAGGGTGCTCTGGTCGAGGTAATCCTAAATAATCTAAATACGATGATAATGTTTTAAAATGTTTCATTTCGATTATTTTAGATGCCACCAATTTTTAAATCGCTGTATACTATCATTTAAATTTACTTGTTCCCCAATCATTGGCGTTATTATTCTTAAATCTTTCTTATTCTTTTCTCTTGTAATAGATATAAACGGCTCATCCCAATCGTGATTGGCCAAGGTGAATTTTCCGGAATGTACAGGCAGAACAGTTTTTGCATTCAAATCAGTTGCAGCCTTTAATTGTTCTCCAGGTAACATATGAATGTACTTCCACTTTTCATCATATTGGCCATTTTCAAGAATTGCCAAGTCAAAAGATCCGAATTTATTTCCAATGTCTTTAAAATGTGTATCATATCCACTATCACCACCAAGAAAAATAGAACTGGTCGGTGTTTTTAATACAAATGAAGCCCAAAGAGTTTTTGCACGTGTAAATCCTCTTCCAGAAAAGTGCCTTGTTGGTGTAACGTGTGCTTCAAACCCATCTTCAAAAGAAAAAGTCTCGTACCAATCGCCTTCTAAGATCACTTTAGAATCAAATCCCCAAGCTTCTAAATGAGCGCCATTACCAAGGCCAGTAATTACATTCTTAATTTTTGGTTTTAACTTTTTGAGCGTTCTATAATCCATATGGTCCCAATGGTCGTGTGATAAGAACAAGTAATCAATTTCGGGAATATCGTTTGTTGTATAAATGTCAGTTCCTTTATAGGCTTTAGTCGTAAATGAAAAAGGCGATGCGTTACCGCTTAAAACTGGGTCTACCAGTATTTTTTTACCATCTAATTGAATAAAATAAGATGAATGTCCCATCCAAATAAACACATTCTCATTTGCACCAAGTGTATGCAAGTCAGTTTTAACCGAAGGTATTTCTATAGAAGGCTCTTTTGGTTTTGAGGAAAAAAGAAATTCATACATCACTTTTCCATAGCCAACACCTTCAGTAAGCATTGGTGTATGGTTTAAGTTTTGAAAACTTCCATTCTTATAATTGGATGATTGTTCTATTTTCAATAAGCGCACTCCTGATGGTTGTTTCCCAAACCGTTCTGTGTTTAAGAATACGTATATTCCAAAACCAATTATTGTAAAAATTATAAGTAACCCAATCATTGCTTTTTTTAATATTAACATTTCTGAAATGCATTATTTTTTTCTACTAAGTTATTGACACCGCTTCCAGTTATAATTTTTACATGGTGCGGATTCTCAAGTAACCCAATCATTGCTTTCCCAATATTTTGTGAGGTAGTAACCGATTTCATTTTTTTCATGATTGGAAAAATTGGACGCAGTAGAGTATAAAGTAAATTGTACAATTTGGTCTTTGATTTCACTCCTCGTTTGGGCAAAATAATACCTGGCCTAAAAGCATAAGCATCCTTAAAGCCCTTTTTTAATATCAAGTTTTCTGTTTTTCCTTTTACTCTAGCCCACATAGTTTTGCTAGTTTCTGTACTATCCGTTCCATCGCCAGAAACATAAATGAAAGTCATATTGGGATTAAAATTGTAAAGTACATTTACTAGATTTTCAGTAATGGTGTAAGTGAGTTTAACGTATTGTTCTTCTGTCATACCTGCCGATGAAACTCCCATACAATGAAAACAAGCATTATAATTCATCATTTCATATTGAATAGCATCAAAATTGGTAAAATCTTTATGGATTAATTCTTTTATTTTTGGATGTTTCAAATCAATAGGAGATCTATTGATAAGCAAAACCTCAGTAATGCTGTCATCATCAATACATTCTAATAAAACTCCATTTACCCACCATTCCGGTTGACCCTGTAATTATTACTTTCATTTTTTGGTATTAAACATTCCATTTTACACCTGTTTCTTTTTCTGAAAGCTCCCATAGCCTTTTAGCTACTTTCATGTCTTTAGCGTGTTGTTCCAACTTATGTACTCCAACTGGACCTGTCCAATTGTTTCTTCCCGTAGGGCCGTAAAAACCACTTTGGTCTAAACTTGGTTCTGTAGCACACATCAATTGCGGATAAGCACCTTTTTCAGCAGACTGTGTTAAAGGGGATAATTTCATTAGTTGCCAAACAAAGCGAGTCATTAAACTTCCACTCGTTTTAATAAGTGATGTTCGGGAAGCACCTGGATGACAAGCATATGCTTTTACATCTGTTTTACCTGCTTCTTTCAATTTATTCTGTAGTTGATAGATAGTCATGATCTGTGCCAGTTTACTTTGACTATACGCATTATTGGGTGAGTAATCCTTATCCCAATTCAAATCATCAAATTTGATGGTTTTAATTCCCATATCATATCCCAGACTTCCTACAGTAACAATTCGTCCTTTAGATTTTTCAATGAGAGGGAACAATAAAGCTTGAAGTGTGAAATTTCCATAGTAATTTGTTCCCATTTGACTCTCCCATCCATCTACAGTTAGTGTTTGTTTAGGTACTTGGGCAATTGCCGCATTGCAGATAAGGGCATCAATATGAGGAACTGTTTTTAAAACTTCTTCCCCTGCTTTTTTTACGGAAGCTTGTTCTGCCAAATCCATTTTTATTGCTATAACGTCTATGTGGTTCCCAAGTTCCTGTTTCAAAGTTTTAACGGTGTCTTCTGCTTTTTTTTGGTTTCTATTAAGCATTATCACCTTTGCACCTTTGGAAAGCAATATTTTCGCTGCTTCAAAACCTGTACCACTTGTAGTTCCTGTTATGACATATATTTGGCCGTTCAAATTTCCGATTCTATCAGGAGTCCAACCTCTTTTCCCAAATTGATTTGTATCCATTTTGTCTATTTTTTAATGGTAAAAATTATAAGACAAAGGTCGGGTAGAGAGCGTCTAGTTTCCTTATACGGAATTTCGAATGTTGTATACTTTTTGGTTGGTTTTAAGTACGGACAATGTGTTTGGTTATGATAAGTTGCGAGGTATTGCGCTTAACTTCACAAGTAAGCAGCATACCAAAAATCTGCGAATCCCGATCCCGATCCAGAGAGCTATCGGGATCGGGATTTAGAAGTAGGCGATACCAAGCAATTCCTTAGAGCCAAGGTTAGCCACAGTTTTTAATTTATAAGTTCTCTACAATTTGGATATTGTTTCCACAGGTGTCATTAAAGACTGCATATTTTACAGTTCCCATTTCCGTTGGTTTTACGCTAAAATTAACTCCAAGTTTTGTGAGTCTTTCATATTCAGCATCAACATTGTCAACATCAAATTGAGTGTATGGATATCCTGCTTCCATCAATGCGTCTTGATAGACTTTACAAGGCTCGAAGTGAAGTGGACCAGGTTCCAATAATAATTCTGGTCCATCCTTCCACTCTGGTGAAACTAGGGTCAACCATCTGTTGCCACCTCCCAATGGTAAGTCCTTCTTCTTTAAAAAGCCCAACTTTTCTGTGTAGAATTTTAGAGCTTTTTCTTGGTCACGAACGGGAATGCTAATAAGTGTTACTTTCATTTTTTCTGATTTTTATAGTACTGCCAACGTTTTGTGGATGGTAGGTTGCGATTAGTTGGCAACTAATTTAGTAAAAGGATGCCTAACGTTGGTGAGGTCTGTAGGATTTTACGAGTAGCAACATACCAATCAATGCATTATACACTTTGTTGTAATATGTTTCCATCACTATTTCCTACAATTTCCATTCACAATATCATCAAAAGTTGGGTTAAAACTATTGCCTTCAACAATATAAGAAGCACCTAAACCATTGTTTTCCAAGAGAGCCATCAAGCCGCAAAAATCAGTAAGGGCGTCATGCGCCTCTATCCTGAGATCAGAGTCAACAGTCAATAATGTTTCAAATCCATTTAAATGCAATAATGAGGCATTTGCAGATAACTCAATTTTACCAATATGATGTATAGAGTCAAAACCATCAATATGTGTGATCTCTTCATTACTAATAAAAAGTCTTCCACCAATAGATTCGAGGTTTGAAAATCCATCTATTGCTGTTAAGATATTACCATTAATTCTAAGATCCACTTTTATAGAAACTAAATTATCCAGTCCTAAAATATTGGTAAGTTGATCATTATCTACTATGGTTAATTGGCCTCCAATGGTTTTGAGAGCTATAAATTCTGATAAATTTTCTAAAGAGTCATTGTTGTCAATTTGCAATGAAGAGCCAATTATTTCCAATTGTTGAAGTCCATTCAGTGCAGTTAGATTGGGATTTGATTTTATCGTAACTGTTCCATTTGCGGTAGTGAGATTGGATAGTCCGGCAATATTTAGTAACACAGGATTTTCATAAATGAATAATCCCCCTGTTGATTGCAAGCTATTTAGACCATCCAAATTTGTCAATTTATTGTTGTCTCCGAGCGTAAGTTGAGAATTTATAGAAGTAAGTCCATTTAAGCCATGGAGGTCAACCAATAGTGGATTATCACGAATGGTAGCTGAGGATCCGACAGTAGCAATGTTATTGAGTCCATCTAGGCTTGCCAAATTATCATTTTCTGTTATACTAAGCTCATTACCTATAGTTTCCAATGAACTTAGAGGTGATAAATCAGTAATATCAATACTGTTTCTAATATATAAAGAGCCAGTGATTTCTGTATAATTATTTGATCCAAAACTATGTACTTCAGCTTGTGTGTTTAAATCGATATGACCGTCATGAACATTACTGGTTTGTTCCTTAAGAGTGGTAAATTGTTCATTGTTACTGTAATTGATTCCATTACTTGTAATTACATATGATCTAACATGATAATTCGTGTTTTCATTCAAATCATTAAGAGTAATAACATAATTCCCTGGACTTGATCCACTAGAAGAACTGTTATTCGATATTGTAGGATTTTGAGAAGTGTCCCAGCAAATTCCACGTTCTGTAATGGAGGTTCCTTCTGCTGAAACTGTTGCAGAAATAGTTGCTTGATTGGAGGTGATTTGGTTAATTCCCACAATCGATGTAGACAACGTTACTGAATTATTGTTGTCATTATTATCATCATTGATTACCTCAGAGTCACTATTTGAGCTACAACCTATTAAGTTAATTGAAAGAAGGTATAATGTCAACAGTTTTCTCATGTGCCTAAATTGGTAGTGTTTATTTAAATGCTTTACGGTTTAGTATATGCCGCGCTTTAATGCGGTAAACAAATTGTTGTGTGTAGGCTTTAATTTCATTGTGTCCATGGATTGTATGAACCAAAATTCCATAAGTACCCTTCTGGATCTTGACAACTATATCCTCGTCCACCATAGTCCTCATCCTTTATATCTAATACTATTTCTGCTCCAGCTGCAATTGCTCCTCGGTAATGTTCATCTACTGCTTCAACAATAATGTATAGGGCTTGTGTATTAAATCCATTAAGATCTTTAGGTGTCCTTAACAATTTATCATATTCATTATCATTTTCAGACCCTAACATAATCATAGCATTGCCATAACTCAACTGGGCATGCGCAATGGTTCCATTTTCTCCTGGAACTACTAAATGTTTTTTAAACCCAAAAGCCTTACATAGCCACTCAATCGCCTTTGGAGCGTCTTTGTATCGAATTGCTGGAATTATAACAGATCCGTTTTGTTTCATTTTAATTCAATTTGTTGTTGTTCTTAACTTACATACAACGTTCCGTGTATGGCGTTGTAGCATCCCGAAGGGTGCCATATACTATACACCTTGTTGTGCCTTCGTGCTTTTATTTTTCTAGTATGTCCATTAATTTCTGGTTCAGATATAATTTTTCTTTTCCAACTCTTATGGATTTTAGGAACCCTTCTTCTTCTAAAGCAATGAGGTAGTTTCCAACTGTTTTAGGGGTTCCTAAGTCTATGTCAATCAAGTTTTGTCTTTTGGTGTAAGGAAGTTTGAAAATGACTTCAACTAAATCTTTGGAATATACTTTCGGGAGCTTTTCTTTTATTTCTTGTCCAGTAGTTTCCATGAGCTGTATTATTGATTCTAGTCTATCTAATCCTTTAATGGCTGTTGTTTCAACCATATCGAGCATAAAGAGTATGAATTTGGACCAGTCATTCTTTTCTGTAACTTTTCTTAATCCTTCGTAATATTTGTCCTTATGTTCAATAATGTAATCACTTAAAAAAAGAGCAGGAATATCAAGTAGTTGCTCGATTTTTAATTGAAGTAAAAGAAGAATGCGACCTGTTCTTCCATTACCATCTGAAAATGGATGTATAGCTTCAAACTGGTAGTGTGATATAGCCATTTTTATCAGAGGGTCTATTGAAACATTTTCATTGATAAAAGTTTCGAGATTGGCCATTTTTTCTCTAATAACTTGTTCTCCTGAAGGAGGAGTGTAGATCACTTCTCCATGTACATTGGATAGAATAGTGCCAGGTGTAGTTCTAATTCCCGCAGCGTTTTGTTTAATGCACTGTACAAGCTCTACACAAAGATTAGTTGTTATGAAAGGTTTTTTCTCAAGTCGATTAAACCCCAACCAAATAGCTTCTTTATAGCTAATTACTTCCTTGGTAGCAGGATTAGCGAATTTTTTATCTGCTACAACAGCTTGATACAGGTCGTCATTTGTGGTGATAATGTTCTCTATTTCAGAACTAGCTTTTGCTTCTTGTAGGTGAAGTGTATCAAGGAATAAACTAGGATTTGGAAGGTTCCTTAGCGCACCATTGAGCTGAGCCAAAGCTCTACTAGCCTTAATTGTTTTTGTTAGAATCTCTTTAGTTTCTAAGTCTGCTTTAGGAGGAAGCAGAGGTAGATCATTGTACGGTTGAGATTTATTGAAGCTTTTCATAATGAGGGTAACTTATACACTTGAATGCTTTTCGAAGGTAAAAATAATAAATAATTACTCTTGTTTTATTTTGAAAGGTAATCTTTACACTCGTTTTTCAGCATGAGGCACAACGTTTAGGCTAAGGATCCGTTGTGGAAAACGTCGTAGACTTTTCCACTTATGAAGTCAGGCCGTTTGGTGGTTTCTATTATTGTTTTTTGCATGATGCCACAATGAATTATAGCCCTTGTTGTGCGTAGTTTTTATTTATTCAATTTTTCAACTTCAATTCTTATGAATTCAGGCAAGTAACTTGGAGTACAATTCTTGGCAACAATTTCATCTTTGTAAAGACCTGTTGTTTCACCTATGGAAATACATCTGTCACGATATTCTTCTTGCCATTTTCCGATTTGGCCCGCAGTGTAATTCATTGCCCACTGAACCTCAGGCCGTTCATTAATCATATTTTTTTCAATTTCAGAAAGCAAATACTCAGTGTTTGAATGATTCGTATTTCCCATCCAACGTAATCTTGCTTGATAGTACCAAAACACTCTTCTTTGGAGTGGTGACGGACTTTGTTCCCAAGACTCAATTAATCCAATTATTTTTTTGTCTTTAGTCAGTTGATTGGCCATTAACCAATCCATTAAATGATTCTGTTCTTCAAATTCGTGCTCCTGAATGTCTTGGTCGAGTTTGTCAATTGATTGTTGGTTCAGTTGCTTCTTGTCCATAATTAGAATAGCCAATTGTCTAGGTAGAAATTCACCAGTTGACCAAAGTTCTATAGCCGTCTCATGATCCTTATTTACCTCTTTAGCAATCTTCCGAAGATCCCCAAGCTTGGTATCTTGGTTGATATGAGAGTAAATATTTTTCGCCTTAGAAGAAAGTTCCATTTCGCTTTTTAATGTCACGTCCTAAAATACGGCTACAGATTAATAATTAGTTTTAAGCGGCATATTGGTGCACGTAATTAGGTGTTTTATAGTCTAAAGATAAATGCAATCTTTTAGAGTTGTACAATTTGATTGCATTTTTGGTTGCTCTTTTTGCTTGCTCCACACTGGCAAAGGTCTGATCGAGATAAAATTCGTCTTTTAGGATTCCGTTTACCCTTTCGGCGAGGGCATTTTTATAACAATGGTTTTTTTCGGTCATACTGATTTCCATCTTCTTTCTTTTAAGGATCTGGGTGTATTGATTGCTACAATACTGTATACCTCTGTCAGAATGGTGAATTAACCCTTTGGTTACCTTGGTATGGTAAATTGCTTTTTGAAGCGCCCTGATGCATCCATTGAGTTCCAGGCTGTCGCTCAGATCGTACCCGACTATTTTTCTGGAATACATGTCGGTAATCAATGCAAGGTAACAGAATCCGTTAATGGTCCTGATATAGGTAATGTCGGAAGCCCAGACCTGATCGGGTCTATTGATTTTGAGGTCTTTTATGATGTTGTCATACTTGTAGAACCGGTGATATGAATTGGTTGTTCTGGAGGAATACTTTTTCCTTTTTA
>NZ_JBBCAS010000011.1:0-64086 GCF_037203765.1 Sediminicola sp. 1XM1-17 | reverse complement strand
TGAAAGGCTCAACCCGACAACGAAACATTTTACAGCTGTCCCCTCGAGCGGAGTCGAGAGGTCTGGACAGTGACACCACCACCATTTTTGTCCCCTCGAGCGGACTTGAAAGGCTCAACCCGACAACGAAACATTTTACAGCTGTCCCCTCGAGCGGAGTCGAGAGGTCTGGACAGTGACACCGCCACTTTTTTTGACCCCGCGAGCGGTTTTTATTTCTCTGTATTTCCCAGACGGACTTCCCTTGATCCTTCTTTTGGCTTTCAACAAATCCACTGTTCGCATTCAGTTATTCTCCATAAAATCATAACTTGAGGTACTAATAGGAACCAAATAAAATCACTGTTATGAAATTAGGAGCATTTTCAGTCAGCCTAAATGTTAAAGACATCAAAGTATCCAAGGATTTTTACGAGAAATTGGGGTTCACTGTTTTTGCGGGAGACCTTGAAAAAAATTATCTCATTATGAAAAATGAGGATTCCCTGATCGGACTTTTTCAGGGCATGTTCGAGAATAATATTTTAACGTTTAATCCGGGTTGGGATACCAATGCAAAGAAACTGGACCGTTTTGATGATGTCCGAGAAATTCAAAAATCCCTGAAGAAAAATGACATTTCCCTACATCAGGAAGCGGATGACAGTACAAGCGGACCGGCAAGTATTGTTTTGACGGATCCAGATGGCAATGCCATTTTAATTGACCAACATGTATAGCTAATGGAAATAAAAGACCTGGTAAAAAGATGGTTTCAACTATGGGAATCGGGAGATTTTAATGCGCTACCCATAGCTGAAAATTTTAAGCATACCAGCCCTTTTGGCACCATAGACGGCAAAAAAACGTATTTGGAGCTGGTGGAGGCCAATAAAGACAAATTCCTAGGGCATCGTTTCGAACTTCAAGACGCCCTCTATGGAGAGAGCAAGGCCTGTGTGCGTTACACCACCACCCAGGGTGATTTTTCTATGGAGGTGAGTGAATGGTATTATATAAAAGACCATCTAATATCAGAAATCATAGCCTATTACCATATTGGGGAAATAAGGGAAGAGCGGAAATTGAGCCGACAATAATAAATTGCTAGTCGATTATCCCTTAGGCAATCATTTTTCTGCTAAAAAAAACAAATACCCTCCATAATTTCATAAATTAGGCATAGCCTCCTATCCTATCAACCTTTACAGAAGTAATTCCCACCTACTTGCGGAAAGACTTTGTCTATGCTGCCATTGGTTGAACAGTACCATAACAGATGTAAAGGTCTGTCATTGCACAACTTTTGAGAATCTAATACTCATGGAAAGAACCAAAATTAGGGTAACAACTACCATAGCCGCTGAGATATCCAAAGTTTGGGACTATTGGACCAAGCCGGAACATATTGTGAACTGGAACTTTGCTTCCAATGATTGGCACTGTCCGGCTGCAGAAAACAACCCGGTAACCTGCGGGAAATTCAAATATACCATGGCCTCCAAAGACGGGGAAATGAGCTTCGAATTTGAAGGGATTTATGATGAAGTGATCCCACAAAAAAAAATCACATATTCCTTGGCAGACGGGAGACAGGTGACCGTTACGTTTAAGAAAGAAATCAGAAAAACAAAGGTAACGGAGACCTTTGATGCCGAAAAAATGCATTCCGAAGAAATGCAAAGAACAGGTTGGCAGGCTATCCTAGATAACTTTAAGCAATATGCAGAGACCACCTAGGTTCATATTACGCACTTACACGTAACCGATTCCAATGCTCAACAACCTTAAAAACGTACCTTTTTTTTATCGGATCCGGCATATGATTGTTAGGCTGTAATCCCAAAATCGAGGAGAAGGACAAAAGTGCAACGTTTTCAATGGACATAACCCAAATTTGGATTGCCTATCAAGCGGGATCTACCAATCTACTCCCTACTTAACAGTGGCACCGCCACTTTTTTTGTCCCCTCGGGCGGGCCTGAAAGGCTCAACCTTACAACGAAACAATTTACAGTTGTCCCCTCGAGCGGAGTCGAGAGGCCTGGACAGTGGCACCGCCACTTTTTTTATCCCCTCGAGCGGGCTTGAAAGGCTCAACCCGACAACGAAACATTTTACAGCTGTCCCCTCGAGCGGAGTCGAGAGGTCTGGACAGTGGCACCGCCACCATTTTTGTCTTCTCGTGCGCAGTCGAAAGGCTCAACCTTACAACGAAACAATTTACAGTTGTCCCCTCGAGCGGAGTCGAGAGGCCTGGACAGTGGCACCGCCACCATTTTTGTCCCCTCGAGCGGAGTCGAGCGGTCTGAACCACTAGTCCCTATACAACCCACTGCTTCGAGAACACTTTTAGAAACTGCTATTTATTTTCTATATTGGTCTTCCATACACCAACCAACCAACCTCATGGATCAACAACCCTCTAGCACCCCTGATATTCAGGTCTTATCAGACAAAGAAATTTTTACTAAAATATGGACGTCGCCCAGATTGGTATTTCAATATATCAATGAACGGCATTATGACAAATACGTTGCCATACTTTTAATTATAGCCGGTATTGCCAGGGCGTTCGATAGGGCCGCCACTAAGAATCTGGGGGACACCCTTTCCCTTTGGGTCATCATTGGTGGATGCATCGTATTGGGTGGACTCCTGGGATGGCTGAGCTTTTATATTTATGCGGCCCTATTGAGCTGGACAGGCAAATGGCTACATGGCAAGGGAAATACAACATCTATTTTGAGGGTATTGGCCTACGCCATGATCCCGCTAAGCATTGCTCTAGTGTTGATTGTTCCCCAAATAGGAATTTATGGGATCGAAATTTTTAAATCCGATGGTGATATCACGAGTGCGGGCCTGCTACCAAATTTCTTTTTTTATGGTGCCATGATTCTGGAAGCAGTACTCGGTATCTGGGCATTTGTCCTTTGCGTGGTGGGGATTTCAGAAGTCCAAAAACTGTCCATAGGCAATGCCGTATTGAACATCTTTTTGCCCGTGTTGATCATAGTGGTACCTATTGCCCTCCTATACTTTTTCTTTTTTCAATTCATTTAAAACCAATTGCCGTTTTCCAGAGGTATACAGGAAAGTTGTCCCTTGGTCAAGTTTTAACGTTCGAGGAGCAGCGCGATTGAACTTACTGGCATGTTATCACAGGGATTGTGCTCCCATGCCATTAAAAACCTACTATAATTTCCCATCTTTGGGGCACCAAAAGCATTTAGGGTGAAAGACAGCATACAACTGGGATTAAAGGAAAACTGGCCACAATTCACCATTTTGGTGATCGTCAATGCCTTTGTAGGGGGTATGGTGGGCTTGGAACGTACCATAATCCCAAAATTTGCCGAGTTGGAGTTTGGCGTTGCCTCCAAAACTGCCATCCTTTCCTTTATTGTAGCCTTTGGCATCACCAAGGCCGTTACCAATTACTTTACCGGTAAATTGGCCAATAGGTTGGGCAGAAAGAACCTGTTGGTCCTAGGTTGGATCATTGCCCTACCTATTCCTCTACTGTTGATCAATGCCCCGAGCTGGAACTGGGTCATTTTTGCCAATATCCTTTTGGGTATCAACCAGGGGCTGACCTGGAGCAGTACGGTGGTGATGAAAATAGATCTGGTAGGCGATAAGAATCGCGGCCTGGCCATGGGCATCAATGAGTTTGCGGGCTATTTCGCCGTGGGTGTTGTGGCCTTCCTAACGGGTATCATTGCCCAGCGGTATGGGGTAACCCCCTACCCTTTTTATTTGGGGATAGGCATTGCGATCATAGGACTGTTACTATCGGTTTTCTTTGTGAAGGATACCCGACAATTTGTGGACCAGGAACAAAAATCGACCGAAACCAGCACCTTGGAGAATGTATTTTTGGAAACCTCTTTTAAGGACAAAACCTTGAGTTCCATTACCCAAGCAGGGCTTGTCAACAATTTAAACGATGGGATGATCTGGGGCCTTCTGCCTATTTTGCTACTATCCATGAGTTACGATTCCAAAAGCATAGGGATCATTGCCGCCATATACCCGGCCGTTTGGGGTATTGGACAACTTTTTACCGGGAAAATGGCAGATCACTATTCCAAAAAAGGGATGCTCTTTTGGGGCATGCTCTTACAGGGCTTGGCCATCCTGCTCATTCCCTATTTTACTGGTTTTTATCAATTGGCCAGTATTGCTGCCCTCTTGGGACTTGGAACGGCCCTGGTATACCCCACCTTTCTATCGGCCATTGCGGAGGCCACCTCCCCAAAACAACGGGCAGAAAGCATTGGGGTCTTTCGGTTATGGCGAGATTTGGGCTATGCGGTTGGTGCCATCGTTTCCGGGGTCATAGCGGATCTGTTTGGGGTGGAGTATGCCGTACTTACAATTGGAGCCCTAACAGTACTGTCCTCCCTGGTCATTAAATTTCGAATGCCGAAAGGGTAACAAGTTTCCCACCTGCCCCCTCGAGCGGAGTCGAGAGGTTTGGACAGTGACAACGCCACCTTTTACTTGTCCCCTCGAGCGGAGTCGAGAGGTCTGTTCAGTGGCACCCCACATTTATTTCTGTCCCTTCGAGCGGAGTCGAGAGGTCATTTCTTTACAAATTCATCAACACTTTATCGAAAATCTTTAACGCAATAGATAATATTTTCTATATTGTTATCTTTATTAAACCGTTAAACCTATAGAATGACCAACAAATTAATCCTAGTTACGGCATTATGTTTAATTTCTAAAATAGCATTTTCCCAAGAGGTCAATCTATTAATAAACGACATAAAAGAAGAACGGCATCTTAGACAGGAAGACAGCTTTATTGAATTAAGCTCCTTTATTCAAGGATTGACAGTTGATGATTTAAATCAGGTTAAACTTAAAAATATATCCAGTGCCCTGGACGACAATGGGAATGTTTTAAATAAGATGGAAAGCTTCTTTGGTGATGACTATAGCAGTAGAAATGAATTGACCATAAAACTAGAGGCGCCAAGTAGAAAATCCAATAAATTATTAACCGTAGAGGGGACCTTTAAAATTTTTAGTCCTTCTGAAGCCAATGGCTCAATAATTAATATCTCAAATCCATTGGACCTTTATAACAAAAATCTCTTGCCCAAAGATTTCACCGATGTCACATTAACCTTAGTAGATAAAGAGGCGCTAAAAAAATTGAAAGAAGAGGATGACGAAGAGTTCAAAAAACAGATTGAACAAATAAAGGAAGAGACAGGTTTGGGTGAAGTCATGGCCGAGTCCTTCATTGGCGCATTCAAGCAATTTTTTGAAGGATTTTCAAATTTTGGCTCAGGGGAATCAATGTCCTTTTACGTAGAGGATGAAAAAGATAAAATTGTGAAAATCTTAATTTACAACGGAACTGGAGAAAAGATGAACCTAGGCAGTAGCCGAATGGGAAAAAATAATCTCAGTATTGATCTCAAGGAAAAATTGGCTTCCGACTGGCGTATTGAAATTATGATTGAGAATGAAAAATCCATTAAAGAATATAACTTCAGTGTAAGCAATATTGTCTTACCATAAAATTTAAGTATCCAGAATTCCCCTTACCGTTAGGGTATTGCGCTAGATAATGTAACCTTTTATGACTATTTCACCCCTTAGAACACAAAATATTTTCCTAATGAAAAAAGCCTTATTCATACTTGTATTTCTATGTTTTGCTACGCCAAAAGCTTTTTCACAAGACCCAGAACTTACCGATCAGCAACAAATTGCCCTGATGGAGCATTTTTATTATCAAATGGGAAAAACAACTTTTGAAGCACAAGAATTGGACTTTCGACAAGTTGAATTCTATTTTACTCCTTGGGATAACATATTCACAAGTCGCAATTACGAGCTGGATATTGCTCTTGATACATTAATTGCGACTTCCTCCATGCGCGTTGAAAACAATAAATTAAACCTAAAAGGCCGTTTTCATAATTCAATTAACGGCCCGGAAGAAAATTTTAAATTGACGATCGCCACAAACCAGTTAATGGATGCCAATAACCAACCTGCCAAAATTAGTCCAAAAGCTTCCATATCATACAAAACTCCAACCTTGTCCGGAATTAAAGATGGCCAAGCATATGAATACGAGTGGACCACGGTGAATGCTAATTTTGATTTAAATGAATCGACTACAAATTATAGTGGGTCCGTAACATTTTTAGCCTCCTTTATTGAGGATAATAATTACGATTATATAAATATTACCAAAGGGGACATAGGCAAGGAATTTGAGTTCAATGGCACTACTTACAAGGTTATTGATATCATATCCAATAGATTAATATTACTACCAAGTGTCTATAATTCAAACAATGTCCTATCATTCGATACTCTCTCATTGGACAAAAAGGGAGAATACCAATATATAGTGTCCGGTAAACCGTTATTTGAAAATTATGCCATTCCAAATGATATCTATAACATCTTTGAAAAGAATCCAGCGATAACGCTATCGGAATTTAAAAAACTGGTGCATGATAAGGTATTGGAAATTCACAAAGGCAAAAAGGGCAATACAGAAAACACCAAGCCCTTCGGATCAAACTACGTTATAGTCCATTTCCCCGCACCTATAGAAAATTGCTATCTGTATACACCTATCTATAGTCTACATAGAACATTCGAAATGAAGTTGTAATGCAGTAACACTAAGAATCTCCTACTAACTTGCTATTCCAAATTAATAAGGCGGCAACAACCCTCTTGTCCCCTCGATCGCAGTCGAGAGGTCATCCCCCCCTTCTAATGAACATTACGTGTCAAATAGGTTTCGAAGCAGCCTGTCTTGAGCGGAGTTAAAAGGCTCAACCTGACGACGAAACATTCCCTCTGTCCTCTCGAGCGCAGTCGAGAGGTATGGATAGAGGCATCGCCACCTTGATTTGCCCCAAAGTATAGACAGAAGGTCCTTTGCCACCTACACCCAAAAACCTACCATATATACCGCTCTGTATACCATAGCTACTGAGTTGATAACTTCCTACAAAATCATAGAAATTTAGCTAAAATATGGAGATAATATGTTCTATATTGCTTTTGCAAAAAACATATATATAGGATATATGGACCGAGTTGACAGTAAGTGTTAGTGGTCTATAAATTAACCGAAGACACCCTCTATTACATATGATGAAAACGATTATTATTCTGGCTATTTCAATTCTATCATTGACCTTCTGCAACGCTCAAAAAATTGAAATGAAAAAGACGTTTGTTGGCTACAAATACTCCCAAAACGGGAATACGCTATCTTTCTCTGAACTATCTGATACTTTAATGTCGAACAATGTATCATTTGAATTAATAAAGAAAGCGAAAACAAAAGCTATTTTTTCGACAGTTTTAAGTGTAATCGGTGGAGGATTGACTGGATATCCAATAGGAACAGCACTTAGGGGTGATGACCCTAATTGGACTTTAGCTGGAATAGGCGTTGGCTTTTTTGCCATCGGAGTACCCATAGCTATTAGCGCAGACAAAAACGTTAAACATGCTGTGGAAAATTACAATTCTTCTTTAGATCAAACAGCCTTTAAAAATATGAAGCCTGAATTAAAAATTGTTGCAAATTCTCGAGGAGTCGGATTACAATTGAATTATTAATTATCTAGGCATAACGAGGCCTAATATCCATCCACATTCCATTCAAAGAGGTTTCGACGCAGCCTTTCTTGAGCGCAGTCGAGAGGTCCTGACAGTGGCACCATCACATTTATTTCTGTCCCCTCGAGCGCAGTCGAGAGGTTTGGACAGTGACAATGCCACCTTTATTTGTCCCCTCGAGCGGAGTCGAGAGGTCTGTTAAGCGGCATCGTTACCATTAATGGTCCCCTTCTCCAAAAAATTCCGCTGCATTGCGGATAATCTTCATTTTAAAATTTCAACCCCCTAAGACTCTGGAAGACAAATTAATAACCTTATAATTAGGTGATTACCTCACTTTTGGGAATGCCCATTGTTAACTTATTCTCCAGATTTTAAGAAAGTCTTAATACACTTTGCGCTATAAATTTTTATACTGCGGGTTAACTTTTAAAAACAATTATTTATGAGTACTACTTTTTTGCTTACAAAGTCAAAAGGAATGACCAAAACAGTAGCAGAATTCTCCAAACAAGAAAATCAAAGCAACAAGGAGTTCCGTGAATTTATCAGGGAACAAGTTTTGGAGCGCAGAAAAGAGGGATTGGATGTATTTAAATCCCCAAGACCAGGAGATGACCAAAGGAACTAAAATCTTCCTATCCAGATCGGATAAAGAAGAAAATTACATTGAATTAAAAGGCTATTTAGGATTGCTAAATAGCCTTTTAGAAATTTAAGCAAAAAGCATAGCGTATGACAATTCAAATTAATACCGACAATACTATTTCTGGAGAACAGAGAAGTGAAGAATATTTTTCCTCCCTAATCGCCGAAGCTCTGCAAAGGTTCGATTCCCATATTACCAGAATTGAGGTACACTTAAAAGATGAGAATGGAAAAAAAGATGGTTTCAATGATATCTCCTGTCTGATAGAGGCCAGGATTGAGGGCAAGCAACCCATTGCGGTCACCAATCAGGCAGATTCCGTAGAACAGGCATTGACAGGGGCAATTGACAAAATAAAATCCGCAGTTGGGACCGTTATTGGAAAAATGCAACAACACCAATAGCAAAAACACTACTATTTAAAAAATAAAAGGCAGCTTGGGCATCTTCATGTCCAGGCTGCCTTTTTTTTGTCCCCTCGAGCGCAGTCGAGAGGTCTGGCCAGTGGCACCGCTACCTTTTTATTGCCTCCTACCCTTTCTCCTAGATTTCCTTCCCTATTACGGAAAACCGTAAGGAAAATTGAGTTGTTATCCGCTTCTTTGTAATCCTAGATAAACAACATGCAAATTGTAACCCAAAACCAACCAAGTACACTCCAAAACCCACAATTCCTACAACGTTCATAACTTCCTACAAAATCATAGATTTTTAGCGAAAATTAGAGGTAATATACTCTATATTGCTATTGTAAATTAAAATATTGGATAAAGTGAAGGTGTCTACTTTATGCAGTAGTTGTAGCATATTTAAACATAATAATGAACAGATATAAAATCATAATACTTGCATTAATTTTTTCTACGCCGATTTATAGCCAAATTAACTCGTCCAAAGTTGCATTTGTTTCATATTGGTCCATTGGAGATAGTTATGATTTTAATGTTTCTAAAATAAAACAAAAATGGAAAGACGGAAATCTAACTAAAGACGAACATCAAAATTACATTGCCAATTTCACTGTCCTCGACTCAACTGATAAGTCATACACTATTAATTGGAGCTATGAAGTCGACCTAGGGAGTACTTATAAAATACCAGAAAAATTGGTGGAAAAATTTTCTAAATACAAGTTGAATAAAATAATTTATAAAACTACAGAACTTGGTGAGTTCATTGAAATACTGAATTGGAAAGAAGTTGGAGACATAATGAATAATATGTTTGACGACCTTATAACATTCCAAGGGGAGGAGAATGGAAAGCAAATAGATGCTTTAAAAACAGCAATGCAACCGCTGAAACAAATTTATAGTTCGAAACAAGGAATTGAGCAATTAGTTGTTAAAGAATTACAATATTTTCATCAATTAATGGGCTTGGAATATGACATTTCCGAACCAATAATATACGAAGAGTCATTACCAAATATGTTTGGTGGTAATCCTATAAAAGCACAAGCCAAACTTTATTTTGAAAACGTGGATTTTACAGAAAGCTATTGCACTGTAAAACAAGAATTAAGTATGGATCCAGAAGACACAAAGGAATTGTTAAATCAACTATTTGTGCTAATGAAACTTGACGATAAAGAAATTGGAAGAGCACTCGAAACAGCAGTTTTTAAAGTAGAAGATAGAAACACTTATGAATTTTATTATAATCCTGGTATACCTCATAAAATAGAAACAATTAGAGAAACAGTAGTGGATATAGAAAGGGAAAAAGCAAGAAGTTTAGACAAAACTATTATTGAATTAATCTATTACAATTAAAAAACATGCTACAACAAGGGCTATAATTCATTGTGGCATCATGCAAAAAACTAAAATAGAAACAACCAAACGGCCTGATTTCATAAGTGGGCAATTCTACGACGTTCCCCACAACGAAATCATAGCCTAGGCGTTGTATGCTATTTGACAAAAACCAAGAATTGAATGAAAATATTTGATATTACAATAAAAAACTTCAGAGGGATTTCAGAATTACAAAGATTAAAAGTTGGAGAAATAAATTCATTTGTTGGAAAAAATGATTCAGGAAAATCAAATATTCTAAAAGCACTAAATACATTCTTTAATGAAAGATTTGAGCATAATGATGTATTTAAAGGAATTCAAGAAGGACAAAAAACAGAAATAATTTTAAGATTTGAACCAAATGAAGAAGTGAATTCACTAGCATTAGATTCAGATGGCAAAATTCACCTTAAAAAAATTTTTGAATTTAATTCATCAGGAAAAGTCGTAAAAACCTTTACATATATCTGCAATGATTTGAATAGTTCAGATTATTCTAATTGTTGGGGAATCAAGGAATCAGAAATTAACGCCTATTGTTCATCGCTAGGAATAGATTATTCACGTTCAGGACGTGGAGTTACTAACCTCTCAAAAATTGATTTAATTAATGATAATACAACTGCATTAGGTCGTATTGAGAAAGAACACGAAGCGTATGATTTTTTGAAGAACATTAAAAAACAATATGATTTCGTTGAGTTACCTGTGTATTCATTATTTGATGCAGAGCAAGATTTAAATATTGGTTCAACAACTTTTCAAAATCAATTCAAGCCAATTGCTACAGAATCTTTAGACAAAAGTGCAAATCTAAAAACTCAAATAGAAACTAATCTAAAAACAGATTTAGAAACAGAATTTTCAACCATTACAACCTTAATGCAGAAAAATGTTCCCGATTTAGAACGGATTAACACTTCGCCTGTTTGTAACTGGGGAAACCTTGTTAAGTTTGATCTATCTTTAAAGTTTCGTTCAGATAATTTTGATATTCCTATATCTAATAAAGGAACTGGTTTTAAAAGATTATTAATGGTTGCCTATTTTGAGTATCTAGCTCAAAAAAACACTAAACAACATCAAATATTTGGTATTGAAGAACCTGAAACATTTCTTCATCCAGAATTACAACACGATTTACTGACTTCAATAATTGAATTATCAGATAATAGTCAATTTTTTATTACAACGCATTCACCTGTCTTTGCTGGCTCAACAAGAGATTCAAACATTGTAGTAGTAAAGAAAGAAAACGAAGAATCTAATTACTATAATTTCGAGAACGAACACGAAATATTAGATATAGTAATACAAGAGTTAGGTATAAAACCAAACTATAATCTACTAAATGACAATTACCGAAAAGCAGTTTTTGTTGAAGGAAGTGGTGATGTCAAATTTTGGGAAATTGCATTTGAAAAAATTAATGGAAGTTTACCAGAAGATTTACTTTTTATTCCTTGTGGTGGAGACCAAGTGGACTTTTTTGTAAATGCTAGTTTATGTCAAAAAATAAATAGAAGATTCGTAGTCATTTTAGATTCTGACAAAGGTGCAATTGATTACGAAAGTAAATTAGCAAATAAAGCTAGCTTAATAGAAAAAGTCGAAAATCTAGGAGGAGTAGTTTTGATTTTGCACAAAAGAGAAATTGAAAATTATTACTCAAAAGATGCTATTCAAAGAGTTTTAGGTAATGTTTTTCAATTACCAGCTGAATTTCAAATTGGAGAATATTCAGATATAAAAGAAGAAATAAAAACACATATAGTTGGTGTAAACTTTAAAGCAAAAAACAATCTAGATGTGTTCAATGAAATGACTAGGGATGAATGGATTCAATCTGCAGTTTCTATGAATGGGACAACAGATATAGAATCAATAATAAATACAGTAATTGAATAAAAAACGGCACAAAACAATGCTAAAAGTAATTGCTAGATATTGCCTACTTCTGAAAATCTTTTTGGATTTTCAGATTGGTGTGTACTTGTAAACTTAGGTGTTAAACCACGCAACTACTCATAGCCGAGACATTATAGTGCATTTAAAATAAAACCGAATATGAACGAAATTATTTGTCCAAATTGTAATAAAGCCTTTAAAGTAGATGAAGCCGGCTTTGCTGATATTCTTAAGCAAGTTCGCGACCATCAATTTGAGGAAGAACTAAATAACCGACTTGCTCTTGCGGAAAAGGAAAAAGTAAGTGCAGTTGAACTTGCCAAAGCAAACTTAAGAAACTCATTGCAAGAAGAACTGGCAAAAAAGGACAAAGAACTAACTGAATTAAAAACCAAAAGCGATACTGAACTTGCTGAAAAACTAGCAAAAAAAGAAACAGAAATCGCTGAAATGAAATCCCTAATTCAAAGTGCCGAAATTCAAAAAAAGCTAGATGTATCTGAAGCTATTAAGGCAATAGAAAAAGAACGTGACAATCTTGCTAATGATCTAAAAATTAAAGAAACAGAAACACAGTTACTTGAAAAATCTATTAAAGAACAGTTTACAAATAAACTTGTAGTCAAGGATGAAACCATCAGAATGAAAGACGATGAAATTGCTCGTTTGAAAGACTTTAAGCAGAAACTTTCAACAAAAATGGTTGGTGAAACATTGGAACAACATTGTGAAAATCAATTCAACAAACTACGAGCAACAGCTTTTCAAAATGCCTATTTTGAGAAAGACAACGACTCAAGTGGCGGAAATAAAGGGGATTTTATATATAAAGAGACTGACGGTTCAGGAAATGAAATCATTTCAATTATGTTTGAGATGAAAAATGAAAATGATGAAACTGCAACAAAAAAAAGAAACGAAGATTTCTTTACAAAGCTCGACAAAGACCGTAAAGAAAAAAACTGCGAATATGCCGTTTTAGTTTCCCTATTGGAATCAGAAAATGAATTTTATAATACTGGAATAGTTGATGTTTCCCATAGGTTTGAGAAAATGTATGTAGTACGCCCTCAATTTTTTATACCCATTATTACACTTCTTCGTAATGCAGCCATGAATTCATTAAAATACAAGGCTGAACTGAATTTAATAAGGAATCAGAATGTTGATATTACCAATTTTGAGGAAAAAATAGACAACTTTAGAAAAGGATTTGCTTACAATTATGATTTAGCTAGTCGAAAATTTAAGACAGCAATTGACGAAATTGATAAAACAATATCTCATCTTCAAAAAACAAAAGATGCTCTATTATCATCAGAAAACAATTTGCGCTTAGCGAACAATAAGGCAGATGATTTAACTATCAAAAAGCTAACTCATGGAAACCCTACAATGAAAGCTAAATTTGATGAGCTCGGTAATAGTGCAGAATAAAAAACACACCATAACATTGATTAAATTGGACACCAACGTAAAGTAATGCCCATTTTAAAATATTTAAAGGCATAGGCTGCAGAGCATCCTAGGCCTTTAGATCTATCTCTTTTAAGTTCTCTATCCTATTGCGGATCAGGAAGGCATCAATGGTCTCAAAATGTTCTATCACCCTTTTCTCCTTAAACTCAAATACCTTTTGGCTCAAGCCCTGCAGGAAGTCACGGTCGTGGGACACCAGGATCAGGGTACCATCAAAGGACAATAGTGCCTCTTTCAACACGTCCTTGGATTTCAGGTCCAAATGGTTGGTAGGCTCATCCAGAATCAACAGGTTTACCGGTTCCAACAATAGTTTTACCATCGCCAGTCGGGTTTTTTCCCCTCCGGAGAGTACGCTTACCTTTTTCTCCAGATCGTCCCCACTGAACATAAACCTGCCCAAAATATTTTTGATCTGGGTACGGATATCCCCTTCGGCCACCTCATCCACGGTCTGGAATATCGTCAAATCCTGATCCAACAAGGCCGCCTGGTTCTGGGCAAAATACCCCACTTTGACGTTATGGCCCAGGGAACATTCCCCTTCAAAATCGATCTCACCCATAATGGCCTTGATCATCGTAGACTTTCCTTCCCCGTTCCTACCCACAAAGGAGACTTTCTCTCCCCTGCTGATGGACATATTGGCATCCTGGAACACCACATGGTCCCCATATTTTTTGGTAAGGCCGTTGACCGTTACGGGATAATCCCCCGAACGGACAGACGGTGGGAAACGCAATTTTAGGGCCGATGTATCGATCTCATCAATCTCAATGATCTGTAATTTCTCCAACATCCGCTCCCTTGAGGTCACCTGGTTGGTCTTGGAATAGGTCCCCTTGAACCTGTCTATAAACTGTTGGTTGTCCGCAATAAACTTTTGCTGTTCCTGGTAGGCCTTAATCTGATGGGCACGCCTGTCTTCCCGCAATTGCAGGTAGTGGGTATAGTTGGCCTTATAATCATAGATACGGCCCATGGTCACCTCTATGGTCCTATTGGTGATATTGTCAATAAAAGTCTTATCGTGGGAAATGACCACTACGGCCTTGGCCTTGTTCAATAAGAAATCTTCCAACCAGATCACAGATTCTATATCCACGTGGTTGGTAGGCTCATCCAAAAGGATCAGGTCCGGCTTTTGCAACAAGATCTTGGCCAGCTCTATACGCATACGCCATCCCCCACTGAACTCACTGGTCAGCCTTCCAAAATCTTCCCTTCTAAAACCAAGCCCCCTCAGGGCCTTTTCCACTTCGGCCTCATAGTTGATCTCTTCCAAAGCGTAGTACTTCTCCCCCAGGTCGGACACCTTGCCAATGATGTTCATATAGGCGTCGGACTCATAGTCGGTCCTGGTTTCCAGTTCTTTGTTCAGGCGGTCCATTTCGTCCCGCATTTCAAAGATTTCCTTAAAGGCCTTGGAGGCCTCTTCAAAGACGGTGCAGTTATCATTGGTGAGCAAATGCTGTGGCATATAGGCGATGACGGCATCCTTGGGAAAACGGATATGGCCACGGGTGGCCTTCTGCTCCCCTGCGATGATCTTCATCATGGTGGATTTTCCCGCGCCGTTCTTCCCCATTAGGGCTATTTTGTCGTTCTCATTGATGACAAAAGATACATCGCTAAAAAGCGTATCTCCACTAAATTCTACTGCAATTGCGTCTACGGAAATCATGGTTTTTTCTTTGAAGCTGCAAAACTAAAAAAAAGCGGGTCACCACAAAGAAATAGGAGGCTATAATGCACTCGTTCAAGCAATAAAATTCTGATCGCCGTATGTCATAATTTACTACATTAGCGGCTTTTACAGCTCATGACCAAGCCTAGAATAGCCCTATTGATCGGAATTTTTGCGATCTCTGTTTATCCTATCCTGATCAAGCTGGAGCTTACTCCAGGTGTGATTTCGGCCTTCTACCGTATGGCCATATCCCTAGCCCTAATTCTCCCTTATGCCTGGTATACCAAACAGTTGGGCCTACCCTCTATGAAAATTCTGGGTCTTGCCGCCCTGAGCGGTATCCTTTTTGGATTTGATGTGGCTACTTGGAACATTTCCATCCTGGCTTCAACTGCCACCCAGGCCTCCTTGTTGACCAACCTGTCACCCGTATGGGTAGGAATCACCACCTTTTTGTTTCTGGAGAACAAACCCACCAAGAATTTTTGGATCGGGACCCTTATTGCCTTATTCGGCATGGTAACCTTAGTGGGATTTGGGGTATTTGCTACCTTTACTTTTGATACCGGATTTATTTTTGGGGTACTGTCCGGAATATTTTATTCGGGTTACCTCATGGTAAGCAAGGTGGTACTTGAGAAGGTTTCGGTAATTACTTTCATGACCTATAGCCTTATGGCCTCTTCGCTCTGCCTAGGTATCCTAAGTTGGTTCTGGGACCAGCCCTTCGGAGGGTTTTCCAATATGGCATGGTTATTACTTGGCGTACAAGCGGTCGTATGCCAGTTGTTGGCCTGGTTGCTTGTAAGTTTTGCTTTAAAACACATGAAGACTACCAGGGTATCCCTTGCCGTATTGAGCCAAGCCTTGATCACTGCTTTTTTGGCCTGGATCTTCCTGAACGAGACCATTACACTACAGATGATCCTTGGGGGAATAATTCTTCTTTTTGGAATCCGCGTTACCTTTTACAATAAGCCTATAACAATAAAAAGGAGCCACTGGCTCCCTTTATTAAAAATGCGGTATTAAGGTAAATCCTTTATTACACAGGTTCGCCGTACAGGTCAAAATCTGCCGCTTCGGTGATCTTTACATTGGTGAACTCCCCTATTTTTACGTAGTGTTTTGCAGCATCTATCAGCACCTCATTGTCCACATCCGGTGAATCATACTCGGTACGACCTACAAAGTAAGGTCCCTCTTTACGGTCAATAATACAACGGAACGTCTGTCCCACTTTTTCCTGGTTCAGCTCCCAAGAAATCTGGGATTGTATTTCCATAATTTCGGCTGCGCGTTCCTGCTTTACATCCTCTGGCACATCATCCTCCAACGTATAGGCATGAGTATTTTCCTCGTGACTGTAGGTAAAGCAACCCAAACGTTCAAAACGCATTTCCTCTACCCAACTTTTAAGGGTTTGGAAATCTTCCTCCGTTTCCCCCGGATACCCTACGATCAAGGTAGTCCTTATGGTCATTTCTGGTACTGCTGCCCTAAAGTCCTGCAAAAGTTTGGTCGTTTTTGCTTTGGTAGTACCACGACGCATGCTTTTTAAGATTGGATCCGCAATGTGCTGCAACGGAATATCCAGGTAGTTGCACACTTTTGGTTCTTGGTTCATCACATCCAAGACATCCATTGGGAAGCCGGTTGGGAAGGCATAGTGCAAGCGGATCCATTCGATCCCCTCCACTTTTACCAATTCCTTCAGCAGCTCTGCCAAATTTCTCTTTTTATACAGATCAAGACCGTAATAGGTCAAATCCTGAGCGATCAACACCAATTCCTTCACTCCTTTGGCGGCCAGTTTCTCAGCCTCCTGAACCAAATCCTCAATAGGGGTGCTCTTGTGCTTCCCGCGCATTAGGGGGATGGCACAAAAGGAACATGGTCTGTCACAACCTTCCGCTATTTTGAGATAAGCGTAATTTTTAGGGGTGGTCGTTAAACGTTCCCCGATCAGCTCATGTTTATAATCGGCACCTAAGGCCTTCAATAGATTGGGAAGGTCACTGGTCCCAAAATATTCGTCCACATTGGGAATTTCTTTTTGTAGGTCTGGCTTATAACGTTCACTTAAACATCCGGTTACAAATACCTTATCAACAGTACCAGCCTCTTTCTTCTGCACATACTCCAAAATGGTGTTTACGCTCTCCTCTTTGGCATTGGCGATAAAACCACACGTATTGATAACCACAACATTACCTTCCTCTTCATGTACCACCTCTTTATTGTTGGCACGCAACTGTCCCATGAGTACTTCAGAATCGTACACATTCTTGGAACATCCTAGGGTTACTACGTTGATCTTGTTCTTTTTAAGTGATTTTGTCCGCATGTTTTTTCTAAATAGTGTGCAAAAATACGATTTGAAAGAAGAATGGCATCGTATTAAGACTAATATTAACGTTTTTACGTTATACTATTACCCCTAATCTTATCCAAATACCAACCTACTGCTATGAAAACTAACTCATTACCCCTATACCTACTGGTCATTTTAACCTTGATGGCCTGCTCCAAGGATACGGAACCCGATACCGTTGCCATCCCTGAACCGGAACCTGAAAAACAATTACTATATTTTCCGCCCATAGGCGGGGATACCTGGGAAACCACATCCTTGGAAGACTTGGAATGGGACGAGACCCAGGTGGCTCCTTTATATACCTTTTTGAAAGACAATGGGACCAAGGCCTTTATTATTCTCAAGGATGGTAAAATTGTCTTGGAGCAGTATTTCAATGGTTTTTCAGCTACAGAAAACCACACATGGAATTCTGCCGCCAAAACTTTGACCGCATTTACCGTGGGACTGGCATTGGAGGAAAAATTATTGTCCCTAGAGGATTCGTCCTCAAAATACATGGGCTTGGAATGGTCATTATTGACACCGGAGCAGGAACAAAAGATCAGTATAAAGCATCATCTAACCATGACCACGGGCCTCGATTTCAAGGTGACCAATAGCTTTTGTACGGATCAGGAGTGCCTCTTGTACAAAAATGAGCCCAATACTTTTTGGTATTACCACAATGCGCCCTATACCCTTTTGGACGAAATAATCTCGGGAGCAGTACAACAAGAATTCAAGACGTATTTCAATTCCAAGATAAGGGATAAAATTGGCATGCAGGGAACATGGATCAAAACTGGTTACCTCAATCTGTTTTTCAGCAATGCCCGGAGTATGGCCAGATTTGGCTTGTTGAATTTAAACGAAGGCACTTGGGATGAAACTCCCATCCTTTCCAACAAGGAATATTTTAAGGCGATGACCACATCTTCCCAAGCTATGAATCCCTCCTATGGCTATCTGTGGTGGCTCAATGGAAAAAGCAGCTTTAGGATTCCCGGTTCAGAAGAATCCTTTCCCGGTAAGTTGATACCCGATGCCCCGGACGACCTCGTGGCCGGTTTAGGGGCCAATGACCAAAAACTCTACGTTGTCCCCAGTAAGGGATTGGTGATCGTAAGAATGGGAGACGCTGCCAAGGGCAGTGAATTGGGCCCCACCACTTTTGACAATGACCTGTGGATCCGATTGAATACCCTGATTAAGTAGACGTATGCTGTTTCCTAATTTTTATAATTTTCTGGCATCTTTCGCACTTTGGTGCCCGCCTCATAGGCGCGACCCAGCTCCAGTAATTTATCCTCTTGGAACTGCTTGGCAATAAACGTTAGACTGATGGGCTCTCCCGTTTCCTTATAACCCATAGGGACCGTTAAGGCTGGATATTTGGCCACCGCGGCGTATCCTGCATGGTAGTTGTTGATGGATAGGATGGCGTCCAGATTCTCCTTGTCCAGGGCAGTATCAAAAAACACCCTTCCCGTTTTTTCCAAGCTGTTTTTTATCTCCTCCAGGCCTTCTGCGGTGGTCGTATCGGCCATAATACCCTCAAAAAGGGATTGTCCGTAGGGAATACGTACCAAGGAATCCATATTGTTAAAGGCGATGGCATCCTGGATACTGCCAATTTTTACCGCATCCTTATTTTTTACCTGGGTATTTAAGTAAACAGGTAGGTCGTTCTTCATATCCAAATTCAAAATACTGAGAAAACCTTCCATCTTCACATTTGGCGGTGTGAACACCACGATTTCCGCTCCCAGCTCTTTTAGTTTCTCCACCGTATTTTTATAGATCGCATTTTCTTCCAATAGGTTGGAAAATACTCCAAGTCGCTTTCCCTTTAAAGAGGAACCCTTGGTTGTTTTGCCCATATAATCTGTTGGGGCTTCCACCGATTTCAGATCCGAAGGGTCCTTGCCCAGCATGGCCGATAACAAGATGGCATTGTCCACCACATTTTTGGTCATGGGACCAGGGGTATCCAGCGTACTGGAAATGGGAACGATCCCCGAACGGCTCAGAAGGCCAATGGTTGGCTTGAGGCCCACGACTGAATTTTGGCTCGATGGTGACAAGATGGATCCGGATGTTTCCGTACCCACGGCAGCCACGGCATAATTGGCGGCAACAGCGGTACCACTACCCGCGCTGGAACCTCCAGTCTCAAATATCTTTCTGCCATAAGGGTTCAAGGTCTGCCCTCCAACGGCGCTATAGCCCACAGGGCAACCGGAACATAAGAAATAGGCCCATTCGCTAAGGTTCACCTTGCCCAAAATAAGGGCCCCGTTCTTCTTTAATTGCTCAACGATAAACGCATCATTGGTCTCATTGTCCATCAAGGCAATGGCCCCGGCCGTAGTATTCATACCTAAGGTATTGACATTGTCCTTTAACAAAATGGGCATTCCATAAATGGCATGGTGTTTTTCATTTGGAAATTTTTTGCGGAACTCGTCCATTTTACGGGCTTCGGCCACCACATCCTTGTTCAAGGCCAAAACGGTATTCAACGTAGTGGCATTATCAAGTTCGTACTTGTATATTCTTTTCAGATAGAAAAGCACCAATTTCTCATAGCTCAGTTTGCCCTCCTTGATATAGTTTTGCAAGGTGGGAATATCCTGTTCCAAGACCAAGGGTTTGAGACTTTCGTATTCCGTATCGGAAAATTTGGACACTTCATCATAGAGGGGCAAGAACACCTCATTCTTATCCATGACCTTGGATTGGATGAGCTTGTACCTCATTCTTTCTATTTCATGGTCCTTATTCGCTGCAACCTCAGCAGAATCGTTATAGGCCTCCCATAGCACCACGGACTCTTTTTCATTTTCTTGTTTTTGCTTGCAGGATGTAAATCCCAAGGTTATCAATGCCAGTGCCAAAATAAAGAGTCTTCCCATAGTTGCTAATTTTTAATGCTATTATTCCAATTCTTAATATTCTCTTGGTTCATCCGAACAAACTCGTCCTTCCCTTCCTTTGCTGCCAATTCCAATGATCTTTGGGCTGATAAAATTGCGGCCTTATAATCGAGCAATGCTGCTTCCACCAAGGATTTAACCCTATAAAAATAATAGGTATCGCCCCCTAGGGCAATAGCCTTATTCAGATAATCGAGGGCCAAGGAATACTCCATGCCCTGTTCCTGATAGTACCGTGCTGCCTCGTAGTAGGTCTGTGCCGTGGGGTTCTCCTGTAGCTGTTTATTGATTTCCTCTACCATCATACTATGGGTATCCACCGTCATGGGAACTACAATTTTGGTGTTCTCCCACACCCAGGCCATATCCAAGGAACTATGGGTTATATTTTCGAAGGTGATCAAAAAATTCTCTTGGAAATAAGGGATCTTTTCCGGGATAACGGACACCCTAAGCGCATCTTCCGCTGCATCATAGGCCGTTCTACCATCGCCCCAATGTGTGGTGTTGTTATGAAATACAATTTTCCAAACATCGGACTCCGGAAAGGCATAGAGGGCATAGGTACCTTTTAGAAGGGAATTCCCTAGTACTTTCATGTCCGTATCCAGGGTGATTTTGGTAGACTCATTGGCCCCTACCCGCCAAATACGGCCATAGGGTACGAGTTGACCAAAAATGGTCCTGCCCCTGACCGAGGGACGTGAATAATCCACTGTGATCTTGGAAAGGCCTACCTCCTGTTCCACTTGGGAAAAGGGACTGGCCTTGGGATGTGTTATTTGTGCATCGCTTGGGAGCGCTAGGCATATTAATAATATGACAAGTATCGATCTCAATTTTTACTGCCAAAAAATGAATCTACGAACTCGTACTTATTAAAAATTTGAAGATCCTCCATACCCTCACCAACACCTATATACTTTACAGGCACTTTAAACTGGTCGGATATGCCGATGACCACACCTCCTTTGGCGGTGCCATCCAATTTTGTTACGGCCAAAGAAGTGACTTCGGTGGCTTTTGTAAACTGTTTTGCCTGTTCAAAGGCGTTCTGACCTGTAGAGCCATCAAGGACCAGCATCACATCGTGGGGCGCATCGGGTACCACCTTTTGCATCACCCTTTTTACCTTGGTAAGTTCGTTCATCAAGTTTACCTTATTGTGCAAGCGTCCGGCGGTATCGATAATGACCACATCGGCACCCTGCTTCATGGCAGAACTCAAGGTGTCAAAAGCTACGGAAGCGGGATCGCTTCCCATGGCCTGTTTTACAATAGGGACATCTACACGGTCTGCCCATACCTGCAATTGGTCTATCGCAGCGGCACGGAAAGTATCCGCAGCACCCAATACCACTTTAAATCCTTGCTTTTTGAACTGATGGGCCAATTTACCTATGGTGGTCGTCTTTCCGGCACCATTGACACCAACAACCATGATCACATAGGGCTTTTTATCCTTGGGAACCACAAACTCTGTTTCCTCCCCCACATTGGTCTCCGCAAGTAGGCCCGCAATTTCCTCCCGTAAGATAAGGTTGAGTTCGTCCGTGCCCAGGTATTTGTCTCGAGACACCCTGGCTTCAATTCGCTCGATAATTTTGAGAGTCGTATTCACCCCTACATCGGAAGTCACCAAAACTTCTTCCAGATTATCCAAAACATCATCGTCTACCTTGGTCTTACCGGCAACGGCCTTTCCCAATTTTGAAAAAAAACTGGTTTTGGACTTCTCTAATCCCTTATCCAGGGTTTCCTTCTTCTCGGAAGAAAATATCTTTTTGAATAAACTCATTTTGATGTACTACTTCTATTACCCAAAGATATGAAAATAAAAAAGCTACTTTCGATGGAAAGTAGCTTTAAAATCTATTTTGGCAAGTTTTATTTCTGATTTGCCAACCATTCGTTTACAACTTCAGGAGCCATTACTGACTCAACGAAAGTGTAAGCACCAGTTTTTGGTGACTTTACCATTTTAATGGCTTTGGTTAATCTTTTTGAGCTTGTCTGTAAACTCGCTACGGTCTTCTTTGCCATGACGTATTATTTTATTTCTTTATGAACTGTCATTTTCTTCATGATAGGGTTGAATTTCTTAATTTCCATCCTATCAGGAGTATTCTTCTTGTTCTTGGTAGTGATATACCTAGAAGTTCCAGGCATGCCGGAATCTTTATGCTCCGTGCACTCCAAAATAACTTGGATCCTATTACCTTTCTTTGCCATTGTTATCTTTTTATTTACGGATTACTTAACCAATCCTTTTGCTCTTGCTTCTTTTATAACTGCAGAAATCCCCTTTTTATTGATGGACTTCAACGCCTTAGAAGTTACCTTTAGGGTTACCCAACGGTCTTCTTCAGGGATATAAAAACGTTTCTTAGAAAGATTTACATCAAATCTTCTCTTGGTCTTGTTAATGGAAAAAGACACGTTGTTACCAAACATAGCTTTCTTTCCAGTAATTTCACAAACTTTTGACATTTCGCTACTTTTAGTGTGATTTTAAACAGGCTGCAAATTTATATCTTTTTTATCGGAAGGCAAAATTCTTTTTTCACAATTTTAGAATTTCTTTTTGCAAAAGCTCAAAAGATTTGTTCACGGCCTTCTGAACAATGCGTTCCCGATGGTTTCCCATCATAAATTTTTCCACATAAACACCTGATGGTGAGGCTACTGCTATAAACACAGTTCCCACATCGGCATCAGAGTCTCCTTTTGTGGGTCCGGCGTTGCCCGTCGTGGCTATTGCAAAATCTGTCTTGAAAAGTTGCCTTACATTCTCCGCCATGGCCTTTACAACGGGTTCACTGACCACAGAATGGTCATTTATGATCTCGTTGGGCACCTGGAGCACGTTTATTTTGGCTTCTGTGGCATAACTGACCACACTGCCCTTAAAATAGGCCGATGCCCCCGGTACAGAGGTGATCCGCTCAGCGATGGCACCTCCGGTGCAACTTTCGGCAGTAGCCAATGTCAGCCCTTTCTTTTTCAATAACTTTCCCAACAATTCTTCCAGTGCACCATTTTGGTCCTCCCCAAAGATAATATCCCCGATGATGGCGTGTAGTTTGATGATCTCTTCATCAACAGCCTTGGCGATCGCCTCCTTGTCCGTTCCCTTGGCGGTCAACCGAAGCCTTACCTTCCCTAAATTGGGCAGATAGGCCAATTTGATAAATGGCGGCAGGGAGCTCTCCCAATGTTCTATTTTTTCTGCAATGGCGCTTTCCCCTACTCCGTACGTGATCAACGTCCTATGCAGAATAAATGGCCTATGGAATTCGTTGACGATTCTGGGAATAACCTCGTTCTGCACCAACCCCTTCATCTCAAAGGGTACTCCGGGCAGGGATACAAACACCTTTCCATGGTTTTTGATCCACATCCCCGGGGCCGTTCCATAGGCATTCTTTAGCACGATGGCCTTGGAAGGCACCAATGCCTGCCTACGGTTCATATCTGAAATTGGGGTGGTAATGTACTTTTTGAAAAGCTCTTCCACATGAGCCAACACCTCTTGACTCTCCACTAAGGTGTCACCAAAATACTCACAAAAGGTGAGCTTGGTAATATCGTCCTTGGTAGGCCCTAGACCACCGGTGACAATAATAACATCTACCCTGGACTCGGCCTCTTCCAAAGCCTTGAGGATATGGCTTCGCTCATCCTGCACCGAAGTGATCTGATAGACAGACACTCCTATCTGGTTCAGCGCATTGGCAATATAGGCAGAATTGGTATCAATAATCTGTCCAATGAGGATTTCGTCCCCAATGGTGATAATTTCTGCCAACATTATAAATCGAAATCTTTTTTAAGCTCGGATACTACTTGATGGATATCTTTTTGCAACAACGGAAACAATTTTTCAATCTGCGCCCCATTTCCCTGTGTCTTTCCCAAGGTTTCTATTTCCAATGCATTGGCCCGCGTCTGTTCCATCCCCAAAAGGTCCACATTGGGCTTAATCTTATGCGCCAACTGGTAAATGTTGGGGTAATCCTTTTTTTCTACAGCCTGTTCCAACAACTCCAGATCAGTGGGCACCTCATCCAAAAACACAGCTATTACGGAGTTGATGAATTCCTCATCTCCTTCCGCCATCTCATTCAGTTTATCTAAACTATATATCATTATCTTATTTTTACCGTAAATAGTTCCTCATTTTCCAGCCTACCTGAAAGGTAGTCATTTGTCTCAATTTTTCCTACACCCGCTGGGGTTCCTGTAAAAATTATATCACCTTTTTTCAACATAAAATACTTGGAAACATAGGCGATGATTTCGTCTATTTTCCACAGCATCAGACTGGTATTACCCTCTTGCACGATGGTTCCGTTTTTGGAAAGGGTAAATTGCAAATTGTTCAAATCTTTGAAATTGCTCTTTGGCAGCCAATTCCCCACAACGGCAGCCCCGTCGAAACCCTTGGCCTTTTCCCACGGCAACCCTTTTTCTTTTAGCGCCGATTGCACATCCCTGGCCGTAAAATCTATCCCAAGTCCAACCTCGTCATAGTATTTATGGGCAAACTTTTCTTCAATATGCTTCCCCACCTTCTTGATCTTTACCAGAACTTCCACTTCATAATGCACATCCTTGGTAAACTCAGGAATATAAAAATCCTGTTCCTTGGGCAAAACCGAAGAATCGGGTTTTATAAAAACCACTGGATCTGTAGGCCTCTCATTGTTCAATTCCTTAATATGGTCGGCATAGTTGCGACCTATACAAATGATCTTCATGCTCTTGATTCAATTATTAACAACCCGCAATTCCCTTGGAAGTTTCTACCGGGCCAACCCCAAAATAAAGACAAAGATTGTTTTTACCCTAATTTATTGTTCAGCTTGCTCAGTTTTATTTGGGTAAGGACCTTTTTTGTATACAGCGGGAAATCGGCATTCAATATCCAACCGAAATACCCCGGTTCCTTTTCCAGCACATCATGAACTTTTTTTCCTTTGTGCTTGCCAAATGAAAAAATCTCCTCCCCGTCTTCATCCAGCCCTATAAAGCCCGCAAAATCTACGGATTGCCTATGGGTGGAAAATTCAGCCAGCTTTTTGATGTTGTTCTCCAATTCCGGATACCTTTCCAATTGGGACAACAACACTTCATAGGTGGCATTGGTATCTGCCTCCGCACTGTGGGCATCCGTTAGATCCTTTCCGCAATAGAATTTAAAAGCGGCCTCCAAGGTTCTTTTTTCCATTTTATGAAATATGGTCTGCACATCTACGGAAACCGTATTTTTCATATCAAAATCAATATCGGCACGAAGCATTTCTTCTGCCAATAAGGGGATATCAAAGCGATCTGAATTGAAACCTCCCAAATCACTGTCCTTGATCATCTTATAAATTTCCTTGGACAACTCCTTAAAGGTTGGCTCATTGGCCACCTTTTCATTGGTAATGCCGTGAACGGCAACCACCTCATCAGGAATATGCATTTCTGGGTTCACCAGCCATGTTCTACTCTCCTTGTTGCCATTGGGATATACTTTTAAAATGGAGATCTCTACGATGCGGTCCTTGGCCACATTGATTCCTGTTGTTTCCAGATCAAAAAAACAGATGGGTCTTGTCAGGTTTAATTGCATGCTTTTCTATGATTTCTACAAAGATAGTTTTTAGAAATAGAGGATGAAAAATTTACCCTTTATATTCGATAAATTCCAAAATACCCTAAAATACATTTCGGATCACAGACGTGTGTTGATAATATTGTTGAAGGCAGAACCGAACGTATAGCTGATCCCCACCCCAAAACCGATCTCAAAATTGGTAGCAATCTGCTTTTGCTGCAAGAGCACATCCTCGATGGAGGCTGAACCAGCGGGCAGATTGATCTGGTCTTGGATCAATTTGAGATCCCCTGAAAAGCGGACGGAAAGCCCTTTTAGGATGCGGATGGACAAATAGCTGTCCATCTGCAACCGGTTCTTGGACCAGTCGTTCAAAAAGCTCGAAGCCACAATCCGGGTAAAGATATTGCCCCAAGGCTGCCGAAAACGCAACTGTACGTCGACAGAATGACTGAACAAAGATTCCTTGTCCTTCCCAAATATGGTGGTCTCCATATAATCATTGAAAATATATCCGATCTTGTAAGCAAAGACTATCTCCCTTCTCAATACCTCCCGATATGGAAATATATTGTATTCCAGGGCCGGACGCAGGTCCAAGGAAACATTGAGATTGGTATAGGTATCGTGTCTTGCACCCCCAAAAATACCGGCAGACCAATGATCCGATAGGCTGCGCACAACGCTTCCAAAACCAGAGTACCGTTCCCGTTCACTGGCAAACTCCTCCCCATCATTCTCAAATTTGCTACTAAAACGGTTCATTTCCAGATCGGCACGAATACGCCATTTCTCCGTAACCCTATCGCTTTCAAAACCCAGCTCGTACCTAAATTGGTTCCTACTGGCTTCACTGTTGACATCCACTTCGCCCCGCACCTCAAAGATCCAGTTGTTCCATGGATCGTCAAAGTTGATATCCTGACGTTCCTTTAACCCCTCCTTGGTAATGGAGTAATCTATATTATCTGCCACATCGGACTGTATGACATATTTCAGCAGTCCGGTCTTTATCCGTTGCACCAGTCCTTTGCGAACCTCATCGGAGGACATGTTGGCGGTGGTATCATAGGAAAGTTCATTTTCCAGATCGGCAAAACTTCCCTCCCCGGTAAATTCCAGCCTATAGGTTCTGCCACCGCTCCCATTGGCGATATCGTAAATAAATAGTTTAACATTGGCCAATCCCTGATCGCGAACGTGGCTTATAAAATTGATCTCCTGCTGTATGTACCGCTTTTCACAGTTACAGTCCAGGAACATCTTTATGGATTCTTTTTGGGGAAATACGGCAATGGGTAGAAGTAATAAAATAAAAAAGCAAAGCCCTTTCATCATCGGGAGACGAGAATACATGAACGCGATAAAATTTTGTTTGAGGCCTAAAGATAAAGGGATGCCCCTAAAGCCCTGCCTTATGGATGTTAAACATTTCTAAAAACAACCCTGACCCTTTCAAATTTCGAATATCACCTCCTATCCGCGACCTCCGTTAAACAAAAAATGCCCCATAAAATGGGGCATTTCTTATATTTGATCATCATAGCTCTAAACTTCCCTGTTCACATCCCAGGCCTCCAAATAATCGGCAACGGCTTTTACGAACATACCCCCTAGGGCACCGTTCACCACCCTGTGGTCATAGCTATGGGAAAGGTACATCTTGCTACGGATACCGATAAGGTCGCCCTCCGGAGTTTCGATAACTGAAGGTATTTTGCGGATTGCCCCCAACGCCATGATACCTACCTGTGGCTGGTTGATGATAGGGGTTCCAAAAACACTTCCAAAAGTCCCCACGTTAGTAACCGTATAAGTACCGTCTTTGATCTCATCTGGTTTCAAGGCATTGTTCCTTGCCCTGTTGGCCAAATCGTTTACCGCTTTGGCCATGCCCACCAAGTTCAATTGGTCTGCATTTTTGATTACCGGAACAATAAGGTTTCCATCAGGCAAGGCCGCGGCCATTCCTAGATTGATGTTTTTCTTTTTGATCACATTGTCCCCATCCACAGAAATATTCATCATGGGATAGTTCTTCAATGCCTTGGCTATCGCTTCCATGAAAATTGGCGTAAAGGTCAATTTCTCACCTTCGCGCTTTTCAAAAGCATTCTTCATTTTATTTCTCCAGTTCACCACATTGGTGACATCCACTTCTACAAAACTCTGAACATGTGCCGAAGTCGAAAGACTGGCGGTCATATATTGGGAAATAAGTTTTCCCATACGCGACATTGGGATCACCTCATCACCACTTCCCACCTGTACCGGGGCTGCTTTTGGTTTTTCCTCGGTCGTTTTTTGCGCAACGGGCTGTTCTTGTTTTTGAGCAGCTTGCTGTGGAGCGGATACAGTGGCCGACTTCCCGGAAGCTCTGTTCTCCACATAGTCCAAAATATCGTTTTTGGTTACCCTGCTATCTTTACCTGTACCGTTTATGGTATCCAGTTCGGCAACGGAAATCCCTTCTTGTTTGGCAATATTTTTTACCAATGGGGAATAAAATTTATCCGACTCACTGAATGCCTTTGCCGGGGCGGATGCTGTTTCTTGTGCTCCCACCATTTGTTCTTCCAATGCGGCTACGGCCTCCTGGGGCACTTCTTCCTCTTCCTTCGCAACGGCAACCTCTTCATCATCGGGGCCGTCCCCTTCTATCTCAATAATGGCGACAGTCTGTCCCACCTTGATCACATCATCTATATTAAACAACTTCTCCACCAAAACACCATCTACTTCACTAGGAACTTCAGAGTCCACCTTGTCGGTAGCAATCTCAAATACGGCTTCATCCATCTCAATGGTATCACCAACTTCCTTTAACCATGAGGTCAAGGTTGCCTCTGCAACACTTTCGCCCATCTGCGGTAATTTTAATTCGAATCTTGACATATTGATACTTTGTATGCTTTTTTGGTTTAATAATTTGCAAAAATACTAAAAAAAAGACCTTACAATTACATTAATCTTATTTTTTAGTTTGATTATTAGGACGATTTTAACGAATTCTCAAACGGGATACGATTTACTATACTGCGCCCAAGCGTAATCTCATCGGCATACTCCAGTTCATCGCCAACAGAAATACCCCTGGCAATCGTAGAAGTTTTCACCCCCGAGCCCTCCAATTGTTTATAGATATAAAAATTGGTGGTATCCCCTTCCATGGTTGAACTGAGTGCAAAAATCAGTTCCTTTACTATCCCTTCCTTCACCTTGTTCAATAGAGACGGAATGGTCAAATTCTGTGGACCTATACCTTCCATCGGAGAAATCTTACCTCCCAAAACGTGATATAATCCCTTGTATTGTCCAGTATTCTCTATGGCCATGACGTCACGGATATCCTCTACTACACACACCAAGCTTTCATCCCGTTTGGGATTGGCGCAGATTTCACACAAGGCCACATCTGAAATATTATGGCAATTGGAGCAAAATTTAATATCATTTCTTAAATGTTGCAGGGAATTGGTCAGTCTCATGGTCTGTTCACTGGGCTGCTTCAGCATATGTAATACCAGGCGCAGTGCGGTGCGTTTACCAATGCCAGGTAGTTGTGACATTTCATAAACCGCATTTTCCAATAGTTTAGAAGAAAATTCCATAGGCACAAAATTACGATTTTAGATTTATGTTTTATCTTTTTGTACTTTGCGATGCAAATTTATTTTTATGACCGCCACGCATATCCTACTCCTCATTGGATGTTACTTTCTATTGCTTTTGTTCATATCATACCTCACCGGAAAAAACGATTCCAACATCGATTTTTTTAAGGCCGGAAAACAGTCACCTTGGTTTTTGGTGGCTTTTGGAATGGTGGGTGCCTCCCTCTCCGGTGTCACCTTTATTTCGGTGCCCGGCTGGGTAGAAGCCTCACAATTCAGCTATATGCAGGTAGTTTTTGGGTATCTCGTGGGTTATTTTGTTATTGCCTTTGTCCTATTGCCCATCTATTACCAGCTCAACGTTACTTCCATATATGAATATCTGGGACAGCGGTTTGGACAGGTAAGCTATAAGACCGGCGCCTTCTTTTTCTTTATATCCAGGGTCCTTGGATCTGCATTCCGACTTTTTCTGGTCGCCATTGTACTGCAGCAGTTCGTTTTTGACGAATTGGATGTACCTTTTGAAGTGACCGTTATCCTATCGATCCTGTTGATCTGGATATACACCTTTAGGGGAGGAATAAAGACCATCGTTTGGACGGACACCCTGCAAACGTTGTTCATGCTGGTCTCGGTTGGACTCTGTATTTATTTCATCAATGAGGAGTTGGACTGGACCTTTTCCGAATTCTTGGCCTCCCAAGAGCTGAAACAATACAACAAAATGTTCTTCACGGACTCCCTTTTCAATAAAACCAATTTTGTGAAATCGTTTATCGGGGGAATGTTCATAACGATATGTATGACAGGCTTGGATCAGGACATGATGCAAAAGAACCTTACCTGTAAATCCCTCAAGGACGCCCAGAAGAACATGATTTCCTTTACCGTTGTCCTAGTAGTGGTGAATTTTATCTTTTTACTGCTCGGGGCCCTGCTCTTTATCTATGCTTCCAAATTTAATATTGCCATTCCGTTAATGGATGGGTCCCCGAAGTCTGATTTGCTTTTCCCTGAAATTGCACTGAACAGCGGTCTAGGGATTACGGTAGCCATTACTTTTATGTTGGGACTGGTTGCCGCGGCCTACAGCAGTGCAGACAGTGCCCTCACGGCCCTGACCACATCTTTCTGTGTAGATTTTCTGAATATCGAGAAGCGGCCAGAAGCAGTTCAGAAGAGCATCCGTAAGAAAACCCATATTGGTATGAGCGTCCTATTGATTATCGTGATCATCATATTTAAATATGTACTTGACAAAAACGTAATCGACGGCCTACTCACTGTGGCCACCTATACCTATGGCCCCCTATTGGGGCTGTTTGCTTTTGGTATATTTACCAAGCACAAAATCAAGGACCAATATGTTTGGATCGTAGCCGTTACCTCGGTACTGATTATTGTAGGAATTGCTCAAATCCCTATGGAGTATCTGGGAGGTTATGCCGTTGGCTATGAATTATTGCCCTTCAATGGCCTATTGACATTTATTGGGTTGTGGTTCATCAGGACCAAGGAATAGGAAGGATTCTTTAGGATCAGTATTGTCCCGTACCCAAAAGCACCAAGGTACAGGCCACCTCTACTTCTATGCCTTCTTTTTCCAATAGGTCGTACAGTTCTGGGTTTTCCGTTCCAGGATTAAAAATTACCCTCTTGGGGGAAATGGCCAATATGGTATCGTAATATGATATCTGCCGCTCTGGCCCTATATAAAGCGTTAGCGTATGTATATCATTTATGCCATTGACAGTGGTCTTGATAGCAACCGAATCAATATTCCCTTCCTTTAGCCCAAACGCCTCAGTTTCAATATCATTGGCCAGCAAGCGTTTTACAGCCACATAGCTGTATCTATCAGGTTTAAGCGAAGCCCCAAAAACAAGTGTTTTTTTCATATGTTAATATCGATGTTAAATAATGTTAACGTTATCCTATTTTACGTAAATTTTTCGTCCCTTGGGAGGGACTAATTAAAATTCAAGTCATTGATAGGCCTATATTTTTATAGTTAATGGTTAGTGTTTAGTATAGCTTATCAATGAAAAAACCCGGAGCACCTGCTTCGGGTTTTATTTTACATTATCCTTTTTTGAAAGGTATCATTTTACCATTTTATGATTACACTTCCCCAAGTAAATCCACTACCAAAGGCCGCCAATACCACAACATCACCCTCTTTGATCTTTCCTTCTTCCCAAGCCTCTGTTAGGGCAATGGGGATGGAGGCCGCTGTGGTGTTGCCATATTTCATGATATTATTGAAAACTTGGTCGTCGGTCAATCCAAATTTTTTCTGAATGAACTGCGAAATGCGCAGGTTTGCCTGGTGGGGCACCAACAAATCTATATCGGTAGATTTCAGGTTGTTCTTCTCCAATCCTTCATTGATCACCTCACTAAAACGCACCACCGCATTTTTAAATACGAACTGTCCGTTCATATATGGAAAATACGACTCGTCATTAGGGTCATTATCTGCAATAATGTCATTCACCCAACGCTTGCCCATTCCCGGTGCTATCAAAGAGAGTTCCTCGGCATGTTGCCCTTCCGAATGCAGATGCGTAGATAATATTCCTTTAGAGGTATCCTCTTCCCTACTGACAATGGCCGCTCCGGCCCCATCACCAAAAATCACGGAAACTCCCCTTCCCCTGGTGGTCATATCCAGACCATGGGAATGCAGTTCCGATCCAATGACCAAGACATTTTTGTACATTCCGGTCTTCACATACTGATCGGCCACGGAAATACCGTAGACAAATCCCGAACATTGATTACGAACATCCAGTGCCCCTACTGTTTTAATGTCCAGATCGCGTTGTACCAAAACACCTGGACCAGGAAAGTAATAATCTGGACTTAAGGTGGCAAAAATGATAAAATCAATATCATTCTTATCTATCCCAGCCCTTTCAATGGCAACCTTGGCTGCCTTTACTCCCATGGAGGTGGTGGTATCCTCACCCTTGATCACATGCCTCCGTTCCTGTATACCTGTACGCTCCTGTATCCAAGCATCATTGGTATCCATCACCTTGGACAGATCATCATTGGTTACGACATTTTCTGGCACATAGTACCCTAATCCTATAATTTTTGAATTGAACATCTTATGGTTTGTTAGTTTTTCGGAAATATGTAGGTTTTAAATAACCCTTTGTCAATATAATAAAGATTGATGGGATTCTATATAAAAGACAAAAATAAAATAAAGTCAAATACAATCACCAATCTTCGTCCATGTCCCGGGCAAATTTCAGGGATAAGCCTCTGTTTTAACTTTTCCACAACATTTTAAGGTAGTGTATTTTAGTAAATTGTCGCGGGAACAAAAAGCGATCACATCGTTAACATTGTTCCATTTTTAATTCCAACCTAAAATTTATTACATGAAAAAATCCTTACCACTATTGCTGTTGTTCCTAGTTTTTTGGGGATATGCACAGGAAAGTCTTACGTACCAGAAACCATCCGAAGAAATTTTGAATTTAGTGGACGCCCCTTTGGCCCCTTCGGTATTGACCACTGATGACGGTAAGTATATGGTAATGCTATATAGAGACGCCTATAAGACCATAGAAGAACTCTCGGAAGACGAATTGCGACTTGCCGGACTGCGGATCAACCCCAAAACAAATATTGGAAGCCGCACCAATTACTACAACAATATCAAAATAAAATCCACTACGGCCACCAAAGAGATCCAGGTCAATGGCTTACCAGAAAATCCAAGGTTGGCAAATTTCAGTTGGTCTCCTGACCAATCTAAAATTGCTGTGACCAATACTACAAAAACCGGGGTAGAGGTATGGGTACTGGATTTGGAAAAAGTAACCGTAAAAAAAATTACCCAAGCCAATGTGAATGCCAATATGGGTGATGTGATCAATTGGTTCAAGGATGGAGAGTCTATCCTGGTAAAAACCCTGCCTGCGGCAAGAAAACCATTGATCAATGTAGCCGAGGCCGTACCTTCGGGACCGACCATTTCCTCCAATGACGGAAAAAAAGCACAGAACAGGACTTACCAAGATCTGTTGAAAAATCCGAATGACGAATTTAATTTTGAGCAACTGGCACTATCGGAACTGCACAAGGTAGATCTCAATGGGAATGTTTCCTTATGGAAGGAGGCGGATATGTACAGTTCCCTGAGCTTTTCCCCGGACGGCTCTTACGTAATGGCCGTGACCATAGACCGACCCTTCTCCTATTTGGTGCCTTATTACAGGTTTCCGTCTACTACCACTATTTATAAAAACGATGGAAACTTGGTACAACAGGTACTGCAGGTTCCGCTGATTGAGGATCTGCCCCAAGGATTTATGGCCGAACGGACGGGAAGAAGGGATATTTCTTGGAGAAGCGACAAACCATCAACTTTGATCTATGCCCAGGTATTGGATGGAGGTGATCCCGAAAATGAGGTCGCTTTTAGGGACGAGATTTTTCAATTGGAGGCCCCCTTTCAAGGTGAGGGCAAAAGCATCCTAAAAACTATCAATAGATATGCGGGCATCCAATGGGGCAATAATGGCCTGGCCATTGCCTATGACCGCTGGTGGAATACAAGGAACACCAAAACATATGTCTTCAACCCATCAGATCCGGCCACGAAACCCAAAATAATCACGGACCGCAATTATCAGGATGCCTACAATGATCCAGGTGAATTTGTGACCACCAGAAATGAATATGGATTGAACGTTCTGGCCCTTGACCATAAAAACAATGCCTTTCTTATGGGGGATGGATTTTCGGAAAATGGACAGTTCCCCTTCGTGGACAAGATCAATTTAGTCTCCCAAGAAAAAGCGCGACTTTACCAATCCAAACTAACGGACAAAAAGGAGACCTTGGTAGAATACCATCCGGAAAAGGATCAGTTATTGGTCCGTATCGAATCCAAAAGCGAATATCCAAATTACTACTACAAGGCCCTTATGGGGAAAAAGGGACCACAACAACTTACCTTTTTCGAAAATCCTTTTAAGAGTATCCAAAATGTGCACAAAGAGGTGATCACCTACCAAAGGGAAGATGGCTTGGAACTGACCGGGACCCTTTATCTCCCCGTAAATTATGACAAACAAAAAAAGGAAAAAATGCCCATGATACTTTGGGCCTATCCCAGGGAGTACAAGGATAAGAACAGTGCTTCCCAAAATACCCAAAACCCTAATGAATTTACATATCCCTATTGGGGTTCACCCATTTATTGGGTCACCAAAGGATACGTGGTCTTGGATGATGCCGCTTTTCCCATCATAGGAGAAGGGGATGCCCAGCCCAATGATACTTTTAGGACACAACTCGTGGCCAATGCCAAGGCGGCCATCGATGCCGTAGATGGGATGGGCTATGTGGATAGGTCTAGAGTGGCCGTAGGTGGTCATAGCTATGGCGCATTTATGGTAGCCAATCTATTGTCACACTCCGATCTATTTGCTGCGGGAATAGCAAGAAGTGGTGCCTACAACAGAACCCTTACCCCTTTCGGCTTCCAAAGTGAGGAACGAAACTACTGGGAAGCCCCGGAGGTATACTATACCATGTCCCCATTTATGCATGCGGACAAAATGAAAACCCCCTTACTATTGACACATGGGGAGGCCGATAATAATTCTGGGACCTATCCTATGCAGAGCGAACGTTATTTCAATGCATTAAAAGGCCTCGGGGCCACGGTAAGACTGGTCATGCTTCCCAAGGAAAGTCATGGCTACAGAGCAAAGGAAAGTATCCTGCACTTACTGTGGGAACAAGATCAATGGCTGGAAAAATACGTGAAACAAAAAGAAGAAACAATGGATGTTCCCTTAATGGGGAAAGATTAAAAAAAAGGCCCCGAAATATTCGGGGCTTTTTTTTATATGTATTGCCTAAAATTATTGACCTCTACTTTGGCCCGCAGGTCGTGGAGTAAATTGTACAATCCAAAAAAGGTCCTATTGAGATATAAAAAATGTTTGGAACCTCGGTTACCGTTCATTTTTCGTATTTGGGGATCCTTGGAATAGCGCTCGCTGAGATTGGCAATTTTGGTCCAAAATTCATCGGCTCCAAAATCAAAATACTCTTCATTGAAGGGAGAGGTAAAAATAGTCAACATCTCCTTGAACAGCGCCTTAAAGAATTTTAGTTCTTCTGGGGAGTCTGAATCCGACAGTATTTCCAACTCATATAGTTTTTCCATAAAGATGGCATCGTTCTCTATATTCTCCTTTTTGGCAAGCTCAAAATAAGGGATGTAAAACTCATTGGGAACCTCTTTGATACAACCAAAATCTATGGCAATCAGGGTTTCCCTTTCACTGACCAAAAAATTACCAGGATGTGGATCGGCATGTACCTTTCTCAATCCATGCATTTGGAACATATAGAAATCCCACAGCGCCTGCCCCAATTTGTTCCCCAAGGTTTCGTCAAAATCCATTTTGGCAAATTCACTCAAGTGCTTCCCTTGCATCCAATCCATGGTCAGTATGCGCTCACTGGAAAGTTCTTCGTAATATTTTGGAAACTCCATGTTGGGAATAGCACCACAAGCCTCAGTTATTTCCTTGCTCTGCTTCAATTCCAGTATGTAATTGGTCTCCTCGACCAACTTATTCTCTACTTCTTTAAAATATTTATCGGAGTCCTTACCCTGTAAATTGAACATTCGGATGGCAATAGGTTTCACCAATGCCAAGTCACTGCCAATACTTTCTGCCACACCCGGATATTGAATTTTAACGGCCAAATTCCTGCCATCTTTAACCGCTTTGTGCACCTGACCAATACTCGCCGCGTTGATGGAATCCTTATCGAATTCATCAAATATTTCCTCAGGGTATTTCCCCAAGTATTTTTTAAACGTTTTACGAACCAAAGGCGCGGACAATGGAGGTACGGAGAATTGAGAAAGGGAAAATTTCTCCACGTAGGCACTTGGCAAAAGATTTTTTTCCATGCTCAACATTTGGGCAACCTTAAGGGCACTGCCCTTGAGGCTCTTCAGCCCATCGTAAATATCCCCTGCATTTTCTTCATTGAGCTCATCCTTTGTAATTGCCGGATTCACCAATTTCTTGCTGTAATATTTCATGTAGTTGCCGCCTACCTTTACCCCAGTCTTAACCAATTTCCCTGCTCTCTCTATTTTTCCGGTAGGAATTCTGTCCAGTGTTTTCATATTTCATTCAATTATTGGTCTTTGTGGACCAAGGGTTCGGGTTTCTATTTTGCACCTTGCAAATCCTAGGAAAAGTTTTCTTTGTATAAAAATTTCCCAAAATCCAAGATGTTTTCCAGTGGCGTATTATCGAAAACATCAAAAATGGTGGTGACCGATTTTTCGATGGCCAAATCTGTTTTTTCAAATGCCGGCGAAGAATCATCCATCCAGAACTTCAAAAGAAACAAAAACTGTATCCATGCCCCTTCTGAGAATAATCTTGGGGAATGTTGCGTTAATTTGGATGATTTCACGGCATTGCCCTCTTCTATCAAATCTGTTGCGAACGACTTGATATGCTGGCGAAGGCCCTTGAGCTGCTCCATATTCTTGAGCATATTTTTATTCTCGTTCAAGGTAAAAAGGACATAACTTCTATTGAGCGTCAACAACTCAAAAAAGGTAAAAAAAAAGGTCAACATCTTATCCTTGTTGGTAAACGATGCGTAGTCCTCATTCTTACCGATCAAAGCTTCCGTATTGTTGTAAAAGGTATTCCATATCGCTTTTTGCAGGCCTTCTACCGAACCAAAAAATTGATAAAACTCTTCCTCCTTAAATTTATTGGCCTTACAAAATTTGTAGATCGATTTTGGGACTACCTCGTGTTCCAGGACGTAATCCATATAAGCACCTATAATGGCATCTACCGTAATTTTCTTAGTATTTGTTTTTGCTGGCATAGCTCGGATATTTTGTTGATGTAAAAATACAATTATTTAAACAAAATAGTGTTAAACATATACGAAATGATGATGGCAACAAAAAAAAGCGTGTTTTTACAAACACGCTTTTTAAACAACCTAACCAATAAATAAACAAACTTGTTACAGAAATAAGTCTTTTTCATAGCATTTTTTCCCTGCAACACCACAAATATAATAATTGTTTATTTAAAACAACAAATTATTAAACAAAATAATATGTTAATGTTTCGTTGGCCTAAGAATACCTTATGGTTACGTGTCAGTTTGTCACTCAAGTAAAGAATGGTATTTTTTTTGACATAGGTTAAAACATAAAAATTAAAATTATTTCAAAATATGGCTACAGGTAAGATTAATGTGTCCGTTGAAAACATATTTCCGTTGATTAAGAAATTCTTATACAGCGATCATGAAATATTTTTACGGGAATTGGTATCCAATGCCACGGATGCAACTTTAAAATTAAAACACCTTACTACTATTGGTGAGACCAAGGTAGAATACGGTAACCCGATCATTGAGATCAAAATTGATAAGGAAGGGAAGAAAATCCATATTATAGATCAAGGATTGGGTATGACCGAAGAGGAAGTACAGAAATACATCAATGAGGTTGCCTTTTCAGGGGCAGAGGAATTTTTGGACAAGTACAAGGATTCTGCAAAGGATTCTGGTATCATAGGTCATTTTGGTTTAGGATTTTACTCCGCCTTTATGGTCGCAGAAAAGGTTGAGATCATCACCAAGAGTTATAAGGACGAGCCTGCCGCACACTGGACCTGTGATGGTTCCCCTAATTTTGTGATGGAACCAAGTGATAAAAAGGATCGCGGAACGGAGATCATCCTTCATATTGCCGAAGATTCCACGGAATTTTTGGAAAAGAACAGAATCTCGGAGCTCTTACGCAAGTACAACAAATTTATGCCAGTTCCGATCAAATTTGGAACTAGAACAGAAACGCTACCCAAGCCTGAAGGTGCCAAGGAAGAAGATAAGGCTCCGACCAAGGAGGTGGACAACATCATCAACAATCCCAATCCGGCCTGGACAAAAATGCCGGCCGATCTTAAGGAAGAGGATTACAAAGGGTTTTACAGGGAACTCTATCCAATGCAATTTGAAGAGCCCCTGTTCCATATCCATTTGAATGTTGATTATCCTTTCAACCTTACCGGGATCTTATATTTCCCAAAATTGACCAACGACCTCAACGTACAAAAAGACCGCATCCAATTATACCAAAATCAGGTTTTTGTTACGGATAACGTAGAAGGTATTGTTCCCGAATTCTTAACAATGCTAAGAGGGGTCATCGATTCTCCGGATATTCCATTGAATGTTTCCCGTTCTTACTTACAGGCAGATGGGGCCGTTAAAAAGATATCTACCTATATTACTAGGAAAGTAGCTGATAAATTAACCTCTTTGTTCAAGAACAATAGGGAAGATTTTGAGGCCAAATGGAACGATATTAAGATCGTAATTGAATACGGAATGCTTTCGGAGGACAAATTTTTCGAAAAGGCCGATAAGTTCGCCCTGTACCCAACGGTAGATGGCAACTATTATACTTTCGAAGAACTTCAGGAAAAGATCAAGGACAATCATACCGACAAAGATGACAAATTGGTAATCCTTTATGCATCCAACAAGGAGGCACAGCACAGTTATATCGAAACCGCAAAATCCAGAGGGTTTGAGGTCTTATTGTTGGATTCGCCTATTGTATCACACCTGATGCAAAAATTGGAGACTTCCAAAGAAAACATATCCTTTGCAAGGGTTGATTCCGATCACTTGGACAATCTGATCAAAAAAGAGGACTCCCAAATTTCCAAATTGTCCGATGAGGAAAAAGAGAAATTGAAGAAAGATTTGGAAGAGGTGATCCAAAACAAAAGCTACACGGTTCAATTGGAGGCCATGGACAGCAGTGCTGCGCCTTTCATTATTACGGAACCCGAGTTTTTGCGTAGGATGAAAGAAATGCAGCAGACTGGTGGCGGTGGAATGATGGGTATGGGCAACATGCCTGAAATGTACAACCTGATCGTGAATACCAATTCTGATCTTGTCAATGAGATCCTAAACACCAAAACGGCAAAGAAAAAAGAGCGATTGATCAACCAGTCCTTAGATCTTGCCCGCCTATCGAAAGGGCTTCTAAAAGGTGAGGAATTGACCAATTTTATTAAGAGAAGCTATGAAATAATCAAATAAGATTATTTTGAAATAAAGTAAAAGGGACTACTTTAAAAGTAGTCCCTTTTTTATTGGTATATTCATACCATGAATTATCCATGGCATCTTTATTTGATGGCTGCAATGTATTTTTTTGCCGGCATCATGCATTTTATAAAACCAAAGGCTTATTTAAGAATAATGCCCCGTTACCTTCCTTTTCCCAAAGTATTGGTAGCCTTGAGCGGCTTAGCGGAAATTATCCTGGCCATTGGGGTTTGTTTTGCAGAAACCAAGAACCTTTCCATTTTTGGAATCATTGCCATGCTCGCTGTTTTTCTATTGGTTCATTTTTATATGCTAACCAGCAAAAAAGCCGGTGCAGGTATCCCTGTCTGGATTTTGGTATTTAGGATTCCCCTGCAATTTGTATTGATGTTTTGGGCCCTATGGTATCTACAGTTTTAATGTTTTATTTGTGAATAACATTTAGGGCTGACCACTTTGTCTGTCCCCTATATCTCAATTTCAGAACATCTTCCAATGAAAGTAATCGCTACCAATATCAGTAAGGGCTCCATAATAACCTGGAAAGGAAAAGAGGAAAAAACAGGTATTTACAAATGTCCGACCAAAGCACCCATTCACCTTGGCAAAACGGACGTTGGCAGGGATACGGTGGTGGACCGTAAGTACCATGGAGGGATCCACAAAGCTTGCTACCTTTTTTCAGCAGAAGAATATACCTATTGGAAAAATTTATACCCCCAACAGGATTGGGACTGGGGCATGTTTGGAGAAAACCTGACCATAGCAGGCTTGGATGAATCTCAAATTCGGATTGGTGATATATATAAAATTGGAGGGGCTTTGGTACAAATTTCCCAACCTAGGGAACCTTGTTATAAACTCGGCATTCGTTTCGGAACACAGAAAATTCTGAAGCAATTCATAGCGCGTTCCCGCCCGGGCACATACGTCCGTATCCTCGAGGAAGGAATGGTTGCGATTGAAGATGGTATGATCTTGAAAGAGCAGTCCAAAAACAGCCTGACGGTCCAGCAACTGTACAACCTTTTGTTCGCCAAGGAAAAAGCCCAAGACCTATTGCACCTAGCTATAAATAATCATGCTTTGCCCCTAAAAAAAAGGGATAGCTTAAAAAAGTACTTATAACCCTGTCCAAAATTTGGGGATGTCCTTCCTTCATAGCACCACAAAATTGTTTTAGGAGCAATCACTTTCCGAAATTACCTTAATTTTATACGAGAATCCAAGAGAAAATATATTGAAAATGAAAAAATTCCTGATCCTATGCTTTGTGGCATTGTCCTTGGCATCCTGCAAAAACCAACCAGAACCCATAAAAGAAGACCCTATGGCAATAAATGAGGCTTTCGGAAAATTACTGGACAACTATTATGAAGATGGATTAAAATTATATCCACTCAAAGCCACTGCGGAAGGCGACAACAGATACAATGCCATATTCCTTAACAATCTCACCGAGGATTACAAGGCCATGGAAAAGGCATACTACCAAAAATACAAAGATGAATTGGCCTCCATAGCGGACTCCACGCTTTCGGATAGTGAAAAAATGAGCAAAGCCATTTTGAAGTGGGAATGTGATAGAAATTTGGAGCGTATGGAATTTAGGGAAGACCTCACCCCTATCAACCAAATGTGGACCCTACAACTGACCATAGGGCAATATGCGGGAGGTACCAGTGCACAACCATTTAAAACCGTTGAGGATTATGAGAATTGGCTGAAGCGATTGGAAAGTTATGTGGTCTGGATGGCTACCGCTGAAGAGCGTATGAGGGAAGGAATGGAAAAGGGTTATGTTCTTCCAAAATCCCTGGTCAAAAAAGTAGTACCTCAACTAAAAGCTCTGACCATTAAGGAGCTCGACCAACATTTATTTTTCTCTCCTGTAAAAAATTTCCCAGATTCCTTCACGGAATCAGAAAGAATGCGCCTGACCAATGAATACTCCAAAGTCCTAAAAGAGAAGATCATTCCTGCCTATCAAAAATTATATGATTTTATGGGTTCCGAATATCTTAGCGCGGGCCGCACCACAAGTGGTATCCAAGACACCCCTGACGGCAAGGCCTATTATGACTATTCCATTAAGCTGTACACGACCACTGATATGACAGCGGATAAAATCCATCAGATAGGGTTGGATGAAGTAAAACGCATTTCGATGGAAATGGAAAAAGTAAAGCAACAGGTAGGCTATAATGGCAATCTTAAATCTTTCTTTGAATATGTAAGGAATAAAAATGAACTGATGCCCTTTACGGACCCCCAACAGGTCATAGATAATTTTAAGGCCATTCATAAAAAGATGATGCCTCAAGTTGATCTTCTTTTTGACCATCAGCCCAAAACCCCATTTGAAATTCGCCGAACGGAAGCATTTCGAGAGGCATCTGCCAGTGCAGAGTACAATCCGGGCTCCCTTGATGGAAGCAGACCCGGGATATTCTACGTCCCCATACCCGATGTAGAAACCTACAATGTTTATTCTGATGAAGATCTATTCTTGCACGAGGCTATCCCTGGGCACCACTTTCAAGTGTCTTTGACACAGGAAAATGAAGATTTGCCTAAATTCAGAAAGACCCTGTGGTACAGCGCCTATGGGGAGGGATGGGCACTCTATACAGAATCATTGGGCAAGGAATTGGGACTATATCAAGATCCTTATCAATATTTTGGCATGTTGGGCGCAGAAATGCATAGGGCGATCCGACTGGTTGTTGATACAGGATTGCACGCCAAAGGATGGACAAGGGAGCAGGCCATACAATACTCTCTGGACAATGAAGCAGAATCGGAAGAGGCGATAACGGCAGAAATAGAACGCTATATGGCCAATCCGGGCCAAGCGCTTTCCTATAAAATTGGACAGTTAAAAATATTGGAACTGCGTGCCAAAGCCGAGAAGGAAATGGGTGCTGATTTCAATATCAAAGAATTCCATAACCAAATATTGGAAACAGGTTGTGTCCCTTTGGCACTTTTGGAAAACAAAATCAACCATTGGATATCCTCCATTAAAAAAGGGGCTGATTAGCCCCTTTTTTTGAATTGAATTAACTTCCTCTAAAAGAACTATTTTACAAGGACATTTTCGATGTAGGTATTTACACCATCTTTAATGATTACGGTATAACGACCATCATTGGCTTTTTTAAAGTTGAAAGCCTTTTCAACAATGATTGTTTCGTTGAACGTTGTTTCATAGATTACGTTCCCAAAGGCATCCTGAACTTTTACCTCTACTTTTTTACCATCCAGGTTTAAGTGGTTCATGTACACCATTTTTCCTTTGGTACGGAATGTAGGCTTAATGATCTTATTGTCATCCAAACGAAGTACTAGAGGCTTAACTCCATCTACTTGGACTGAATCCACTTTCAATTCTCCGGCCATACTTACTACTGTAGTTAACATAAAGGCCAATACCGCTGTAATTTTCAATGCTTTTTTCATAATTTTTTAGATTTAAGATTCATAAATCATTTATACAGCAAACTTACAGCCATAACCCTCCCCCCACTACACCGTTTTTTGCCTATTTATATGCTATTTTAACCGTTTAACACAACAATAACACCAACGATGTTAATTGGGCACATGTTTTGGTTAATTTTGTCTAGATTTATTATTAGACCCTTGTCTAATTTTACACAGTAAGCAAACTGTATGATAAAACAGAAACCGGCATTCGAAGCCATAGAACCAGATTTTGGACATTCCTTTACCTATCAAAAATTTGATGAGAACCTGTCCAACAAAAACTTTATCTGGCATTATCACCCGGAGATAGAACTGGTCTATGTGAATGGGGGCAGTGGAAAGCGTCAAATTGGAAGCCATGTGTCCTATTATACGGATGGGGACCTTATATTGATAGGTTCCAATTTACCGCATTGTGGATTTACGGACAAACTGACCGGAAATACCAGTGAGACCGTGGTTCAAATGAAAATGGATTTTTTGGGGACCGATTTTTTTGGGATACCTGAAATGAAAAAAATCCAGAAACTCCTCGAAATTGCCAAAGGTGGTATAGCCTTTAATGGGAATACCAAACGCAAGATTGGTGAAAAAATGGAAATATTGGAATACCAGACCGATTTTCAACGCTTACTTTCCATTCTGAACATTTTGAACGAACTGGGAAATTCCCAAGAATTCAAAGTATTGAATGCCGCTGGGTTTTCTATGGAGACCGAAGTAAAGGACAATGACCGCATCAATATCATATTCAATTACGTAAAAACAAACTTCAAAGAGGAGATCTCCTTGGAACAGATGGCAGATTTGGCCAGTATGACCGTCCCATCTTTTTGCAGGTACTTTAAAAAGGTCACCAATAAAACCTTTACACAGTTTGTAAACGAGTATCGCTTGGTACATGCATCCAAATTACTGGCGGAAAAACCCATGAGCATTACCGAAGTCTGTTTTGAAAGTGGGTTCAATAATTTTTCCCATTTCAACAAACTCTTCAAGAACTTTACAGGACAAAATCCGTCAGAATATCGCAACCAATTAAAAGCAGTCCTGCAATAATGAACAACTTGTTCAATGACTGTTTGCCTTTGGTACTTCCTGATGCCGACATCACCTATTACCCCAACTTTTTGGAGCCCCAAAAGGCGGATGCCTATTTTGAAATCTTCAAAAATACTATCCCTTGGCAGCAGGACGATATCAAAATTTTTGGTAAAACCCATCCCCAACCAAGACTTACGGCCCTTTTTGGCAACAATGGAAGGCCGTATTCCTATTCCAATATCACCATGAAGCCCCACCTGTTTACCCAGGAGCTTTTGCAGATCAAGGAAAAGATTGAAAGGATTGCCAACACCGATTTTACCACCTGCCTCCTAAATCTTTATAGGGATGGGAAAGACAGCAATGGATGGCATGCCGATAACGAAAAGGAATTGGGCACCAACCCGGTTATTGCATCCATAACCTTGGGCCAGGAGCGCTATTTTCATCTAAAACACAGAAGGCAGAAAGAACTTAAACACAAATTGTTGCTACAACACGGGAGCCTATTGTTGATGCAAGGGACCACGCAACACCATTGGCTGCACCAGATCCCAAAAACGGCCAAACCCATTTCGGAACGCATCAATCTCACCTATAGGGTAATCATTTAAAAATCGTCGCCATTCACCTTTATAATGGGCCAATTTCCTCATCATTTAGTGCCCCAGACTTGTTAAAAGAGGTCGTTGAGAACTTTTGCCAGACGAAGCCCTCCCTTCTGTAGCTGTTTGCGAACGGTATTGGTATATTTATAACTGTATTCGTACCCCAATTTCTCCCCTACCTCAACAGAACCATAGACTTCTTTGGCCAATTCTTGGGACTCTTCCACCCAATCATAAACATCGCCCTCTTGTATGGCCCTTTTTTCCTTTTTGGAAAGTACAGGAAGGTTCTCGGCCAGTTCCGTATAGCTCATGCCAAATTCATCGATCAGATTACTGTCCCAAACCCTGTGCAAATTGGTCCCTTTGCCAAACCACTGCAACTGGATATCATTTCCGCCTTTATCCTCTTCCCTTCCTGCATGTAAGGGCTGGTGCAGATCTCCTATAAAATGTACCAACAATTTCAAATAAAAGGCACGGTCCTGCTCAGAGCTGTTTTCATCCTTGACAATGGTGATACAGGTTTCTATGGCCTTGACCAAATCCCCATTGGTACTGGGGACAACTTCTTTGTATTTTTTGTCCATGGGGTAATTGACATAGTGCCAAGGTCCAAATTTGGAATAGTTTCGATCTGACTTAATATCATCTGCATAATTGGAAACCAATGCCAGACGCTCTCCTTTTAAGATTTCCTTGATGGCTCTCCTTGCCTTCCCACTAAGATGTTGTTCAGCAACTTCACCGACCGTTCTATGTCCCGTTTTGCCCCAAAAAATGTCGTTGCCAAATGAAAACTGAACCGTGAGGAAAATCAGAAAAGTAATTTTTTTCATGCTTTGCGATGTTATCGAATTAAGAATTAATGCAATTATAGCACTACCCTACAAGGCAACGCTCTACATTTGCCCAAAAATAGAGAAACTTACATTAAGGTATTGTTAATAGTCTAAGGATTTTGCCATTTTTGCTCCATCTTGCGACATATAAAAATATAATAGATTGATTTCCAAAATTTTAAAAAGCAAAGGATTTAAAATTGCCGTCGGTATAGGTTTGGGAATGGCGGCAATGGTAGTGCTGTTCATACTCAGTATTTATGCCGGGGCCTGGGGAAAAGTACCTTCAAAAAAAGAGCTATCCGAATTTAGTTACCAGCGAGCTTCCGAGGTGTATTCTGCAGATAGCATCCTTATAGGTAAATATTATTTATACGATAGACAGCCTATCACATTCCAAGACTTCCCCCAACATTTGGTAGATGCCTTAGTGGCCATAGAAGATGAACGTTTCTATGGGCACCATGGTATTGATTATCCCAGTCTGTTCAGGGTAGCTTTCAAAACTATCCTACTGCAAGACCAGTCTGCAGGAGGCGGTAGCACCCTTACCCAACAATTGGCCAAAAACCTCTACCCGAGGGTACCCAACGGAAAGGTGAGGTTGGCTGTGGACAAAGTGAAGGAAATGATGGTAGCCTCGAGATTGGAGGATATTTATTCCAAAGAAGAAGTGATCACACTTTACCTGAATACAGTTTCCTTTGGAGACAATACCTTCGGCATTGAGAGTGCTTCCCTTAAATTTTTCAACAAGAAAACAGCCGATTTGAAAGTGGAGGAGGCAGCTACCTTGGTGGGCATGCTAAAAGCCACCTATGGTTATAATCCCAGGGTATTTCCGAAAAACAGCCAGAACAGACGTAATTTGGTGTTACAGGCCATGGTCAACAACGATTATCTTCCAAAAAAAACAAAAGACTCCCTCTCCAAACTCCCTACAGTCCTTGATTATAGGGAATTTGACCATAACGATGGGATAGCACCCTATTTTAGGGAAGAGGTCAGGAAACAGGTATTGGCATGGGTAAAAGACCAAAACTCCAACGGAATGGCCTATAACATTTACACTTCCGGACTTAAAATTTATACGACCCTGGATTACAAAATGCAAGTATTGGCAGAGGAGGCTATGACAGAGCATATGAGGGCCTTGCAACAAAGCTTTGAAAAGAGTTATGGATCCAATGCCCCTTGGCTAAAGGACCGTAGGTTGATCATGAAAAAAGTACAAAATTCCCCAGCCTACAAAAAATTGGAGCGGAACGGTCTGTCCAAAGAAAAAATAATGGACAGTTTAAAAAAGAAACATCCTGTGACCTTAATGGACTGGGATGGGGAAAAGACCGTACAGGCAAGTAGCATGGACAGTATTCAACATTATATGAAGTTTTTAAATACCGGATCCATGTCCATAGACCCCTCCTTGGGTGCCGTAAAAACATGGATAGGGGGCGTAAATTTCAAATATTTTAAGTACGACCATATTTCCCAGAGCAAAAGACAGGTTGGGTCTACCTTTAAACCAATCGTATATACAACAGCTATAGAAAAAGGAATAGCGCCTTGCACCTATTTCTCTGCGCAGGAAGTATCCTATGATAATTTGGAAGGATGGTCGCCCAGTAATTCAGGGGACACCGATGAGACCTATCTCAATTATTCCATGGAACAGGCGTTGAGCAATTCGATCAATACCGTGGCCGTAAAAGTTTTGGAAGAAACCGGAATCCCAAATGTAATTGCCCAAGCCAAAAAAATGGGAATTTCCAGCCAGCTTCCCAAATTGCCCTCCCTCGCCTTGGGGACTGCGGAAATAAAAATTAATGAGCTCATTGGGGCCTATGCCAGCTATGTTAACCATGGCAAACCGGTAACCCCTTTTACCATATCCCATATTGCCGATGCCAAGGATTCTGTCCTGGCAAAATTTAAACCCAATATTCCAAAAGAACCAGCCTTTTCAAGGGAAACAGGGATGATCATGTTGGAACTGATGAAGGCTACCGTTGATAAGGGAACGGCCGCCAGGATAAGGTCCAGGTACAACCTGCCCAATGCCATTGCAGGCAAAACTGGAACCACCCAGAACAATAAAGATGCATGGTTCGTAGGAATCACCCCCAAACTCGTGAGTGTTACCTGGGTAGGATTGGATACTTACGAGATAGGTTTTAAAAGTACCAGTTTGGGACAAGGAGCCAATGCGGCCCTGCCCATCTTTGCCCTCTGGCTGCAAAAATTGAACAGGGAAAAACAGTTCAATGCCATTACCAAGGCCAGGTTTGAAGACCCCAGTCCATCCGTACTGGATCAATTGGACTGTGAGCCTATTAAAAGGGACGGCTTTTTTAAACGACTGTTCAAAAACCCCAACAAGACAAAGTCCAAAAAATTCAAGGGCAAACAGAACCCATAGCGATAGCAACACATTGCATTTCAGTGATTTAATTTGCATATGTCAAAAATAATAATATCTTTATGATATCATTATAATATCAATTTAAATTTACCGCCATGACAAATGAAAAAATTTTAGTACCGACCAATGGATACTTGATGCTGTTGTTGTTTTTAATTTTAGCTGGAGGCAGTACATACCTGTTGATCTCACAAGAGGCGCCCATATTTATTACGGGTATTATCCTGGCATTTTTGATGTTACCGGGATTTGTCTTGGTCAACCCAAACAACTCCAGGGTTTTGCTTCTTTTTGGAAAATATGTTGGTACCATCAAAAAGAACGGGTTGTTCTGGGTAATCCCCTTCTACTCCAAGAAGCGTATTTCCCTAAGGGCAAGTAATTTCGATAGCGAAAGACTTAAGGTCAATGATAAGCTGGGCAATCCAGTTATGATAAGTACCATATTGGTATGGCGTGTTACAGATACCTATAAAGCGGCATTTGACGTGGACGACTATAAAAATTTTGTACGCGTTCAGACCGACGCTGCAGTCCGCAAATTGGCGAGTATGTATCCTTACGACAACTTCGCCGATGAAGGGCACAAAGAGGATATCACCCTGCGTTCGAGTGTAAACGAAGTTAGCGAAGACTTGGAAAAAGAGGTACAAGAAAGACTCGCCATGGCAGGGATAGAGGTTCTGGAAGCAAGGATTGGATATTTGGCCTATGCCCAAGAAATTGCCAATGCCATGCTCAAAAGACAACAGGCCACAGCGATCGTTGCGGCCAGACACAAAATTGTGGAGGGAGCGGTGAGCATGGTGGAAATGGCCTTGGAAGAGCTGAGCAAAAAACAGGTGGTGGAATTGGACGAAGAAAGAAAAGCAGCCATGGTAAGCAATTTGATGGTTGTACTTTGTTCTGATAAGGATGCATCTCCGATTGTCAATGCGGGAACCCTAAACCATTAATATGCGCGTTTTTCAGGAGACACAACGTTTTTCCCAATGGCCCATGCGTTTGATATTTTTGAGCGTATTGGGGCTACTGCTGTTTTCATTGTACCAATGGTTCATCGCAAATAAAGTTGTAGGCAATGTCCCTCCTGAGGATGGCATTGGCCAACTGATCGTCATAGGTGTTCTGGTACCCACCCTTTTACTGCTCGCTCTTTTAAGATTACAAACGGAAATAGATGAAAGAGGGATCCATTATCGGTTTACCCCTTTTCATTTCAAAAATAAAACCATGTCTTGGGAACAGATAGAAGAATGTTATGTACGCACCTATAGTCCAATCATGGAGTATGGGGGCTGGGGCTACCGGATATCCCTCAAAAAGGGAACCGCATATAATGTTTCCGGCAATAAGGGCATTCAAATTGTTTTAAAATCCGGAAAGAAAATATTGCTGGGAACACGGAAAGAATTGGAAGCATCCCAAGTTATTGAACGATATTTTAAAAAATAAGCACATGGAGGGACAAAAAATCATATATCGTATGCTATTGGTCCTGACCATGATCCCCTCATTGCTCATTGCCCAAAAGATAATTGATGAAGACCTGCTACTTAACAATGGGACAATAGAACTTCCTGGAACCCTTTCTTATCCAGATTCCCCTACCCAATTGCCGTTGGCCGTTTTTATACATGGCTCTGGCAATGTAGACAGAAATGGAAACCAGTCCGGAGTTGGCATAAAAGCAAATTACATTAAGATCCTTGCAGATAGTTTGAATCAGAAGGGCATTGCATTTTATCGATATGACAAAAGAACGGCCACCAGCCATAATTTGGATAAAATAGCAAGTGTTACCCTCCATAGCTTTGCAGATGATGCCAAGATCGCCATTGACCATCTAAAAAATGATAGTCGGTTTGGCCCGATATATTTAATTGGACACAGTCAGGGCTCCCTAGTGGCCATGCTGAGTATTACTCCAGAAATAAGTGGATATATTTCAATAGCAGGCCCAGGTCAAACTGTAGATAAGGTTATTTTGGAGCAACTATCCAATCAGAACGCGGATTTGGCCAAAGTGGCAGGGGAGCATATTCAGGAACTGAAGACCACAGATACCATAGAAAGGGTGCACCCTTTTCTGATGCAGCTCTTTCAGCCCCGGAACCAAAAGTTTTTCAAATCTTGGATGTTATTGGACCCCGTTGAAGAACTAAAAAAAATTGACATTCCAATTTTATTGCTTCAAGGGGAGGAAGACCTTCAGGTAACCAACAAGGACTTTCAGAAATTAATGGAGGCAAACCCAAATGCAAATGGTGCGATAGTACCCCAAATGAACCATGTCCTCAAGGACGTCTATTCCGTGGCGGAGAATCAAAATTCCTATTTCAATGAAAATTTCCCGCTATCAAGAGCTCTTGTTGAAAAAATAGTTGAATTTATCAATCCTAAGAAATGAGTAAAAAAAAGGCATTTGCCCTACGACTGAATGAAGATATGCTCAAGGCCATAGAAAAGTGGTCGGCAGATGAATTTCGTAGTGTGAACGGACAAATAGAATGGATGCTTATGAAGAGCCTGAAAGAGGCCAAAAGAGCACCGAAAAAAGACCAAGAGTGAATCGAATTGGAATTTTGGGATTTTTTTAACGCATAAATCCCCTATTTTTAGGCGCAAAAAATAATTTACCCTTCATGTTTAGAATTCTTTTTTTCTTTTCCATTGCACTTTTTACATCCCAAATCTACAGTCAAACTGACACAAAATCATTTACCGTAAAGTACACAACGGATAAAATTACCATAGATGGGGTTTTGGACTACCCTGCCTGGGACAGAGCAGAATCTATTGGTGAGTTCCAACAATATTTCCCCTCCGATTCCATTCCCGCCTTACAACAGACGGAAATAAAGATGCTGTATGACGACACCCATTTGTATGTGAGTATCAAGTCGTATACCGAAGGTGACGATTACATTATACCTTCCCTCAGGCGAGATTTCAGGGCAGGGGGCAATGACAATATTAGCCTGATGTTTGACACGTTCAGCGATGGCACCAATGCCTTCTTATTTGGCACCAATCCCTTGGGGGTACAAAGGGAAGCCCTAATTTCCGGAGGAGGGACGCGTGGCGGAGGCTTCAACACTTCATGGGACATCAAATGGAAGGGAGAATCCAAGATCTATGACGGCTATTATATTTCCGAAATGGCAATACCCCTATCTTCTTTCAAATTCAAGGAAGGGGAGACCAAATGGCGATTCAACTCCTACCGGTTTGATATGCAGACCAACGAGACCAGTACATGGGCCAAAATTCCGCAAAACCAATTGGTCTTCAGTTTGGCCTTCATGGGAGATATGGTCTTTGAAAGGCCCTTGGGAAAATCAAAAACCCCATTGGCCATAATACCCTATGTCAACACCGTAGCCCAAAAGAATTATGAAAACGACGAAAGCTTTTCCGATTTGAAAATCGGGGGGGATGCCAAAGTGGCCATCGGTAGCGGGATGAACCTGGACATTACCCTGAATCCGGATTTCTCCAATGTGGAGGTGGATGATGTGGTGACCAATCTCACTAGATTTGAAATCAACCTTCCGGAAAAAAGACAATTTTTTATAGACAACAGTGACCTTTTCGGAGATTTTGGCGGGCAAAGGGATGCCAATCCCTTTTTCTCCAGACGTATCGGAATTGCCCGTGATACGGCGGGAAACACCATACAGAACAATATCTTGGGTGGGGTCCGATTAAGTGGTAAATTGAGCAACGATTGGCGTCTAGGGTTTTTGAACATACAAACCGAGGAAGATCTGGAGAACGACATAGCGTCCAATAACAATGCCATGTTGGTCCTTCAAAAAAAGGTGTTCTCAAGATCCAATGTAGGTATGTTTTTTATAAACAGACAAACCTTTGAGGACTACGAATTTCTCGAGGATGACGAGCGTTACAACAGGGTTTTGGGAATAGACTACAATCTTGCCTCTGCCGACAATACATGGACGGGAAAGTTCTATACCCACAAATCTTTTGAGCCCGGTGGAGGCGGCAAGGACCTTTCTACGGGCCTCAATCTAAATTATAGGAGCCGCTATTTCAATGTGATCATGGACGGAATTTACATTGGTGACGATTTTAGGTCCGATCTTGGTTTTATCAGAAGAACCAATATCATAAAGGGCGTTACCGGAGTAGAACGTATATTTTGGCCCAAAACAGGGAAGATCAACAACCATGCTTTCAATTTCTTCCCTATATTTACTTGGAACCCTGAACTTGACTATAAAAATACGGATTATGAGATTAGGAGCTCATGGGGGGCAGAGTTCAAAAACCAGACCAGATTAGAAGCCCGTATGGTGAACAACTATACGTTTTTGTTCAATGGGTTCGATCCATCAAATTCTGAAGGAGGAATACCTTTGCCTTCCGACCAGGGGTACTACTATACCAATTTTGAAATGGAGTTTCGATCGGATAGGAGGAAGGTCTTTTCCTATACTTTGGAACCTTCCTATGGCGGGTTTTTCAATGGTAATAGGTTCTCCTTCCGTAGTGATGTGAACCTAAGGTTTCAGCCTAAGGTCTTCTTGTCCCTACTAGTGGATTACAACAACATTTCCCTGCCCACCCCCTACTCCAGTGCAGACATATGGTTGATAAGTCCAAAGGTGGAAATTACCTTTAGCAAATCGATCTTTTGGTCGACCTTAATTCAATACAGTAACCAAAATGACAATTTAGGTTTAAATTCAAGGTTACAGTGGCGTTTTGCACCGCTGTCGGATCTTTTTATAGTGTATAACGATAATTATTTTGTGAATAATTTTGAGCCAAAAAATAGATCCATCAATCTTAAATTGACCTATTGGCTAAATATTTAGAATGAAGTTCAAGATTTTATGTTCAGATTTGGATGGCACCCTGCTATCCAGTAAAAACAATGTATCGGATTTTGCCATTGCGGAAATCCAACGGATAAAGAGTGCCATGAAGGTTATTTTGGTCTCCGCGAGGATGCCCAAATCCATGACCTACCTCCAACGGAACTTGGGTATTGAAGACCAGCCCATCATTTGTTATAACGGGGCCTTAATATTGGATGGCAAAAAAGAATTGTCTTCTACAGAAATGACCATTGGGCATTTGGATGAAATATATGACCTATCAGAATCACTTGGTATTCAATTGGGACTATACCATAAGAACGAATGGTACGTGGAGGAAAACACGGAACGTGTACGCAAAGAGATCCACCATACCCAATCAACCCCTCTGTTCAGGGACACGATTGAAACGATCAAGGATTGGAAAGATAGAGGCGTTGGTGCACACAAGATCATGTTAATGGGCACCAAGGAAGCTACGGATACTGCTTTTGCCGAGCTGGCCAAACAATTGGGCCAACAACTACATTTATACAGATCCAATGATACCTTGATTGAAGTGGCACCCAGATCGGTGTCCAAACTTTCTGCCATACAAATGTTGCTGCAAGAAGGGGAAACATTGGAAGATGTCATAGCATTCGGGGACAACTACAACGACATGGAAATGTTACAACATGTGGGTTATGGAGTAGCCGTTGCCAATGCACGGGAGGAGTTGAAACAGATAGCCAATGCCATTACCTTAAAAAATACTGAAGATGGGGTAGCCCAATTCATTAAGAACCATATTATAATTTAATTATATTTGGCAAGCATACAATTCCTTTTTACATGAACAACCCCCTTATTACCAATGATACCGTTGTTTTCGGTCTAATAGCCCTTTGTCTGGGTTTTATTTTTTATACCTCATCCCGAAAAACCGGGTTTTGGAATTCCTTTTATAGTGTGGTGCCGGCAGTCTTGATGTGCTACCTCCTACCTGCAATCTTGGCGAGTTTGGGTATTGTTTCGGATGAGAAATCCAACCTTTACTTTATGGCAAGTAGATATTTATTGCCCGCGGCATTGGTTTTAATGACGTTGAGCATTGATTTAAAGGCTATCATGAACTTAGGCTCCAAAGCCTTGATCATGTTTTTAACCGGTTCTGCAGGTATTATTATTGGCGGTCCCATTGCCATTTTGATCGTGTCCATCTTTTCTCCTGAAACAGTGGGAGGTAATGATTTTGATGCTATATGGAGAGGGTTGTCTACCATTGCCGGAAGTTGGATAGGCGGTGGCGCCAACCAGGCCGCCATGCTAGAAATATTCCAATACAATCCACAAAAATATGGGGGAATGGTCCTTATAGATATCGTGGTAGCCAATGTGTGGATGGCCATTATACTTTTGGGCGTTGGTAGGACCAAAAAGATTGACAAATGGTTGAAGGCAGATACTTCTGCCATTGAATCTCTAAAAATTAAAGTAGCAGATTATACGGATAAAATCACTCGGGTTCCTACCCTGAACGACTATATCATCATTCTGGCCTTCGCCTTTACAGCTGTAGGTATTTCCCATTTTTTTGGGGACTACATCAGCGCCTATTTGAACAGCACCTTTGAATCGGTTAGCGATACCAAAAGCTTTTTATCCTTTATGGGCTCGGATTTCTTTTGGATGGTTGTTATAGCCACAGGGTTGGGCATATTTCTTTCCTTTACCAAGGCCAAGGAATATGAGGGTGCGGGTGCCAGCAAAATTGGAAGCGTTTTCATCTATATATTGGTAGCCACCATTGGAATGAAAATGGATTTGGGTATGGTTCTGGACAATCCGGGGCTTATAGCCATTGGTTTTATTTGGATTGCCATACATGCTGGTCTCCTCATATTGGTCGCCAAAATAATAAAGGCTCCCTTCTTCTTTTTGGCCGTAGGAAGCCAGGCCAACGTTGGTGGTGCGGCCTCCGCTCCCGTTGTTGCTGCGGAATTCCACCCCTCATTAACTTCCGTAGGTGTGCTCTTGGCCGTTTTTGGTTATGTGGTGGGTACGGGCGGTGCTTTATTATGTGCCTATCTCATGGAAATTGCATCAAAAATTTAATTTTTCATAAACTTTCATCATATTTGCCGCACTAAACAAACAACATGAAGAAAATTCTATTTTTGGCCGTAATCGGCATTTTTATGATATCCTGCGGTGGGGATTCAGAGCAGACCATGACCGTTTCCGGAAATGTAAAGGGTCTTAAAAAAGGAACCTTGTATTTGCAAAAAATTCAGGACACAACGCTAGTATCAATCGATTCCTTAACCATGGAAGGTGATGGAAATTTTGAATTCAAAACGGAACTGGAAAGTCCGGAGGTCTTTTATCTATACTTAACAAAAGAGGACAATAATGATATCAACGACCGGATCACTTTCTTTGGCGAGCCGGGGAATATTACTATTGATACCTCTTGGGACACCTTTGATACGAAAGCAAAAATAGAAGGTTCGGAGACCCACAAAAAATTGGAGGAATACAGAGGGGTCATGTCCAAATTCAACACAAGGAATTTAGAGTATCTTAAATTTACATTTGATCCGCAAATACGCAAGGATTCCATGGCACTGGATTCTGTAAAAAAATTGAGTGACAAGAATATTTTAAGAGGATATCTTTATGCCCTTAACTTCGCATTGAACAATAGAAATTCATATATCTCCCCTTATATCGCTTTAACGGAAGTACCGGATGCGAACACCAAATACTTGGATTCCATCAACAATTCCTTAAGCCCGGAGGTAGCAAATTCCAAATATGGGAAGGAACTAAAGAAATATCTCGAGGAGATCAAGAAAAGTGAATAACAAAAAAATCCACCAAATGGTGGATTTTTTTTGTGCTATATGTAAATTTAGTTTAACCCAAATTATTCAATTGCTCAACCAATGCAGTTGCTTTTACCTCCAAGTCTGTTCTTACAGTCTTTAAGTGCTTTGCTCTGTCCTCTACATCTTTATTGTTTACCTTTTCGATCAAATCATCAAAGGTGGTAATAGCATTTTCTATTACAGCAGTTCCTTCTTTTGAATTTCTATTGTTGGTAGAAGCCTCCCATAAATAAACTGCCTCGATTATATCACCTAATACATAATTGATATCTTTCTTTAAATCTCTTATACTTGCCATTTGTACTACTTTTAATTTTTTACAAAAGTACACTTTTTGAGAGTACTTGGAGATGATAAGGTTCTCTTTTTATTTCCCTTGATTCAAGACAACATATAAGCATAAAAGCTTATGTGTTGTATTTTTTAAAGGTCATCTTCCTTTTTTAAATGGTAACCTCCAACAATTTAGCTCCCGATGTGCTAATTATAACCTTATTGGAGTCTGCCAGTACCAGAACCGTTTCTCCTCTTTGAATTTCTGCGGCGCCCGTTTCATTGGAAATGGTTGCCTTGCCACCCACGCACATATAGATGGTAAAAGAATCTCTATCGGCAATATCCTGATCCATATTTGCCGTCAGTTCAAGAAAATTGGTTTTAAAATAGGGACAGTCAACCATAGTGTTCACCTTATCTTTTACGGTTGGATAATCCACTTTAAAGTCGTCCTTTCTTTCATAATCAATGGCATCCAGTGCCATTTCCGTATGTAATTCCCTTAAATTTCCTTCTTTATCCCTGCGATTGAAATCGAATACCCTATAGGTTACATCGGACGTTTGTTGGATTTCTGCCAATAAAACACCTGCACCAATGGCATGAATTTTTCCTGTGTTGATAAAAAAGGTATCCCCTTCCTGAACAGATTCATAGTTCATTAGATCCAGTAAGGTATCATCCTCTAGGCTTTGGGCATACTCCTCCTTGGTGACATCTTTATTGAAGCCTACAATGAGATTGGCGTCCTGGTCAGCGTCCATAATGTACCACATTTCGGTCTTGCCAAAAGAATCATGTCGTTTTTTCGCCAGTTCATCATTGGGATGCAATTGTATGGAGAGGTCCTGTTTGGCATCTATGAACTTGATAAGGATAGGAAACTCCTTCCCAAATCGTTCAAAGACACTTTTGCCCAAAACTCGTATGGGGTTTTCATCTATAAGTTCCTGAAGGGAAGTTCCTGCCAAATCTCCATTGGAAACCACAGAAATATCCCCTTTTACCGTAGACAGTTCCCAACTTTCCCCCGTGATATCGCTTTCAATGGATTTTCCCAATACCTCTTTTAATTTGGTACCTCCCCACAGACGTTCCTTGAGAATTGGATGAAATTTTAATGGATACATGCTCATATTCTTTCTATTTCTTTTAAGGCCTCCAATGCTTTCACCATATGCTTTGAGGCACTGATACTATTAAAGACCATCATTACTTTACCTTTTTTATCAATGACATAGGTTTCCCTACCCGGCAACAAATTAAAGAGATTCTTATCTACCTTAAAGCTTTTCCTCACCTTTTTATTTTGGTCGGAGAGCAAGATGAATGGCAAGTTGTATTTTTCGGCAAATTTCTGATGTGATCTTTCAGAATCTGAACTTATACCAATGACTTCTGCACCCAATTCTTTGAATTCCTCATAACTGTCCCTAAATGAACATGCCTCCTTGGTACAACCTGGAGTATCGTCTTTAGGATAAAAGAAAATGACCATGGGTTTTATTCCCACCAGGCTATCGCTGGAAAACAGTTTCCCATGCTGATCCTTTAAAGAGAATTCCGGTACCCTATCCCCTATTTTTAATGCCATATTCTATCCGGAGAAGGTTACAAAGTTTCTAGGGGTCTCATAAAGCACTACCTCTAACTCATTGGAAGCTTCTATATGTGGACGGAGTTTCTGCCAAATAACAACCGCTATATTTTCTGCTGTAGGGTTTAATTCCTTAAACTCGGGTACTTCTACATTTAGATTTTTATGGTCAAAGGCATCCTCCACTTCGGCTTTTATAAGATCCTTTAAAATTTTCACATCGATGACATATCCGGTCTCCGGATCTATCTCTCCGGTCACGCTGACGATCAATTCATAATTATGTCCATGAAAATTGGGGTTATTACATTTCCCAAAAATAGCATCGTTCTTTTCAAAACTCCAGTCCTTCCTGTACAACCGATGTGCTGCATTGAAATGTGCCCTTCTACTTACTTTAACTTTCATGACTACTGTGGAGTTTGGATTAAATGATTGTAGAACCGTTCAAAAATTATTTTGAACCACGCTGTGTAGGCATCTGGATTTTTGGAAATATCTGCCTTTACATCCTCGGGTTTCATCCATTTCCAGTCGGCCACCTCATCGGGATTGATGGATGGATCCTCTTCGTAATTTCCAATCATCACATGGTCAAATTCATGTTCGGTAAGGCCATTGTCAAACGGTGCCTTATAGATGAAGGAAAAAAGTTCGGTCAATTCTGTAGAGAACCCCATTTCTTCCTGGAGTCTGCGTTTTCCAGCCGAAACATTGGTCTCTCCTACCCTTTGGTGACTACAACAGGTATTGGTCCAAAGCAATGGGGAATGATATTTATGGGCCGCCCGCTGTTGCAGCATGGTCTCACCCTTATCATTCATCACAAATACTGAGAATGCCCTATGAAGGAGCGCCTTTTCGTGGGCTTCCATTTTGGGCATGGTTCCGATTTGTTCATCGGATTCATTAACTAATATTACATTTTCTTCTTTCATACCGTAAAAATAAGACCTTTGACCAACTTTAAAAGTTAAGTGCAACATAAAAAAAGCCACTTTTTACAAAAAGTGGCTTCCATATCAACTATGTAATAACGTTTTAAAAGAATCGTGGGGATTTAAGGTTGTCCAGTGCCTTTATAAAGTCGTATCTAAGGATGACCTCAAAAGACCCATCATTGAACATTGCACTTCCCAAAGCTGTAGTTTCCCTATCATAGGCCAGACCAATCAGCATATTATTTTTAAGGTTAAAACCTATCATTCCACTGACAGCGGCATCCCATCTATAAGCCGCACCTAAAATAAATTTGTCGTTGTACATGACGTTGGCCGAAACATCAACTTGCAAGGGCGCCCCTTGTGTAACTTTGGTCAATAAGGCTGGTTTAAATTTCCATAGGGAATCGAATTCAAACACATAACCTGTAATCAAATAAAAGTTCATTTGCTCTTTTGCTGTGGAAAGGGAGGATTCCTCGAAATGTGAAGTTTCCAAAAATCTTGGAACCGATAATCCCAAATAGTAATGTTCTGTATGATAATAAACTCCTGCGCCTATATTGGGCGAAAGTTTATTTTGGATATCCTGTTGCAAGGTAGGATCTTGGCCATTGGAGTAATCCTGATTCAATTGTGAAAAACGAATATCCAATAAATTGGCACTCGCCTTTAACCCAAAGGACAACCTGGCTTCCGGTGCTGTGTAAATGGTATATGAAAAGTCCAGGTCGAAGTTTGTTTCCGAAGTGGGCCCTATTTCATCATTGACAATTGAAAACCCTAGACCAACTCCTCTATAACCTATGGGGGAGTGTATATTCAACGACTGTGTTGTAGGCGCACCTTCCAGACCGACCCATTGTGATCTGTATAGGGCCGCGATGCTCATATGTCCCCTGGAACCGGCATAGCCTGGATTCACAGTCACTGTATTATACATATACTGGGTATATTGGGCATCTTGTTGTGCGAAAACAACTGTAGCACTACCAAAGGTCAAAACGAAAAGTATGAAGCTTAACGCAAAGGATGTAGGTTTATATCGATTTGAGGTCTTCATGTGCATTATCTATTTATATAAATGTATCCTGACAGGGATTGGGTTTTACCTGCACCTTCTTCATAATCTAGAATATAGAAATATGTTCCTACCGGCAGTTGGTTATCCTGATCTACGGTTACCCTACCATTGGAGGTACCGTCAAAATAGTTTCCTTCCGAACCATAGGCATTTGTCGTATAAACCAAAACGCCCCATCTGTTGAATATTTTCAGGCTATTGTTCGGATAATTCTCCAAACCGGCTATTTTTAATATATCGTGTATGCCATCACCATTAGGGGTCACCACATTAAATACTTCAATTTTACCCGTATTGAGCTCTACTAGATCGGAATCCAAGTAATCTGGTATACCGTCACCATCGGCGTCATCATTGGTATAATCCCCATCGCCATTCATATCTTCATCCCTGGTTTCTATACCATCATCGTCGTCATCCGTATCCCTGTAGTCCGATTCATCATCCCCATCGGTATTTGGTAGATCGGCAAAAGGATCATTGAACTTATCATTAACATCCAGGTCTATTACAGCTACTCCTTCAAATCCATCATCCAATCCATCATTATCCTTATCAGATCCCAACAATACAACATCGGCAAATCCATCGTGATCATAATCATGACCTTCCACCCTGTCCGGAATATTATCATTGTCACTATCCTCATCCAAGTAATCAGGTAAACTGTCACCATCCGTATCTACTGGGAAGAGTCCAAACAATCCGTTCTGTTCGTAATTGTCATCTAGACCATTACCATTATTATCCTGTCCGCTAGGTGGAATATATCCTGCTGTAGACTGTGCCTCTACGTTATCCGGTATACCATCATCATCACTATCGATATCCAAGTAATCTGGTACACCATCCCCATCAGAATCCGTAGGGTTTGTGGACGGATCACCATCGGCATCCAAATTAAGATCTTCAAATGAGTCCAAAATACCATCATCATCACTATCAATATCCACCACGGCGGTAGAGTTCACTACGACCGTAATTTCTGCTGTACTGCAATATCCGGCGTTGTCACAAATGGTATAGGTAAAGATATCTGTGCCTACAAATCCAGGATTTGGCGTATAGATCACCACATCATCTGATGGATCTGTTGCGCTTCCACTATTGTTAATGGTTATTGTTCCATTGGAAGGACTGGTGGCAGTGAATGTCCCTAATGATGGGATGTCATTATCATTATTGGACCATGTAGCAATGGACATGGAGGTATCCTGATCCATAGCGACCATATCATCAAATGCATCAACAATGGGCAATACATCTATATTGACCGTTGCGGTACTACAGTCGCCCATGGTATTACAAACGGTATAGGTAAATGAATCTGGTCCGTTATAATTCGGATTTGGGATGTAGGTCACCGTATCATCAGAAGGATTGTTCGGTGTTCCATTGTTATTGATATTTACCGTACCATTGGATGGATTTGAAGTTGTTAAACTTCCGGTGGCAGGCAAATCATTGTCGTTATCATAAATTGGAACAACCACCGATTCATCTTCATTCACGGTCACAAAGTCGTCCTGTAGATCACTGGATTGATCCAGACATACCACTGTAAAATTGGGCAGGTCAATACTATTGCCAGCTTTTGTCAAGGTTGCAGTATAGCGAACCACACTTTGACTGGCAATGACCACCGGTTTCAACTGGTCCCCTGATACTGCAGGGCTCCAAGCAACTGTGGCACTTGCATTTACATTGGCGGTTATATCCAAGGTTACTTCATTGTAAGGGCTATTGCAATTGGTCACGATAAAATAACCCGTGGCGTTTCTACCACAAAGAGTACCGTCATAAGTTGCAAAATATACCCCAGGCACTGTTACTTCATAAAAGAAATCGGTACCTAATACAGTAGTTGTATCGGACGCCTCATACCATTTGTAATTATTTTCATCCGTACTATTGGGTGCCTGCAGTAAAAACTGGGCATCCGCCTTGGTAAGGCTCAGAAGAGACACTACCAAGGTGATGAATAGTATATGATATAGTTTGGTCGGTTTCAAATTAATTACAGTTGGTTGATGCTTACTCTAAATTATTTTACTACAAATACAACATTGATCAACGCGTTGTAATCAGAAGGCTGTCCAATGATCGTATACGTTAATTTTCCAGTAGCATCAATGCTCATTGTACCAGTATTGAACACGGTAGGATCCGCATAGGTAACATAATAGTACAGTTCGGCTGATGTATATGTTGGCAAGGCGGCCGGAGCCCCTACACTTCCCACTGTTGGTGAACCGTACTGCGCTATGTATTGTGCATAAAGGTCAATGGTAAATGTTCCATTGGTAGAAGCATCTACCGCTATGGATGGCGGATAAAATATCCTCGCTGCCTTTGAAACAATAGGCGCAATATCCTGGATCACTTCTTCCACTGTTCCTTCCGTTGTGGCATCCCCATCAACATCAACAGGAGTTACCACATTTACTTCGGCAGCAGTCTGATCATCAGTATTATCTAAGAATGAGCTTAAATTTAGAGGAGCAGATGCCACTCCATTGACCGTACTTGTCAAGTTCGATCCAGCCAAACTTAAAGCATTCGAATTGATAATATTCACTCCTGCCCCAGTAACACCATTAACCGTTGTGGTCAACGTATTTGTAGCACTTGTATTGCTAACCGTTGTTGTCGGCACCAAGGCACTCTTATCGATCCATTCAACAATTCCTGCTGCACTTGTGGTCAATACTTTGTTGTTACCAGTAGAAGCTATATCTACAGCAGCAATGGTTCCATCCACTATTTTTGCACTTGTTACCGAGCTGTTGGCTAAATCTACAGTGGCAACAGTACCATCTACTATTTTACCTGAAGTAACTGAGTTATCGGCCAAATCTATGGTTGCAATAGTTCCATTTAATATTTCTGTTGTTGTAATCCCGCCAGTAGCCACATCCAAGGTATATGGACTTGCTGTGGTTCCAGATCCAGATCGGACCAATGTTGCATCGGTAGCATTGGTAACTTCATTCCCAACTACCTTATCAAGATCCGCGGCGTCACTTGCTGCCAATTCAGCATCTGTCGCAAAAGTACCATTCAAATTTACAGTCTTATCTGCCTCACCATCGTTCTCCATGGATAGTTCCAAAGTTGTTCCATTCAAAACAAACTTATCTATCTTTTGATCATCGGAACCTAGGGATGCTAAAGGCACGGCCCTTGCCCCTCCACCGTCTGTGATAACCAAATCTGTACCACTTACCGCAAAATTGGTATTGTACTCGTTTCCAACTACAGAATCTTCATCGTTTATGGAAACTGTTCCTCCACCATTGGATAAGGTAACATCGGAACCAGTCCTAGAAATAGTCTGAAGCTCATTACTAGGGTTGCTATCCGCATCGTTCAAGGAAGCTACGCTTACCACATAAGGAGATGCAGTAGAACCATTACCTGTTACGGTTACATTGGCACCAGCATTTACTTTAGTCTCAGTTCCATCGGCAGTAGGCAATACTACGGTATTACCACTTTCTATACTCAGGTTGTTACCAACCAATGTAAGTGTTTGATCATCCGTTCCACTGTTATTCAAGGAAGAAAGATCTACGGTCCTTGTATTCCCATCTTCCAAGGTAATGGTCAATATGTTGGCAGCATCCATGCTAAATGCAGTTATGGTCTGATCATCCGTACCCAAGGAGGCCAATGGTACCGAAAGGGTACCACCGGAATCGGTAATATTAAGATTTCCGCCACCTACAGCAAATGCTGTGTTTCTTTCATTGGTAGGGTCAGAATCCGCATCATCGGCATTGATGGTCACGGAACCACCATCTACCAAGGAGATGATCTTTCCGGTTGCATCAATCGATAGATCTTGTGTATCCGTATTGACATAAGATGACAAATCTACCTGGTTCCCTCCTGTGGCAGGATTGGTAAGTGTCAAAATATTTGCCGCTAGGTTCAGATCAGATAATTCGTTCGTTGGATCCGCATCCGCATCATCGGCATTGATGGTCACGGAACCACCATCCACCAAGGAGATGATCTTTCCGGTAGCATCAATGGAAAGGTCCTGGGTATCGGTATTGTCCAAAAATGGAGCAAGATCTACGGTACCACCATCTTCCAAGGTCAAGGTATTTCCTACCAAGCTCAAGGCCTGGTCATCCGTGGAAATGTATCCAGATAGGTCTACCGTGGTATCAGCACCTGTTCCATTGCCAAGGGTCAATATATTTCCGGCCAAGCTGATCTGCTGGTTATCCGTATTATCCAAATAAGG
>NZ_JBBCAS010000010.1:0-70707 GCF_037203765.1 Sediminicola sp. 1XM1-17 | reverse complement strand
GCAAATAAAAAATGAAAAAGTTTTTTTTATTTTTTTTCGCCGCTCCAGAACCTTCAATGAACACGGCCTCTCGACCGCTTTTCCCTGCACAACCCTCGTTGTTTCGGGCTGCAAACCTACAACCTTTCCGCAATACCACAACACTTTTTTACACCTTTTTTTCAACTTTTTTTTGACCCCGTCGGATCAGGTTGAAATACAAGGATTTACGGAAACAGATATTTACACATTGATCAAATAGTCCTTTTCTTTTACTGCTTCATACACATCCCTACTGAAGACATATAACTTAGAAGGCTTCTTGGAAACTCCCTTTCTCTTTTCGTTCAGAGGTACTATATATGGTTTACTCAATGCTTTCTTTCTAAAATTACGATTGTCTATCTCTATCTGTAATATGGACTCATAAGCGAACTGCAGATCATTTAATGTAAATTTGATAGGAAGAAAATTAAATACAATAGGCTCTGTCAAAATTTTCCGCTTCAAATCTTCAAAGGCATCAACAACAATCTTATGATGGTCAAAACCTAATTCTGGAAGCGATTGATACAAAAACCATTTAAAGCCGCCATGCTTAAGACTAACCTTTTCCAATGGCAAAGCATAATAGTATGCAATGGTCATGGTTTGTGTTTTTACCCCACGACTCCTCACCCACAACAGATCTTTCTCTGATTTTATCCTATTTGGATTGCCATATGTTCTGAATTGAATCCTTTCCGCATGATCCAGACCGGTAATTTCCTTAAAAATATGATCTGCAGATTCCTCGAGCGTTTTGCTTTTAAAAACGTAATAACCCGTGACCACCCAATCATCAATCACCTTATAATTTTCGTCAAACATATTTAAGGTTCTTTTGCGCAGCAGAACATTGAGTCCATTTGCATCCAAACCAAAAATTACACAATCCACGGTAACGTTATCCCTCTTTCTAAAATCCATACCTTATATATGATTCAACTAACAAATATAAACATTAACCCCTGACCCTATACAACACCCGCACGAACAAAGAGTTCCAATGTATGTGGATAAATTGAGTATGAGCTCTTTTTTTATTAAATTTATAGGCTATTTAATTTGTGGTTTTATTGTGCAATTAAATGGTATACTTTACAGAAGAACCCTCTTTTTACACTTAATATATACGCAAAGGTACTATGCCCGATTTTTTTTACTTGAATACCGAAAACATCCATTCGTTACCCAATACCATAACTACATCCAAAATAGACCGCGATAAGATTAAGACCAGTATTGCCCATATTGGCATAAACAATTTTCATCGCGCCCATCAGGCGTATTACATTCATGAATTGATAGAAAAACACAACGAACTGAATTTCGGTATTTGTGGAATTGACTTATTGGAATCGGATAGAAAAATATATAATATCCTAAAAGATCAAGACGGCCTTTATACCTTACTTATCAAGGACCCCAACGGGAAACATGAAAACAAAGTAATTGGCTCCATTGTCGAATATTTCTATGGCCCGGAAAACCCAATGGCCGCCATTGAAAGAATGGCCCAGCCCGATATCCAAATAATTTCCTTGACAGTAGCCGAAGACGGCTATCATTTAAATGAAATAACTGGGGAATTTGACATGAACCACCCTGAGGTTGAGGAAGACACCAAAAACAAATTCAGCCCCAAAACGGTATTCGGCTATCTCACCCAGGTTTTTAATCTTCGCAAAAAACGAGGCTTGCCAGGTTGTACAGTGCTTTCATGTGACAACATACAATCTAACGGAGATACCATAAAGTCAGCATTCTTCAACTATGTCAGCAATACAGAACCTGATTTGCTGCCTTGGCTAAAGGAGAATACGACATTTCCGAATTCGATGGTCGATAGAATTACAACTGAAACCCGTTCCAAGGATATTGCCAAACTAAAAAATGAACATGCAACCTACGACCAATGGCCTGTGGTTTGCGAATCATTTTCCAATTGGATCATAGAAGACAATTTGATGTTTGACAAATCGGTATGGGAGAAAGTCGGCGTGCAATTCGTAAAAAGCATCATGCCTTACGAAAATATGAAGCTCCGAATACTTAACGCAGGACATTCAATCTTAGGAATAATAGGAACATTGAGCGGATACTCCACTGTGCATGAAGTAGCCAATGATGAAGATTGCGTTTCCTTCCTAGAAAATTTTATTGATATTGAAGTTGCACCAAATATTATTGATACAGAAACGCAGGACAAAATTTCGTACAAAAATCAAGTGATCTCAAGATTTAAAAATCCCTATATTACAGATGAGCTCTCCAGGATTTGCAAAGAAAGCTCTTCAAAAATTCCGATATTCATTTTACCCACAATTTCCAAGCAATTAAGCAACAAGCAGCCCATTGAACATGCCGCATTCGCAATAGCTGCATGGTGCAAATATTACGATGGGATAGATGACTTTGGAAAATCATATGATATCAAGGACAGTATTAGCAATCAACTGATTAGAACCGCCACGCTTTCACATCAAAACCCCCAGCTCTTTTTAGAAAGAAATGCCATGTTCAGCGACTTGATTACTTACGACTTATTCAGGGAGCGATTTACCTATTACTTGTCCGAACTAAGATCTAGACCTATCAAAGAATGTCTGGTGCAGATGAACAACAAAACACTGCAATAAAAACGCACTTTAACAAGGTCATTATTAAAGTGCGCTGATATAACAAAAACTTAATTCCACAAGTAAACTTGAAGGGCTATTTCTATAAGATCATTTACCGGGTTCTCCCTTAGCGACGATCCGGCACAGATGAACTACCACTTTAGGTATCCAAAGAGCAACGGAATTCACCCAATTAAAAATGATCCGAAAATTCATCACACAGTAAGTTCAAGAAAAAGTAAAGCTCTTATACTGTTTTATCCAAGATCTCGCTGTTCAATTCAACCACACACTTTACAACACCATACTTTAAAATATCACGATAGGATTTACTATACCCCTCCACAAATGTTGCTGAATTTTGCAGATTTCCAAAGACAGCTTCAACCGTCAAAAATTGCTTGGGTTCATTTTTGGCCTTAATGGCCTTTTCACGCAAAACATCTGACAGGACATCTTTTATAACCAATGAGTTCCCTTTTTCATCCAACCCCAAGGAATAAATTGCCCATGCCGCGATTACAAATGCGGCAAGCTTTATTGAACCTTTTTCTTTAAGCTGGGCGTAGACCGTAGGCAATATAAAAATGGGCAATTTAGCCGAGCTCTCGGAGCAAATTCTATCAATTTGATCTTTTATATAAACATTGCCGAAACGCTCAATTAACGATTGCTTATAACGCTTTAGGTCAACACCCTCCAAATCACCGAGAACGGGTGTTACTTCACAATCCATATATAATTTTAAAAAAGTACGGATCGCTTTATCTCCAACAGCTTCATCGATGGTAGAATATCCATTTAAGGCGCCCAATATTCCCAGGACAGAATGCCCCGCATTGAGCAAGCTTAATTTCATTTTTTCATAAGGAACAACATCTGAAACAAATTGAGCCCCTACGTTTTCCCACGCAGGTCTACCTGCCATAAAATTATCTTCAATTACCCATTGATTAAAAGGTTCACAAACCACAGGCCAGGCATCATCAATCCCAGATGTTTCCTTCAAATGTGCAATGTCTGTAGGTGAGGTGGCCGGTGTGATTCTATCTACCATACTGTTTGGAAACGAAACATTGGCTTCTATCCATGACACTAATTCCGGTTCGGCGGCCTTAACATAACTCAAGAGCATTTTTTCTGCCACATGCCCATTCCCCTGAACATTATCGCAAGATTGCACGGTACAGCCCAACAATCCTCTTTCTTTTCGGAGTTTAAATGCCTGTGTCAGATAACCAAAGATTGTTTTGGGTGCATTCGGATTATTTAAATCGTGCTGGATCAATGGATTTTCAAAATTAAAGGCACCAGTAGTCTCATTATAATTATACCCCCCCTCGGTAATGGTCAGTGATATTATCTTCACCTCCTCATTTGCCATCTTCTCTATAACGGCCGAAGGATTCTCTGGGGCAAACAAATATTCCACTATTGAACCTATTACGTTTTTCGTTAACGTCCCATCCAATTCTTTTACAATAAGCGTATAGAGCCCATCTTGATTCTTAAGTGTATTGTATATTTTTTGATCATAATCGAGCAAAGCAATACCACAAATCCCCCAATCTTTATTTGCACTGTCATGCAACAATTGATCTGTATAATATGCTTGGTGCGCTCTGTGAAAACCTCCAATACCCACGTGCACAATTCCTGCTCTTACATCTGTTCTATCATAGGCCGGAACCGCTACCCTATCCGCAATTTTTGAAAGATTCCCACTATTTAATTTATAACTTTCCATAGGTCTATATTATTTATTTTCGAAACGCTGCAGCAATACTGCAAATATGATGATACCACCTTTTACTACCTGCTGAGGATAAGAGGGTACGTTTAATAGATTGAGTATATTCCCAATGAGCCCTAAAATCAAAACACCCATTAAAGTGTTGATAGCGGTTCCTTTTCCCCCATTTAAACTTGCTCCCCCGATCACTACGGCAGCTATGGCGTCCAATTCCCAAGCCATACCCATATTGGGAGAACCTAAATTTGTCCTGGAAGCAACAATTATTGCAGCCGTAGCTGCCAGAGCTCCCGAAATAGCATAGACCAAAAATTTGTACTTATTCACTTTGATCCCCGACAATCTCGAAGCCTCCTCATTACTGCCTATGGCAATAATCAATCTGCCAAATACATTATAGCGCAACATAACCATAGCCAAAAGGACGATTATGAAAAATACAATAGCAATATTCGGAATACCAACGGTGGCGTTATTGGCAAAATTGGACATGAATTCACCTCCTTGAGATTGAAATATGATAGGAGAACCTTTGGAATAAATAAAGCCCAAACCTCTCGCAATGGTCATCAAAGCCAAGGTTGCAACAAATGGCGCCATTTTTTGAAATGCTACCAAATAGCCAGAAACACTTCCCAAGCCAAAGCCTATCAATATGGTCAGCAAAATGGCCGCCGGCAATATCACCACATTGACCAAAATAGCGAAGGTTACGGCCAATAGGGCCACCATGGATCCCACCGATAAATCGATACCCCCGGTCAATATCACAAGTAACATTCCGATACTTATGATGCCAATTCCCGATACTTGCTTTAATAAATTTGAAAGGTTAACAGAAGTAAAAAAAACATCTGAAATGAGAGCCGAAAATATGACCAACAACACAAAAATGAATATGGTGTTGTGTTTCACTAAAAACTGAAGCACGCCCGCGGGACTACTTAGTTGTTGTTTTATTGTTAATGCCATGATTATTAATTTATTAGTTTAATTGTTTCTCTTTAAGCTCCTTCCCAATGGAGTAGCGCAATATATTTTCCTCGGAAAATTTGTCTTTGGACAATTCCCCGTAGAATGTACCCTTGTGCATAACCAGTATACGATCCGAAATACCCATAATTTCGGGCATATCCGAAGAGATAACCACTACCCCAACACCTTTTTGGGCAACTGCATTGATAAGGTTGTAGATTTCTATTTTGGCCCCCACATCGACACCTCGGGTAGGTTCATCAATAAAAATAACTTTACTGTCGATACTCAGCCATTTGGCCAAGGCCACTTTTTGTTGATTTCCCCCACTCAAATTATTGACGACAATCTCAGAACTGGGTGTTTTGATATTTAGCTTATCAATTAAATCCAAAACGTTTTTATACTCACTGTCAATTTTTATAAAACCTAATTTGCTGGAAATGGAATTGAAATTTGTAACGCTGATATTTCGCCTAATGGATAGTGGCAAAAACACCCCTTCTTCCTTTCTGTCCTCGGAGACAAATCCTATTTGATGTGCCACGGCACATACCGGAGTATTGGTCTTAATTTCCTTCCCGTTAATAAATAAAGTCCCAGACTTCTTTTTATCGGCACCGAAAATAAGTTTGGCCATTTCTGTTCTTCCGCTACCTCCCAAGCCCGCAATACCCAACACTTCTCCGGGCCGCACAGCAAAGGACACATTATTGACCAAGGCATCCCTTGCCGATAAATCTTTAACTTCAAAAATGGGCGCTTCGCCAATTTTATTACTTCGAGCAGGATATAGATCTTTCAACTCCCTCCCAATCATTAATCGGATAACGCCATCGGCATCCGTTTCCTCAATGGACATACTTCCCGTATCAACACCATCCCTGAGCACGGTGACGGAATCTGCTATTTTGAAAATTTCATCCAAATGGTGTGAGATGTAAATAATGGAAATACCCTGTTCCTTTAACCTGAAGAGATTGTCAAATAATTTCTGTGTATCGGTTGGATCAAAAACAGTAGTTGGCTCATCCAATACCAAAACCTTGGTGTCTTCTGATATAGCCTTTGCAATTTCAACCACTTGCTTTTGAACAATACTCAAGCTTCTGACTTTGGCTGATGCGTCGATTTTGAAGCCCAAAGAATCAATTAACTCCTGCGCATCCTCAGTAAGCTTTTTCCAGTTCATCCAAAATTTGTTGGCCCCTAGCTTATGCAGATAAATATTCTCGGCAACGGACAAATCTTTAACCAAGGATAACTCTTGATATACCACATTGATTCCCAATTCTTGCCCTTCGTGAGTATTTTTTGGATCTATCTCTACACCGTCCAAAGTTATTTTACCCCCGTCTTTTTGATGAACCCCACTAAGAATCTTTATCAAGGTAGATTTTCCTGCGCCGTTTTCACCAAGCAAGGCATGGATTTCACCAGGTTTTACCTTTAAATTTACATTATCCAAGACCGAAACAACACCAAAACTTTTTGATATTCCAGTCATCTCCAATCGGTACTCTTGTTTTGAATTTTGCATATCAATTAATTTAAAGCAATTAAAACAATGCCTTTGGATTATAGTATTTAGAAGCGTTTTCCTTGGTAATCAAGAGTGGTGGAGTATATGAAGTCTTAGGAAAATCTGTTTTACCATTCATATACTGTACAGCATATTCAACGGCATTTCTACCTATTTGCACGGGACTGTTCATGGCAGTACAACCATAAAAATCTGTATCCATAATATATTTAATGGCCTCTTTTTGACCATCAGCTCCTGCTACTATTAATATGTCATCTGTTTTTCCCGCTTGAGCAATGGCCTTAATGGCCCCTAATACACAAACATCTGATTCGGTAATCACAACATTGATATCTGGGTGGGCCACCAATATATCTTCCATTGCTTTCAGGCCTCCTGCATATGACCAATCGGTATAGGCTTGCGTTCTAACATCTAGGTCTATATAGCCCAAACTTCGCAATTGTTCTTCTGCAATACCTTGCAACAACCCTTGTTTACGTGTCCTGCCCACAGGGTTTCCGGCATTACCACTCAATAAGGCTATATTCATTTTTTTGCTCCCAAATTTTTTAGCAAGCCACTCACCTGCCAACTCACCATTGGCCAGGTTGTTGGATTGAACAGTGGTCACATAATCTGCTTCGGGATTTATAGAACTGTCTATGATAAATACCGGTATCCCCGCCGCTTTGGCCAATTTAGTGGCCCCAACCAATGCATCTGGATCTTTAGGGTTCAGCAATAAGACATCTACACCCTTGGTAATTAGATCTTCAACCGCAGCAACCTGCTTGTTAATATCGTCCTGCCCGTCGGCCGACAAGAATATCATGCCGTTTTTTTCTGTGGTGGATTTTATGCTTTGAAAGAGCGCTTGGTAATATGGCGCATTAAGGGACGGAGTACAATACCCTATCTTTTTTCCGGTTAAATCGATTTTACTTTCAAAAACTTCACTTGTGTCATCTTCAGAATTACCGGATTCACCGGTAGATTTTTTTTGATCAATACAACTAGACAGATTGAAAATTAATGCTAGCCCCACGATGGGTTTGGCAAATTTTAATACATTCTGGATTAATGCTTTCATAATTAATAGCGTTAGTTTATGTTATATTTCAACTGATTTTGCACTGAACAAGTTTTTCTATAAAATCGTAAAATCTAACTGAAGAACGGTTTTCTCTTTTTCAGGATTCCACATTGCAGTAAGCTCTACAGGCGCAGTATAGTTTCCGAACTTAATTTTTTTACTATAGGTCGCACCTATATTTATTACATTCCCCATACCTTCTGTATAAAATGTTTTATCTGTTATAAAGGACCAGGCACCGCCGGCAAAAAGAGAAAAGCTAGAATCTTCTTTCTCCCAGACCATACTTTTTATTTCAAAATAGTGTGTCCAAGAATCCTTAAGGGACCCATCTTCCTGGACTTCATAATCCCCAGAACCTCCTCCCACAATTGTAGCCAAATACAACAAGGTTTTAGGTGTAATGTTATACCCAAAGTTAATATCCACAAAATTATATCCCTGTGTCTTATCATAACTCCAGTAATGCAATACATCACCTCTTTCCTCCACACCGGTATAATTGTTATGCGTAACAGCTTCAACAAAAAAATTATCCGAAAAACGATACACTGTATATATTGAGAATTCCTTATAATGGGCACTTACATTCTCCCCCGTTTCTTTATTGATCACATCGATACTTGTAAAGCTTGCTCCACCCCATACACCAAAAGTAAACTTCCTGTTTCGTGAGTTAAATTCCAAATTAGTCGCTATAATAGCACCTGGGTGAACAACGAAACCATGCCATAAATGCATGTTCTTTAAATGTGCACCAGCACCAAATGCCCGGTAACTATCCTGCTCCTTCTGCCCCAATTCTACTTCTTGTGCAATGCAAGGGATCACAGTCATCAAAAATAAAATACAAAATGTAAGTATACGACACTGCACGATACTGTTATTTCCTCCTAGACGGCAGACAATAGCAGTAGCCTCGTTTGCTGGTAATTCTTTGATATTCTTCATGTCTCAGGAAGTATTTTTATTAATATTATTTATTAAACGTATTTAATACGCTTGCTCAAATATATAATTAATATTTACATACTAACAATTTTTAACACATTTAATTTACAGTATATCAATAATTAAGGTCAAAAATTATCTTATTGACATTCTGAAAACCCAGGAAAATTAATTGTTAACGTTGATTTAACGTTTTAAAAATAATTTTTTACATTAAAATATTTTATAGCACAACCTACTCACTTGTTTACCGATTCTTAATACCAAATCAAGTTTTACCAAACACACTCCCATGTATTGCATTTAGAATTCACAAATCCTCATTAAAAAGTCTTTAAAATGTTATGGAAAGTATTTTTGATGACCCTATCTTTGTCGCTTATAACTATTTTCGGGATGATCAAGATTACACTACCAGACGGAACAATAAAAGAACATGCAACGGGGAGTTCCCCCATGGATGTGGCCAAAGGAATCAGCGAGGGATTGGCGAGAAATGTCATCTCCGCAAAATACAATGATACCATCGTAGAAACAGTGACCCCCTTGAACGAGGACGGCACCCTTACTTTATACACATGGAACGACAAGGAAGGAAAGAAAGCTTTTTGGCATTCTACCTCTCACGTTGTTGCACAAGCCTTGGAAGAATTGTACCCTGGCATTAAATTGACCATAGGTCCGGCCATTGATAACGGATTTTATTACGACGTAGATTTTGGGGACCGCAGTATCTCCGAAAAGGACTTTCCGGAAATAGAAAAAAAGGCCCTTGAAATAGCCCGTGGCAAGCACGATTACAAAATGCGCTCGGTAACCAAGGAAGAAGCCCTGGCTTCATACAAGAAACAAGGGAATGAATATAAGGTGGAGCTTATAGAAAACCTTGAGGACGGCACCATCACTTTTTGCGACCACGATACCTTCACGGATCTATGCCGAGGGGGACACATCCCAAATACAGGGATCATCAAAGCCATTAAGATATTGAGTGTTGCCGGTGCCTATTGGAGAGGAAACGAGAACAACAAGCAATTGACCCGCGTATACGGTATCTCCTTTCCAAAACAAAAGGAACTAACCGAATACCTGGAGCTATTGGAGCAGGCCAAGCAACGCGATCACAGAAAATTGGGCAAGGAACTGGAGTTATTTACCTTTTCCGCAAAAGTTGGCCAAGGCCTTCCTTTATGGCTGCCAAAAGGTGCTGCCCTTAGGGAGCGCTTGGAGAACTTCCTGAAGAAAGCACAAAAGAAGGCAGGATACGAAATGGTGGTGACCCCACATATAGGACAAAAAGAACTTTACGTGACCTCTGGACATTACGCCAAATATGGAGAAGACAGCTTTCAGCCCATAAAAACACCAAAGGCGGATGAGGAGTTTTTATTGAAACCCATGAACTGTCCTCACCACTGTGAAATTTACAACACCAAACCTTTCAGTTACCGTGAACTTCCCAAAAGGTATGCTGAATTTGGTACAGTATATAGGTATGAACAAAGTGGTGAATTACACGGCCTAACCAGGGTTCGTGGTTTCACCCAAGATGACGCCCATATTTTCTGTACCCCGGACCAATTGGCGGAAGAATTTAAAAACGTGATTGACCTTACCCTTTATGTATTGGGCTCCTTGGGCTTCGGCAATTTCACCGCCCAGGTATCTGTAAGGGATCTCAACACCCCGGAAAAGTACATTGGCTCCGTTGAAAATTGGGAAAAAGCGGAAAATGCCATCATTGACGCCGCCAAAGACAAAGGTCTTGATTTTGTGATTGAAAGCGGAGAAGCCGCATTCTACGGTCCCAAGCTCGATTTTATGGTCAAAGATGCCCTTGGAAGAAACTGGCAGTTGGGAACCATTCAGGTAGATTACAACCTACCAGAGCGATTTGACCTTACCTATAAAGGAAGTGACAATGAGCTGCACCGACCTGTCATGATCCACCGTGCCCCATTTGGAAGTATGGAAAGATTCATAGCCTTATTATTGGAACACACCGGAGGAAATTTCCCATTATGGCTGATCCCGGAACAAGCTATTGTACTGCCCATTAGTGAGAAGCATGAAAAATATGCCCAAAAAGTTTTAAATTCCCTAGAAAATCACGAAATTCGCGCCCTTGTAGACAAGAGAAGCGAGACTGTTGGCAAGAAAATACGGGAGGCAGAAATGAACAAGATACCGTTTATGCTGATCGTAGGAGATAATGAGGAACAGGAAAATACGATTTCTGTTAGAAGGCATGGAGGCGAAGATTTAGGCTCTATTTCCTTAACAGACTTCGCCAACTTGGTTACTAATGAAATAAATAGTACCTTAAAGTCGTTTTAAAAAATTAATGTTTAACTAAAATTTATTAGCCATAGCAATACGAAAAAGATTTAGGCCACAGCCTAGAAGAGAAAATAAGAATCCGCACAACATCAATAGGTCTATTACTGCCCAGAATGTACGTTTGGTTGGTGACAATGTTGAAGTGGGCGTTTACTCTTTAAAGGACGCACTAGCAAAATCTGAAGAATTAGAATTGGATTTAGTGGAGATTTCTCCAAAAGCAGATCCACCCGTATGTAAAATTACGGATTACAAGAAGTTTCTTTACGAACAGAAGAAAAGGGAAAAGGTCATGAAGGCCAAAGCCACCAAGGTAGTGGTAAAGGAAATCAGATTTGGTCCACAGACCGATGATCATGATTATGAGTTCAAAAAGAAGCATGCCGAAAAATTCTTAAAGGATGGCGCTAAGCTAAAAGCTTATGTCTTCTTTAAAGGTAGATCCATTGTATATAAAGATCAAGGTGAGATCTTATTACTGAAACTGGCCTCCGAATTGGAAGAGCTTGGAAAAGTAGAACAGATGCCCAGGTTGGAAGGAAAGCGTATGACCATGTTCATTGCTCCAAAAACAAAGAAATAACAAGAATTTTATTTCTTTATTTTCAATTACCATAGCATAATAAAATACCTGTTGGAACTCATGTATAGAGAACAACAGTAAAGATAATAAGCGAGATAAACCATAAATAGGAACAAGATGCCTAAGATGAAAACAAAATCCAGTACCAAAAAGCGTTTTAAGCTTACCGGTACAGGTAAAATCAAAAGAAAGCACGCTTTTAAGAGCCACATTCTAACGAAGAAGTCTAAAAAGCGCAAGCTTGCGTTAACCCACTCTACTTTAGTTCACGAGGCGGATGTTAACAGCATTAAAGAACAATTACGTTTAAAGTAATCGATTCTTTCGGTAATTATTATTAACCCTGGAGTTAGGCCATTAAAAGATTTTGAAATTTATTCAGAACGCCTACTACAAAAAAATTCAAAATTATGCCAAGATCAGTAAATTCAGTTGCTTCACGCGCTAGAAGAAAAAAAGTGATGAAGCAAGCCAAAGGTTACTTTGGAAGACGTAAAAACGTTTGGACAGTAGCCAAAAATGCGGTTGAAAAAGCAATGTTATATGCTTACAGAGACCGTAGAAACAAGAAAAGAACTTTCCGTTCCCTATGGATCACCCGTATCAACGCAGGTGCTAGATTGCACGGAATGTCTTACTCTCAGTTTATGGGTAGAATCAAAGCCAACAACATTGACCTAAACCGTAAGGTTTTGGCCGATTTGGCGATGAACCACCCAGAAGCTTTTAAGGCTGTTGTGAATAAAATAAAGTAACATTAACAATATATCTCGCTTATAAAAAATCCGATTCATTTGAATCGGATTTTTTTTGTCCTGACCTTTACGAATCTCTATTACTTTATTTTGGCTATGGCCTGTTTAAACTCAGACCAATCTATTAATTCATCCCTATTTTTATCGTATCCCTCGACCAATTTTGATGATACCATGCCACGGATAAAACCACTGATCTCTGCTTTTTTCAACAGCTCCACAATCTCACCCTTGGTCAGTTTGCCATCACCATCCTTGTCAAAGAAGGCAAAGGCCTCCTCCGGGGTTTTATAGTGATTGGTAATTAAAATTTGAATTTTATTTAAGATATCCTCCTTAGTTCCCATTTTCCAATCTTTTCATAATTATTTCAATTTAGGAATATTTAGGGCTCCTGTCAATTTCCAAAGGCAGAAACCACCAACATCCTACCCCCAGCACGGTTCCGATGTTCACAAAGATAGACTCCTTGCCAAATTCCTATATTCAATCTTCCATTGGTAATAGGAATCTGTACCGAAGCCCCCATAAGGGAGGCCTTGATATGAGCAGGCATATCATCGGAACCTTCGTAATCATGCCTGTAATATGGTGCATTTTCCGGTACCATGACATTCATATGGCTTTCAAAATCGATTCGTACCGTAGGATCGGCATTTTCATTGATTGTGAGGCTTGCCGAAGTATGTTTAATGAACACCTGCAACATCCCCATTTTGATTCCTTTTATTTCAGGAATGGCATTGATGATTTCATCCGTGATCAAATGAAAACCCCTCTTATAGGGAGACAAGCGCAATTCTGTTTGATAAAACTCCATCCTATTTTATTTTTCCTATGCCACAAAGATGGCAATGCTCAATGATATTACAAAAATACCACAAACTTAACTTTTCAATTCCCTACAATTACCCATAGAAGAAATACCTTTGCATCCTAAAATGGATATTGCAATGGATTTATCAAAAATAAAAATGGTGGTTACAGATATGGACGGAACACTTTTAAATTCCGACCATCAGGTGAGCGACCGTTTCTTTGAACTTTATGAAGAGTTAAAAAAAAGAAATATCCTTTTTGTTGCCGCAAGTGGAAGACAGTACAACAGTATTGTACACAAGTTGAATCCCATTAAGAATGAAATCATCGTTATTGCGGAAAATGGTGGTTTTGCCATGCAACAAGACCAAGAACTACTTTCCACTCCATTGGAAAAAAAATCGATCGATACCATCTTAAAATCCCTTGACAGTGCCCATGGGGCCCATGCCGTCCTTTGTGGTAAAAAAAATGCCTACCTCAATGGCAATTCTGACAAATTCTTGAGCAAGTTAAAGGAGTATTATTCTGAATATACGGTCATGGATGATATTTCTACCTATGATGGGGAGGTCTTAAAGGTAGCTGTATACCATTTTGAAAGCTCCGAAAAATTCATTTACCCCTCTGTAAAACATTTGGAATCTGATTTAAAAGTCAAGATATCAGGAGAAAACTGGTTGGATCTTTCCCATCTAAACGCCCACAAAGGCTTTGCTCTGGAACAAGTTCAAAAAAGACATAATATATCAAGAGCAGAAACCTTGGTTTTTGGGGATTATAACAATGATCTGGAAATGTTGGCTTTGGCAGATTATAGTTTCGCTATGGCCAATGCGCATCCAAACGTTCTGCAAGCCGCTAATTACAGGACTAAAAGTAATGACGAAAACGGCGTAGAGCACATCTTGGAACAACTACTTGCCCAAAGATAGGATTAGGTTTTCTGTTTCTTTTTCTGGGCGGCAGGAAACAAAACATTGTTCAAGATCAAACGGTAGCCAGGTGAGGTTGGATGCAGTTCCAGTTCCGTTTTGGGATCCCCTACCCTGTGCTGATAATCCTCTGGGTCATGTCCGCCATAAAAAGTAAAAAATCCCTTCCCTTTGATTCCGTGGATGTAGCGGGCTTCTCCATTTATCCTGTTCTCCCCCAAAACCATCACCGTTGGTTTTATTTCATTTCTGGTAAATGCCGTGGTCTGCCCCATAAAACCCTTGACCAGGGAGGTGTGGTTCTGGCACAACATGGTAGGAACCGGGTCCCATTTTGCCGAGAATTCCATCAGTGAAAAATAATCGGATTCCTTGGGCACCATGCCCCTTTTTGTGGTCATATCTATGGAAGAGAATTCGTACTGCAATGGACTCCGTTCCAGCGTAAAATTGGTAAAGGCGAAGGTTCTGCTAAAATCCAATTTACTTTGGTAATTGGCATCAGAAGGGTCACCATCGAACATGGGCTCACAAATATCCACACCGTCTGCCGCAAGGGCTATATCAAAACTATCTGTAGCGGAGCACATGGCAAACATGAATCCGCCCCCAATCACATAATTACGTATGGCATTGGCCACAGCTCTTTTTTCCTCAGAAACCTTGGAGTATCCCAATTTTGCCGCGAGGGCCTCTGCCTGTTCCTTGCCTTCCAAATACCAAGGGGCCGCCCTATATGCTGCGTAAAATTTACCGTATTGGCCCGTAAAATCCTCATGGTGCAGGTGCAGCCAATCGTACAACAACAATTTATTGTTGAGGACCTCTTCATCATAAATGGTTTCGTAGGGAATTTCGGCATAGGTAAGCACCATGGTCACGGCATCGTCCCAGGGCAAATTTTCCTTGGGGGAATAAACGGCAATTTTGGGTGCTTTTTCCAAAATAACGGCTTCTTGATTCTTTGAAGGACTGCTTATTTCATCCAAGATAGCCTCTGCCTGGGCATCCGAAATTATTTCAAAGGAAACCCCCCTAATCTGGCATTCCTTGCGGATATTGTCCCCATCGGGCAACAGAAAAGATCCTCCCCTATAGTTCAACAACCACTGCACCTTTTGTTGTTTGGTGAGCACCCAATAGGTAATTCCGTAAGCTTTTAAATGATTTTTCTGGCTGTCAGCATCCATGGGAATTAGGATATTGGATGCAGAGACGATGAAGGAAAAGAACAAAAAGAACATCAAACACCCTCTCGAGACAAGTCGAGAAGGTATTTTCATGTATTTATTTTTAAAATGGGACCTCACTGTCATCCATATCCATATCATCGTTCATAGAACTTCCAAAGGCTTCATCGGCATTTGGTAAATTTTTGGTTATAAACGGATTATCTTCGTTGGCATTCATTTTTGATTGGAATTCGAAAGGAGAATCGAAATCATCCAGGTTGTCAAATTTACCTAGCTGTCCAATAAATTTCAATCGAATGTTCTCCAGACCACCATTCCTGTGCTTGGCAACAATAAATTCACCTTGCCCAGCGGTTGGGGTACGCTCATCATCATCCCATTCGTCTATCTTGTAATATTCAGGGCGATAGATAAAGGCCACAATATCCGCATCCTGCTCAATAGCTCCAGATTCCCTAAGATCCGAAAGGATTGGTCTCTTACTTCCTCCCCTGGTCTCCACGGCACGGGATAACTGCGATAGTGCAATAACGGGACAGTTCAATTCTTTGGCCAAAGCCTTGAGGTTACGGGAAATGGTAGATATTTCCTGTTCCCTGTTCCCCCCTTTTTGGCTACCTCCTGCGGTCATCAACTGCAAATAATCGATAACGATCATTCGGATGCCGTGCTGGGAGGCCAATCGTCTTGCTTTCGCCCTAAGGTCGAAAATAGAAAGGGACGGGGTATCATCTATAAATAAGGGGGCACTTTCCAATGCCTTAACTTTTACGTTCAATTGCTCCCATTCGTGCTTTTCCAACTTACCGGTTCTCAACTTTTCAGAAGAGAGTCCGGTTTCTGAGGAAATCAGACGGGTGATCAATTGTACCGAGGACATCTCCAAAGAGAAAAAGGCTACGGGAATATTGGAATTTACCGCCATATTCCTTGCCATGGACAAGGTCAGGGCCGTTTTACCCATACCCGGACGGGCTGCCACAATGATCAAATCACTCGGTTGCCATCCAGAGGTCAATTTATCCAATTTATCAAATCCGGAAGGCACGCCACTGAGCCCTTCCTTATTGGCAATCTCTTCAATCCTCTTTTTCGCCTGGATCACCAAATTCTGGGCAGTCTCGGCGGAACGTTTTAAATTTCCTTGGGTAACATCGTATAATTTGGCCTCTGCAGTATCCAAAAGATCAAAAACATCCGTGGCATCTTCATAGGCTTCCTGTATGATCTCACTGGAAATTTTGATCAGACTGCGTTGAATATATTTTTGAAGGATAATACGCGCATGGAACTCAATATGGGCCGAGGAAGCCACCTTTTGCGTAAGTTTCACCAGATAAAAGTCGCCTCCGGCAACCTCCAATTTACCGTCTTTCTTCAATTGGGAAGAAACGGTTAATAAATCCACTGGCTCAGAGGTCTCGAACAGTTTGAAGATGGCCTCGTAGATAAATCGGTGTGCGTCTTTGTAGAACACATCAGGGTGCAGAATGTCTATTACCTCATCGACACCTTTTTTATCTATCATCATCGCTCCGAGAACAACTTCCTCTAAATCAACGGCTTGAGGAGGTATTTTACCTCTCTCCAGGTTGATTAATGCAGACTGGTCTATTTTACGACCGGCAATCGGACTTGGTTTTTCCATGGGTGCTAAAGTATGCTATTTAACCTTTAGTTAACAATGATTAAGGTCATAGGATGTCCACCATTAGTTAACAAAATGGCTGTTGATAAGTTACGAAATTGTGTTGATAACGAAAAAAATCTGGAGTTTGAATCCTCCAGATTTTAAGAAAGTTTTTTAAACGGGCTTATTAGCCGTTAAAGACACCCATATTGGCATATTTATCCATACGGGCATTTACCAAATCTTTTGGTGATAACTTTTTCAACTCCTCATAATGAGAGGCAATTTTATTTTTTACTATTTCAAAAGTCTTCTCCCTATTGGCGTGGGCACCACCTACCGGTTCCTTGACCACCTCATCAATAAGTTTCAACTTTTTCATATCCGTAGAAGTCAATTTTAAGGATTCTGCCGCTTGTTCCTTGTATTCCCAGCTTCTCCATAGGATGGATGAGCACGATTCTGGGGATATTACAGAATACCACGTATTTTCCAACATCAATACCTTATCACCAACACCTATTCCCAAAGCACCACCAGAAGCTCCCTCACCAATAATCAAAACAATGATCGGAACTTTCAAACGGGTCATTTCCAAAATATTCCTGGCAATGGCCTCTCCTTGTCCGCGCTCTTCCGCTTCAATTCCAGGATAGGCACCGGGAGTATCGATCAGACAAACCACAGGTACACCAAATTTTTCTGCAGACTTCATCAATCGCAAAGCCTTTCTATAGCCTTCGGGATTGGCCATCCCAAAGTTCCTGTATTGTCTAGTCTTTGTATTGTATCCTTTTTGTTGGCCAATGAACATAAAACTCTGGTCACCAATTTTTCCAAGACCACCAATCATGGCCTTGTCATCCTTTACCGTTCTATCGCCGTGGAGTTCCAAAAATGAATCACCACAAATGGCATTGATATAATCGAGTGTATAGGGTCTGTTTGGATGTCTGGAAAGTTGTACCCTCTGCCATGCAGTAAGGTTTTTGTAGATTTCTTTTCTGGTTTCGGAAAGCTTTTTCTCTATTTGCTTGCAGGTCTCCGTTACGTCAACGTCGCTCTCCTTACCAATAATCATGCACTTATCTAATTGTTCTTCAAGTTCTTTGATCGGAAGTTCAAAATCCAAATACTCCATGAAACTACAGTTTAAATTATAAAAGCAGACAAATATAAAACTTTAAAGGAGAACCTTAGCGAACTCTTCTACTTTTTAACCTTGTCCAGTTCTTTAAAATGCCATTGGCAATTACCGTGGAAAGAATGACCAATGCTCCAATATAAAACAACGGATCCATTTTCTCACTTTCCCCTAAGATAATAAAAGCCAAGATAATTCCGTACACCGGTTCCAAATTAATGGTCAACATTACCGTATACGGCGTTATGAATTTCATCACCTTGACCGAGGCTATAAAGGCGTAGGCCGTGCAAAAGGAGGCCAAGATAAAAATGTACATCCAATCATTGGAGGAAAGCTGAAAGAACTCTTGGGTAAAGCTTCCACTAAAAAAGAGGTAGATGGACAAGAAAAGCACCCCACTGGCCATTTCGTAAATGGAAATGACGGACGGTCTTTCCTTTTGAATAAGTTTCCCGTTGATCAGGGAGAAGGTGGCCGAAAGGAGTGCGGAAATAAGGGCCAGCACAATGCCTTCAATATAGGTAGCTTCCACATTGAAAATAAGGTAAAGTCCCAACATGACAATAATCCCAAAGAGGATTTCATACCACACAATTTTTCTACCGTACCAGATCGGTTCCAACAGGGCCGTAAAAAAGGCCCCTGTGGACATTGTGGCCAAGGCAACCGAAACATTGGACACTTTGATTGCCTTAAAAAAGGTAATCCAGTGCAGGGTTATGACAACCCCGGCAATGATGAGTATGATCAGGGTCTTGGTGGGCACCCGAAGCGAGAATTTTTTATATGCGATATACAGCATGATCAATCCCGAAGCCATAAACATTCGGTACCACACCAAGGGCAGGGCATCCACGGTAATCAGTTTGCCCAATACGGCCGTAAACCCCCATATAAATACAATAAAATGAAGGTGAAGGTAATTCTTGAGTTTATCGTTTGGCATTCTGCAGCAGATAAAATCCTACAATACCAAAGGCAACATTGGGCAAGACGACGGCCAACAATGGAGAAAAACCCGACTGCTCGGCCAAGGTACCAAAGACCTTATCAAAAAAGATGTAGATAAAGGCTACCCCGATCCCAAAAGCCAGATTAACACCCATACCTCCCCTGCGCTTGGCCGCAGATACCGCAACCGCAATCACCGTCAATATAAATGCCGTGACAGGAAGTGCCCAGCGCTTGTACTTTACCAGAATATAACTATTGATATTGGAGGCCCCCTTTTTACGTTGGTCCTCAATAAAACTGTTCAGCTCAAATAAATTTTTGGTTTCCGCAATGTAGGATACAGGGGTAAGGTCATCTATCTTAAAATTGAAGATGGTATCCAATTTGCGTTTGGTCTCCACGACTTCCTTGTTATTGACCAGTTTTCTTTTCGTATAGGAGGTGAGTTCATAAACACTATCCTTCTCCTTCCATCTGATATTGCCCGCCGATATTTTATACTCCAGCTGATCCTTATCGTTAAAATGTTCCAGAGTGAAGTTATACCCGCGTTGTCTGGCAGGATCAAAACTGCTCACGTAAATAAAATCATTTTCATTCAATTGATTGAAAATATTACTGGTGATCCTATCCTGTTTGCCCTTTTTGAGGTATTTGTATTTAAACTCGTTAAAACCCTTACTGGCGTTGGGAACTATAAACATCCCCATTACGAACATGATGACCGCAATAATGGTAGCTCCAATAAAATAGGGCCTCAGGAACCTACCATAGGAAACCCCCGAACTGAGAATGGCCACAATTTCTGTGTTATTGGCCAATTTTGAGGTAAAGAAGATGACGGATAAAAATAAAAAGATCGGAAACAAAAGACTCCCAATGTAGATGGTAAAGTTTAGATAATAAAAAGCGATCTCGTTCAAGGGCGCCTCGTTATCTATCATCTTACCAATCTGTTCCGCAAGGTTGGCCATGATCCCAATGGGAATAAAAAGCAACAACATTACGGTAAAGGTTGCCAGATATCGCTTCAATATGTATTTATCCAGTATGGTCAACATTACAGTCTCTTATCCATTTGTTTTACCATGATATTTTTCCACTCATAAAAATCCCCTGCTAAAATATGCTTTCTCGCCTCACGGGTCAACCAAAGATAAAATCCTAGGTTGTGTATTGTGGCTATTTGTTTTCCCAAATATTCATTGGCAGCAAACAAATGTCTCAAATAGGCCTTGGTGTATTCGGTATCCACAAAGGTGATCCCCATTTCGTCTATTGGGGAAAAATCAGCCTCCCATTTTTTATTCTTTATATTGATGGTACCATGGGCGGTAAACAACATACCGTTACGGGCATTTCGCGTGGGCATCACACAATCGAACATATCAATTCCCAAAGCTATATTCTCCAAAATATTGATGGGAGTGCCCACGCCCATAAGATAACGGGGCTTATCTTCCGGCAAAATTTCGGTAACCACCTCTGTCATGGCATACATTTCCTCGGCAGGCTCACCAACCGACAGGCCACCAATGGCATTCCCGACTGCTCCTACTCCGGCAATATACTCTGCCGACTGTCTCCTGAGGTCCTTATAGGTAGACCCCTGGACAATAGGAAAAAATGCTTGTGAGTATCCATATTTGAAAGGGATTTTATCCAAATGAGTCAAACAACGCTCCAACCACCTATGGGTCATGTGCATGGACCTTTTGGCGTAATTGTAATCACAGGGATAAGGTGTGCACTCGTCAAAGGCCATAATAATGTCTGCCCCAATGGTGCGCTGTATTTCCATGACGTTTTCTGGGGTAAACACATGGTAAGAACCATCTATGTGCGACTTAAATTTAACTCCTTCCTCTTTGATCTTGCGATTATCGGAAAGGGAATATACCTGGTATCCGCCGCTATCGGTCAAAATATTCCTGTCCCAATTCATAAATTTGTGCAAGCCACCGGCCTGTTCCAGAATTTGTGTCTTGGGTCTTAGATATAAATGATAGGTGTTTCCAAGAATGATATCCGGATTGATCTCCTCCTTTAATTCCCTTTGATGGACTCCTTTAACAGAGGCTACCGTACCAACGGGCATAAAAATGGGTGTCTCAATAGTTCCATGGTCTGTCACCATCTTACCGGCACGTGCCTTACTCTTGGGGTCTGTATGTAATAATGTAAATTCCAAATCTTCGTTTAAGACGGCAAATATAATCAACTAAGCCTCAAATGTCCTTAACAAAAAAATAAAGTTCACCCATGGTCCTGACGGTTAACAAAATATAACAATTCATACTTGTATACGCAAAAGATAGCGTTTACTTTTGGAAACTATAAAACAACATAAGAAATGCCAACAACACAAGAATTACAGGATATTACGGTACAAACACGTAGGGACATTGTACGGATGGTACATAAAGTGAACTCAGGACACCCTGGAGGCTCTTTGGGATGCACGGAATTTTTCGTGGCTTTGTACCATGAGATTATGGAATTGAAACCAGGGTTTGATATGAATGGAATTGGGGAAGATCTTTTCTTTTTATCCAATGGGCATATTTCTCCTGTGTATTACAGTGTGTTGGCACGAAAGGGATATTTTCCCGTGGACGAATTGAACACATTTAGATTGATCGATTCCCGTTTGCAGGGCCATCCTACCACCCATGAAGGACTCCCAGGAGTACGGATTGCCTCAGGTTCTCTAGGTCAGGGTATGTCGGTTGCCTTGGGTGCCGCACAAGCCAAAAAATTGAACAAGGATTCCAAATTGGTTTATACCCTACACGGGGACGGCGAACTTCAGGAAGGTCAGAACTGGGAAGCCATCATGTATGCCGCAGGCAAGAAGGTGGACAATATCATTGCCACCATTGATTACAATGGACAACAGATCGATGGGGCTACCGATGATGTAATGCCCATGGGCGACCTTAAGAAAAAGTTTGAGGCTTTTGGATGGGATGTGTTGGAAGTTAAGGAAGGGAACAACTTGGAAGCCATTATCAACGGCTTAAAGGACGCGAAGAGTAGAACAGGCAAAGGAAAACCTGTTTGTATTCTTTTACACACCATTATGGGTCATGGCGTAGATTTTATGATGTACACCCATGCGTGGCACGGGAAGGCACCCAATGACGAACAGTTGGCAACGGCCCTTGCACAGAACCCTGAAACTTTGGGGGACTATTAATCTTATCCAAACTTTTACACAAACAGGTGACCATATGGCACCATTCTAAAGAAAAAACTACGATGAAAAAATATATAGATCAAGGAAAAAACGATACAAGAAGCGGATTCGGTGCCGGGTTGACAGAGTTGGGAAGAACAAACCCCAATGTGGTTGCCCTTTGTGCGGATTTGGTGGGCTCTTTAAAAATGGAGACATTCATTGAGGAGAATCCTGAGCGTTTTTTTCAAATCGGAATTGCCGAAGCCAATATGATGGGAATCGCTGCTGGATTGACGATCGGGGGAAAAATACCTTTTACAGGTACCTTCGCCAACTTTTCCACAGGTAGGGTTTATGACCAGATCAGACAATCCATTGCCTATTCGGACAAGAACGTAAAAATCTGTGCTTCCCATGCCGGGGTAACCCTTGGAGAAGATGGAGCCACGCACCAAATATTGGAAGATATCGGTTTAATGAAAATGCTACCCGGAATGGTGGTCATCAACCCATGTGATTACAACCAGACCAAAGCAGCGACCATAGCCATAGCCGAACATGAAGGCCCGGTATATTTGAGATTCGGGAGACCCAAAGTAGCCAATTTCACCCCGGCCGACCAGAAATTTGAAATAGGAAAAGCCTTAATGCTCAATGAGGGTACCGATGTTACCATTATTGCAACGGGCCATTTGGTCTGGGAAGCCCTAATTGCCGCTGAAGCATTAGAGGCCCAGGGCATTTCTGCCGAGGTAATCAACATCCATACGATAAAGCCGTTGGATGAAGAGGCCATTTTAAAATCCGTCAAAAAAACAGGATGTGTCGTTACCTGTGAAGAGCACAATTTCTTGGGCGGACTGGGAGAAAGTGTTGCCAGAACCCTGACTCTTAACCATCCCGCACCTCAAGAGTTTGTGGCCACCCAGGATACCTTTGGCGAAAGTGGTACGCCAGAAGAATTGATGGAAAAATACGGATTGAACAATAAAGCCATTGAAAAAGCCGTTGTAGGTGTGTTAAAAAGAAAATAATCAAATGCCCCTATAGGGAGAAGAGGATTCCAAACATGGAAAACGGCGAAAACTGTGGAACATAAAACAACTAAACTGCTATGATCACCAACTAGAAATAGAGGGATTATTTAGCGGTTTTTTTGTGCCATCAACACACTTTTTCGTGTTAAGATAAATTCTTTTTAAGTCAAACTATTAACAGAGTTGTGCCTTAATTGCGCAACGTATTCTAATTAAAAAGGACACATTATGAAAAAAACAGTTTTAGTTGCATTTTTTGCTTTGATCGGAGCTACAGCATTAGCCCAAAACGGACCAGGATTTGGTATCAAAGGGGGTCTTAACTACGCCGGTAACGGAGATTATTTTGATTCCACGGCAGACGCCTATGAGAATCCGGACAAAAATGTGGGTTATCATTTAGGGATCTTTGGTAAAATTGGAGATAAAATCTATTTCAGACCCGAGTTGGTTTATACCAAAACCAAATCTGACTACGACAACAACAGCTTGGACATGAGCAAATTGGACGCTCCCCTGTTGATTGGCTTGAACATTGTTGGCCCTTTGAATGTTTTTGCCGGACCTGCATTTCAGTATATTTTGGACACTGATTTTGATGGGGTTACCATTGGTGACGTAGAAAACGATGTAACTGTTGGCCTGAACATTGGTGCCGGACTGAGCTTTGGCAATTTTGGCTTGGACCTTAGATACGAAAGAGGTTTCAGCGAAAATGAGGTGACTGTTCTTTCTGCTGAAAGATTTAATGATAGAATAGACACAAGACCAGACCAACTTATTTTGAGTTTATCCTTTAAAATGTAATTACAAGTATCAACCATAAAAAAAGCCCGCTAGTGTTAGCGGGCTTTTTTTATATGATCTATATGCCATTCTATTTTGTATCCTTGTCCAGATAATCAGGAATACCATCCCCATCGGTATCGGGGAAAGTGATATTGCCATTGGCATCGATAATAATTTCCTCTCTCGTTGGAGTGCCATCACCATCATCGTCCTGATCCTGATGGTTTGGGATCAAACCGGTCCTGGCCTTTACCTCGGCCTCTCTATCGGTATTGTCATTGTTCAGATTGCCATCGCCATTTAAATCTTCCAAAATGGACGGAATTCCATCATTGTCATAATCCGTATCCGGCACCATTAAACCTACATCCAATTTGAATATAAGGGGAGAGTATTGTGAAATTCCTCCCTGTATCTGATTGAAATAACCAAGACCCGAAGGCATAATTACCATGCCTATGCCGCTATTCGTGATCCTTGTAGTACCATCATTGTTCACTACAATATTATCTCCCGCTTTCATTTGACTGATCCCTCTGGAATAGCCCCTAAGAAAAAAGGGAAGGTATTGCCAAGAGTAATCCGCGGTCCCATCAAATACGGTACCGTTCAATAGGGATCCTTCATATCTGATATAGGTAGAATCCGCTACGGTAGGCCGCTCCCCTTCTCCTTCTCTTGCGATAAGGTAGTAGTAGGTATGTTGAACGCTTTGTTCGCTCTCCAGACCAAGATCGGTATTGGTCACCGTAACCGTTTCAGATTGCACTTGTTGCATCAAGGGTGTTTTGTTGGCATTCTCCCCAGCGATAGTGTCTATTTTAATTTTATAATCGAAATCTGCGGATGGATTGGCGAACTCCTCATAGTTGTAAAAATGGGTCGCCAAAAATTCTTTAATGGATGCATCATTCTCCAAGGCCACTTCATCCAAAGCCCTAGGTGGTATAGTCTCAAAACCAGGATCATCATCCTTTTTACAGGACCACACCATTCCTATCAATAAAAACAGTAAAAATATTCTGTTTACTCTCATGAATCTCTTTTTAAGGTCCGCAAGATACAATTTTCCCTTATTTTTGTAGAAGTCAACAATAAAGAATTTCAATAGTTTATGCGCGTAGATAAATTCCTTTGGAGCGTACGGTATTTCAAGACCAGGAACATCGCTACAGAGGCCTGCAAAAAAGGTCACATCAAAATAAATGGACAGGCGGTTAAGCCCTCACGGGAGGTTTATCCCACAGACAAGTTCGTGGTGCGCAAGGACCAGATCAATTACGAATTTACGGTTCTTGACATCCCTCCCAACCGCGTGGGGGCCAAACTTGTGGACATCTACAGGGTTGATACCACCCCTAAGGAAGCATTTGCCCAAAACGACCTCTTAAAATACTCCAAAGACTATTACCGTAAAAAAGGCACTGGAAGGCCTACCAAAAAAGACCGCAGGGACATAGACGACTATATAGATGAAACTGACTAAAGATTTCTGGGAGGAAAAATACCGGTATGGCGAATTAAAATGGGACATAGGCCATGTTTCCACGCCATTAAAAGCATATATCGACCAACTGGGAAACAAAGAGATCAAAATTTTGGTCCCTGGTGCAGGGAATGGCTATGAGGTCATCTACCTGCATGGATCTGGATTTCGGAATGTATATGTGGTTGATCTGGCAGAACAGCCCTTGGCTCATATTGCCAAAGCCTGTCCCGAATTTCCAAGGGATCGATTGATCCAGGCCGATTTCTTTGATCTGGAAGAGTCCAATTTTGATCTGGTGCTGGAACAGACCTTTTTTTGTGCCCTGCACCCGGAACAACGCCCAGAATATGTCAGAAAAATGACAGAGCTTCTAAAGCCGGGTGGTAAAATCGCCGGCTTGTTCTTTGATTTCCCATTGACCGACGTTGGACCGCCTTTTGGAGGAAACAAAAAAGAATACCATGCCCTATTTAGACCCTTTTTCCAAATTAAAATATTGGAAAGGGCCCATAATTCCATTCAACCCAGAAAAGATAAAGAACTGTTCTTTATCTTTGAAAAGTAAACAAGCACCAAATGCAGAACCAGATATTATCCCACGCCCAGATTCAGCACAAGATCAAACGCATTGCCTATCAAATCTATGAGGCCAATGTGGAAGAGCCGGAAATAATTTTGGCCGGAATTGAAGGTGGTGGACTGTTGTTCGCAAAAAAGATCAGGACGGTACTCCAGAAAATAACCGAGGCAGAAATTACACTTTGCAAGGTTTCCATGGACAAGAAGAATCCCGTAGCCAGTGGTGTAACGACCTCCATGCCCGAAGAGGAGTATGCCAATAAATCGGTGGTTTTGGTAGATGATGTCCTAAACTCAGGAACTACACTGATCTATGGGGTGCACCATTTTCTAAGGGTCCCATTAAAACAATTGAAGACCGCTGTACTGGTCAACAGGAACCATAAGAAATATCCCGTCAAAGCAGATTATAAGGGCATTTCCCTGTCTACTTCCCTACAAGAGCATATCAAGGTTGAGTTTAAGGCCAAGAACGACTCCGTTTCTTTAGCGTAACAGCGATTTTATCTCCTTTGCAATGTCCTCAGGGCTCCCATCGCCAGCAATGGTATGCGTGGCCATGGAATAGAATGGGGAACGTTCAAAAAGGTGCTTCCCGAAAAATTCTGGAAGATCCGCATCCTCTATATGGGCAATCAATGGCCTTTCTGATTTTTCTTTGGAAAGTCGTTTTACCAATTCCGGAATGGACACCCGTAGGTAAAAAACATGATCGGTAAACTTGGAAATAGCATCCATATTTCCGCTATAACATGGAGTGCCTCCACCGGTGGAAAGAATAATTTCAGAATTTTTTTCCAATACTTCCAATAAATATTGATGCTCCAATTTTCTAAAAAAAAGTTCTCCTTTTTCCTTGAAAATGGTTGAAATTTTCATCCCTGTCTTATCCTCAATAAAACTGTCCAAGTCTAAAAACCTGAAACCCAAATATTTGGACAACTCCTTACCTACTGTGGTCTTACCACTACCCATGTACCCAACCAAAACAATTTTCATGCTAATATTTTGGGTAAAAATGATTCAAATAAAGGGGATTTCAAAAAAAAATAAATTTATTCGAAAAAAGCCTTGTGAAATAAAATAATGCCCTTATATTTGCACCCGCAAACAGCAATATGCTAGCGCTGAAATAATGACCTGGTAGCTCAGTTGGTAGAGCATCTCCCTTTTAAGGAGAGGGTCCTGGGTTCGAGCCCCAGCCCGGTCACAAGATCTTAATTGATTAAAAAAAAAGCCCATAAACATTACGTTTTTGGGCTTTTTTGCTTCTACTATCTATTTATCTCGGGTTTAATTCAATTCGCGTGCTCCTTTAACTGGTTCAATGGGCCTTCTTTTCTGCAACCAATAACAATTGCTTCAGTTTGTTTGGGGTTAGTGGCTTTCCTATAAAATCTATCACCATATCATACTCCTTTGATTTTTCTTGATCCTCATGGTCAATGGAGGCACTTACAACATAAACCCCGACCCTGTTCCCTAGATCCATTTTTTTTAATTGGTCCAAAAATTCCCACCCGTTCATTACCGGCATGTTCAGATCCAAAAATATGACCTCAGGCAATGCCTCATTGGTTTTTACCATGAACCTTAGATCATCCAAAGCTTCCTTCCCATTTTCATATACAATTATGTTGGAACAAAAACTTCTGTTATAGTTCAGCAACACCTTGGTACCGTAAACGAATATCGGGTCATCGTCGATGATACATACTGTATTATGCTTCATAATATTGAATATAAGTAATAAAGTACAAAAATAATTTTGCAAAACTAAGAAAATTCTTACAAAAATTAATTTGACCACAAAATACTGTTTCCATTGCTCAATGTTTACATTTTGCTAATTGATTAAATTTAAATTACTTGAAGTTTAAAGTCTTCAAATATTTCAAAATACTTAAGAATATTACTAGATTGTAGTTGACATATTCCACAATAGACCAAATCTAATATTTAAATGACCTTATATCTCCTCAAAATATTGATTAAGGTCCTGTTCTATTAAAATTAAAGTCAATAGTTTTGTACCCAATTTAAAAACGTACCCCCAATGACATCTAGCAATGAAATCCTACGACAGAAGGTCATAGAATCCTATGATATTTTAGATACCCCTCCGGAAGAAATGTTTGATGATATTACATCTATTGCTGCTTCCATATGCAATACTCCCATAGCATTAATAAATATTTTGGCTGAAGACAAACAGTTTTTTAAATCCCATTTGGGAATAGATATAAATTCAACATCCTTAGAACATTCCATATGTAAACATGCTATTGCATCTGATGGAGTTTATTTTGAAGTACCCGACTTGAGTATAGACGAAAGGTTTAAGGAAAATCCTTATGTTTCCAATGACCCAAGTTATAGATTTTATTTTGGCGTGCCACTTACCGCACATAGCGGTGTTACCGTTGGAACCCTATGCGTATTAGGAAATAAACCAAAATCCTTAACAGAGAAACAAAAAAACAGCCTACAGAAGTTATCGAAGCAAGTGGTTTATTTAATGGAGTTAAGAAATAAAAATAAACTGTTAGAACTTTACCAATCTAAAGTGGAAGAATATTCTAAAAATATGGAAGAATTCTCCTATACCGCCGCACATGACTTAAAAGCACCTCTTAGAGGCATTGATTCATTCTTGAAGCTTATCATTAAAAAAAATGAAGGACAATGGGATGAAAAGGATAAAAAGTACCTTAATATCATGAATGAGAGCTGTGAGCGCATGAAAAGTCTTATTGAAGACCTCTTAAGTTTTGCAAGTAGTGGTACTTTAGATCAAGACAAAGAACAAATAAAACTCAAGGATCTTGTTGAAGAAATATTTGAAGGAATCACATCACACTCCATTAATAACTCCCCTAAACTAAACGTCCCTCATTTACCTATTATTAGTTCCTACAGAGTGCCCATCACAATTCTTTTTCAGAATTTAATGGAAAACGCATTAAAATATCAGCCAAATGATCAAACCCCTGAGTTACACATTTCATTCTCTGAGTCTTTAACAACTTGGACCTTTGAAATTAAGGACAATGGAATTGGAATTGAAGAAGAATATCTTGAACGCATCTTTAAGCCCTTCAAAAGACTGCACAATCAAACAACATACTCCGGAAGTGGCCTAGGTTTGGCAACCTGTAAAAAAATTGTTCAAAATCTAGAAGGCCAAATTTGGGTTCGTTCGGAAGTTGGAAACGGAAGCACATTTGGTTTCAAAATTCCAAAATAAATTATTAGTCTTATTTAATCCCATTGGTACCTACTCCATAGGGAGGCCGCTTTGAATACACGTCATAAAACTTGGGCATGTTTTGATGTGTCTACTCATTTTTACATACCTCATCTTAATTACCTTTACAGCACTTACAGTTCGATAAAAAATAGTTAGGTGTTCCCGTTCTGACCAAATATAGCTTTTAATCTATATCAAACACATGCCTCTCCCTCGAATAGCAATCTGCTACTAGATCACTTATGACCTAATTTGATACACTTATTTTATCAATCCACCGTCTACTAAGAGAATGTCCAAAATTTAAAAATGCACTTTGTAATGAATTACTTTTGAAATGCAACAACCACTTATATGAGGTAGCAGCACATGAATTTACTCTTTGAAAAGTATCCTGAGGTTTCATTAAAAGTAAAGAATTCGAAGCCCAAGTATACCTCTATGAGTACCTATACAGGCAATCCCCTGTTGCATGTGCCAGCCTCCGCCATATAAGGATATAATTAATATTAACCAAAACGAATACCTATGAACAAACATTCCCGAATCTTATCATTTGCTTTATTTTTAGCTGCTACAGCCGCTAGTGCGCAAGACTCTGCAACAGCCTCCACGACGGCCGAAATTATCACTCCAATCAGTATAGTTAATGCTGCAGACATGAATTTTGGAACTTTGGCTGCCGCACCCACCACAGGTACCGTTGTACTAGGGACAGACGGCAGTAGGAGCTCAACTGGAGGTGTTACCCTCTCCACTAGCGGAACAGCTTCGACGGCTGCATCATTTACCGTAACCGGTGAAGCTAATAGCACCTATTCCTTAACGCTGCCTTCTTCAATCACATTGTCTGGCCCAACGTCAACTATGACCGTAGATACCTTTATAAGTAGTCCAGCTACTCAAGGTACCTTGAATGGTAGTGGTTCTTCCACGGTAAATATAGGTGCTACTTTAAATGTGGGAGCCAATCAGGCGGACGAAGTCTATACAAATGCAGCTGACTTAACTGTTACCGTAAATTATAATTAAGCCTTTTTAAACACCTAACTATGATCCCCCATCCTTCCAAAAATATAATATTAGATAATCATCTGATTATTTTTGTATTGATCTTTCTTCTACAATCGGCCATTGGCCGTGCGCAAGGTGAATTGTTGGTATATCCAAAAAGGATTGTTTTTGGCAACCACAAACAATTTGAAAAATTGAATATTACAAATACGGGAATGGATACCACTTACTATACCATTTCTACATTAAATATTAAAATGGAAAAGGATGGGGGATTTCATATCATAGATAGCTCAGAAGCTGGTCATCAATTTGCAGATTCTAATTTCCGTTTCTTTCCAAGAGAAATAGTTCTGGCTCCAAAAGAATCACAAACAGTTAAACTGCAATTAATCAGAAGTGCGGAGTTAACACCAGGAGAATACAGATCTCACTTATACTTTCGTCATGACCCCAACAGAAATGGCAACCAAAAACCCAAAGCCTCAACAAATGCAAATAATGTTTCTATAAAGCTTACCCCCATATATGGAGTAACCATTCCCATAATTATACGTAAAGGCACTGTCAATGCAACGGTGAATATAGACAACTTTACCTTAGATACTTCAACAGAAGGATCACCTGTCGCAACCTTTCAACTAAATCGAAGCGGAAATAGATCTGTATATGGCAATATCGAAGTGACGCACATAGGTAGTAATCTTAAAAAAACAGTGGTGGGAAAAATTAACGGAGTATCTGTTTATACCCCTAATACAGAACGGATCATAAAACTTCCACTTTACATGAATACTGGAGTTGATCTTACCACTGGATTGTTACGTATTTCTTTTAAAGAAGGGGACCAACAGTTATTGGAAGAAGTGTATAAACTATAAATCTTCCAGTTATGCGGTGTAACACACTTATGAAAATTAGGGTAAAAGGTATTCTTATTAAGCTAAAAGCACTCGTTCTTAGTAATTGGATACTTTGCATCCTATTAACCTCTTCCCTAAATGCCCAAATTATTGGCGTCGAAACCATTCAAAATTTTAGTTTCGGAATGCTTACACAACAAGGCTCTGGAGGAACTTTGATCATGGATTCTACAGGTACTATTACCAACACTGGTAACGTTTATCATTTGGAAAGTTATGCTCCTTATCATACCGCATTGATAGATATTGAAGCATATTCAGGAACCAATATTTCTATAATAAATCAAGGTCCAAGTACCCTAACAGGTAGTAATGGTGGTAGCATTACCTTTGAAATTGGAGAAACAGACCCTCATATCCCCTTTGTAGTCAATACGGTTTCTCCGAATAAGACACGATTGAGACTTGGTGGCACGCTCACCGTGCAAGACAATGTCAACTCACCCCCAGGCACATACAGTGGATCCTTCCTCATTACCTTTAATTATGAATAATGCCCAAGGGGTTAAAAAGCATAATTCAAAGCACATTCATTGGAATTATAAAGTTTCCCAATGAGGCATTGTATTTCCTGCACATCCTTTTATTTTTCTTTATAGGCTTACAGACTTCCGCTGCTCAGCAAAAAGAAATAGAAATAGTCCCGATTAGTTTAGAAATATCAAAATTAGGCAGTTACAACATACTTTGTATTGTGGATAATTACAAGGTCTATGTCCCGGTAATTGAATTTTTTGAGCTCTTAAAAATCAAAAATAAACATACCTCAAATTTCGAAGAAATTTCTGGATTTATAATTCAAGAAGAAAATAATTATAACCTGAACAGTCTTACCAATGAGATATATTTTGAAGGTAAGACAACTGCTATTGCACCAGACGATATTAAGATTACAGGTGAGGCCGTATATCTTGAGGCTTCTAATTTTGGTCCTATTTTTGGTCTGCAGCTAAATTTCAATTATCGTAAAATGTCCCTTGGTTTAAAAACCAATCTGAAACTACCGTTTATAAGATCATTGGAAAGGGAACAGATATATAAAAAACTGGGGATAACAGCACCTACTATTTCTGCAGACACCCTTATACCTGGTCATTTAAGAATCAATGAAGGAGCCATAATGGACTGGGCAGTCACGAGCACCCAAATTAGTGAAAGAAAAAGTAGGTATACAGCTACACTAGGAATAGGCGCCGGAGTACTAGGAGGAGAAACACAGCTAAACCTTTATTATAATAATCAAAGTCCTGTTGAATTTTCACACCAATCCTTTCGATGGCGATATGTAAACAATTCCGCTAGATCATTAAAAGAAGTGGTTTTTGGACGAATTACCCCCTCAACTATCTCTTCCGTTTTTAATCCAATTTATGGTGCAAGTTTAAGCAGCTCCCCTTCAATCAGAAGAACTATGTTCGGTACTTATAAGATACAAGACAAAACAGAACCGGATTGGTTGGTGGAACTATATGTAAATGATAATCTTCTTGATTACCAAAGGGCTGATAAGAATGGAGCCTATTCATTTGACATACCTCTTATTTATGGAAATTCTAAAATAACCTTTGTATTTATTGGCCCATGGGGAGAGGAAAGAACCCAGGAAAAACGCATTAATATTCCATATGACTTTATTCCAAAAGGCACCTTGGAATACACGATGCACGGGGGTAAAGTCTTAGATGATGGCGATAACTATGTTTTCAAAGGACAGTTCTTTTATGGATTAGGAAACCGAATTACCATTGGAGCAGGGCTGGAATACCTAAGCGAAGGAAATGAGGGGAAACCAATACCTTTTACCACTTCCTCTGTAAGGCTTGGTTCCAATTTATTGTTTTCTGCAGCTCGTTATTTTGGGGTACTCTCGCAATTTAGTCTAAATGTAAACATGCCTCTTAACGCCCAGCTCCAAATAGATTACAATGCCTATGAAAGAGATCAGAAGGCTGTTCTCCATTCCGTTCTACAAAAGCAAAAAGTAGTTTTACAACTACCATTAAAAATCAATAAATTCTCATCATTACACAGGTTTACTTTTGCCAAACTAAAACTGCCACAATATGATGTTGCCAATTTAGACTGGCATACTTCCTTATTTTTGTACGGGGTCAATGCCAATTTTTCCACCACGGCTATTCTAAGAGATAGTGAACAGATAAGCCTATATAGCAACTTATCTATGCAGCTCCAACATTTACCAGAAATTGCCATTATTCCAGAATTAAAATATGAACACAATAGCCAAACCATAAGATCCGTAAAACTAGCCGTTGAAAAGAGAATCATAAACTTAGGAGCAGCCCGATTGTTCTATGAGCGTGACCTGGCAAGTAATCAAAACTACTTAGGTTTTAGTGCTAGATTCAATGTAAATCACCTTCAATTTTCAGTTTCGGAGCGGCACTCAAAGAAATATTTTTCTACTACCCAAGCAGCAAGTGGTAGCATTTTGTACCATACAAAATCGGATCGTATTCAATTTAACAATATGCATAGTATGGGCCAAGGCGTATTAACATTGTTGCCCTTTCTAGACCTTAACGCCAATGGTGTACAAGATAAAAAAGAACCACTCCTCCATGGATTAAAATACTCCCTCGATGGAGGTCATAGAAAACGAAAGAATCGCAACGGAAGTATTAGTCTTTTAAACCTAGTACCCTACAAACGATACCTACTTCGGGTGAATCCTGGGAGTTTCGACCAAATTGCTTGGGTAATTAAAGACCCCGTTATTGCCATTGATGTGGTTCCCAATCAAAACCAGCAGATATACATTCCCGTCTCGGTAATGGGAGAAATTGAAGGGCATATCAATAACCCAACTACCAAATCAGGCAAATTAATAGGAGGCATTCCCATAACAATCCACGATGTGCATGGAAAATTAGTGGCTACTATCATCTCAGAAAATGATGGTTATTTTGGATACTTTGGACTTTTGCCAGGGCAATATGAACTACGTATAGATAAAACCTATATAAAAAATTTAGGTATGGCTCCAAAAGTATCGGTCCTTCCTTTTCAGATCAAGGGTTCTGCCGACGGAGACTTCTTAGATGGATTTAATTTTGAATTACTCCCAATAGCCAATATTCCATAAGCCATTATTCTATTTGATCCTTTTTATGCTAAAAAATTATATCAAAAAACTATACTTATAAATTCAGATCAAAACGCTTATGCAACTCCGAGATACACTTATCGTTTGAGGTCCACACTTACTAAGTGTAGTAGGAATTCTTATGAAACAATCATTTTTGAGCGTAAATTTGATAAAAGTCACCTGTCCTAAAACAGTAAGCTGTGTTCAGTGGAATAGATTGTAAGTATAGCATCACTTTAAATAATAAAAGAGAGGTTAAGTCATTTAATTTTAATAGATAAGCCGCAAAAAAAACTATCTTACTTGGTTATGTATACAATGGGTGATCTTGTAAGATGGATAAAGAATTATCTCCCTGAAAACAGGGTAAAATCTATTTTTGGTTTTTGGTTCCCCCAAAAATTCTTGGTTACTTCGGTTTCCGAGAATTTTAAATATTTTTTTAGGGAATTAAGCCCAAATCGACCCCATAGGCTAATCGTACCTATTATGAGTCAAACAAAAACACCCTTTCTTCAGCCCATTGATATAAATGCTAGTGTAAAACCAACTTTATATTTGGATATAGAAGTTAAACTAATCTTAGCTGTTATATCTATGATCATTAAAAACTACATGGGCATTTTTACTTTTATAAAATTTTTTTTTAATACAATTACCAATATCAATATTCCTATATGTACACCAAGGCATAAAGGATGTGTTTTTCTTTTAACTTCTTTAAGTTTTTTATATATTATAAAAGCGCTTACTCTTAAGATTAGTAAGATGCAGGTGCGACTTATCAAATCAATCGCACCTTCTAAGTGTGCCCTATTTCTAGGTCATATCTCAAAGATCGTAAATAAAATTTTTTGTAAGGTTTACGACATATTAAACTCATTCTTTAAAGTTCAAAAAACACTTATGAAGACCATCTACGCGATGATTATATCACAGGAAAAAGAAACACTTCAAATATTGAGCAAATTTGCAAAAGAAAACTCAATGATCGTGACTATTGATGAAGGAGGATCTAATCTAAAAGAAGGAATTTCAATAATTAAAGAACGAAAACCTCAAGTAGTATTTTTAACGACCTCAACAGATAACCTAGCACAATTTGATTTACTACATACCTTGGATTTTAATATTCCCAAATTTATATTTATATCCGATGATAAGACTATGGCATACAATGCTTTTAAACTGAATGCTGTTGACTTTCTTTTAAAGCCAATGAATTTTAATGACATCATCATTGCTCTTTATAAAGCGATTAAAGTAATTGAAATGGAAATCAGTTATCAGAATGAAAAAGTAAAGGATATCGATACGATTAATTTAAAATTTCAAAATGATGAGTACCTCGCTATTTCTTCCATGGATAAAATTGAATTGGTGAAAATAGAGGATATCGTTTATTGTAAGGCTGATGGCAAGTACACTGAGTTTATATTACTAGGGAATAAGAAAATACTATCAAGCAAAAATTTAGGAGAATATAAAAATATACTTGACCACAACTATTTCTTTAGAATACATCATTCTTATATTGTCAACATCAAACAAATTGTAGGTATTTCTAAGAAAGATGGGCTTTACTGTGAATTTTCTAATGGTGCGCTACTACCCGTAGCCAAAAGAAGGCAAGAAGGTTTTGCAAAATTCATTCGACTTTAAATGTCATCCTTAATCTCTTTAATTAATTTCAAATCAATATGAACACAAAATATGATAAGGTAATGGTGGTTGACGATAACCAATTCGACATATATATCACCTCCAAATTAATTACAAGTAATGGTTTAGCCAAAGAAGTATTAGAATTTGATTCTTCCATCCTTGCCCTTGAATATTTAACAAATCATAAAGAGGACTACGACAAGCTCCCTCAACTAATTTTTCTGGACATATACATGCCAAGAATAGATGGCTTTGAGTTTATAGAAAAATTGAGAGGCCTAGGAAAGGCTATAAATGAATACTGTACCCTTTGCATAGTATCTAGTACTGTGAATGATTACTATATTCACAAAGCTAAAATTGATGAAGGGATCACACTTTTTACGAATAAACCTATTACCAAAGAGTTTATCAAGAGCTTGTAAGAATATGATAATATAATCATCGTTAAGTAAATACCAATGCTTGAAATTTAGGGTTCAAGATTTAATTAATTTAACCTAATCTAAGTATATAACTTGATATGTACCCAACCCTGCTATAAAATCATATGGAAATGATGACCTTATAATTCACCAAATATTAACTTCCGTTTTCAAATATTCATTAACGGATGATAAAACCCTTAACCAAAACTAAAATCAAGGAATTCATACCAATATTGTGATAGAAACATATAATTAAAATAACGGTATAGACTCATTGGAAGATTGGAAATTAGATTTACCAATCTTTTAACGATTTTCACTTTCAAGAAGAATATTTAGTTACTACACCAATTGTTTAAAAAAAAAATTGGCTACAAAGAAGAAATGATTGGGGTTATATCATTATAAAATTTTGCGATACATTTTATCAAGTCTTTTAACAAAAACCTAATATGAATAGTGGATCCTTTGAATGATTGTTTTGAACATCTACCTTTGATGCTCTCCTATGAAATTCTCCTGTAATAGTTTGGAGTAGTTGATCCAAAACTGAACAGCTTTGGTCACCAATTGCTCAAAATCATCAAAATTAACAGGTTTAGTTAAAAACACAGAAGCATCACCTTTATAAGATTTCATCACATCTTCTATTGAGGAAGATGTACTGAACACTATAACGGGAATGTTCTTTAACATCAATTCATTTCTAATGAATTCCAAGACTTCATAACCATTCTTCTTTGGCAAATTAATATCCAAGAAAACTAATTCTGGAATACAACTGTTGTCATTAAAAAAATCCAATGCCTCTTGTCCGTCTTTTATAATGGTTGACTCGGCCACCACAATGCGCTCTAAGACCTCATTCATTAAGAATAGATCCCCTTCATTGTCGTCTATTAACATAATATGGTAATGCTTCATTATTAGGGGGAATTTTGAGTAAAATTAAAAGTGATCTATTCGATCACACTTTACTAAAAGCATTAGTCCATATAATTGGTCTATAATGTTTTAATTATTTAATTAGTTCACAAAAGTCAACATAAATTAATTCTAAAGCGACTAAAATTAACTCTAAAAGATAATTTTTATCAATTTACATGTATTTAGAACAATAGTCCGTGCAATTCCTTTTCTTTTTAATCCTTTTTATGAAATGGTGACAAAAAATGATACTGTTCAAAACTCTCAATATCTTCCAGCTTTACTGGTTTAATGAGGAAGTCAAAAATATATTCGTAACCTTCGGCCTTTTCCTTATCTGTTTGATTAATTGACGACGTTATTATTGAAACATAAATATTTGATTTTAAACTTTTATCATTCAATGCGTCTAAAAATTCCCAACCACTCATTACCGGCATATTAATATCTAAGAATATTAGGTAATGATTTAGTTCTGAATCATTATCTATTAGTAACTGCAAAGCTTCTGTTGCTTGGTTAAAGATCATGGCTTTCGAAAGCTTAGATTTATCTAGAAGTTTATTGATCAACATGCAAATAACCTTATCATCATCAATAATTATAGTCCGATAATTCATATTAGTCATTTTCAATTTTAACCTCAGAGGCTTGTAATGAAATTTCCTTTATAATACTGTCCAATTCATTGGCGGAATTTAATATTTCATTCAGGTAAAAGGACTGATCTTCCGTAAAACTTGGAATATCATCCTTTATTAAGTTCATCAAACCCATTAATCTAGCCAATGGGGCCCTTACAATATGAGATTGTATCCAAGCAATTTCCTGTAATTTTTCGTTCTGATCTTCAATCGCTTTAATATACAACGTACGCTCTGTGACATTATTCGCTAATACTACCTGTGATTTTTTATCATCTAACATAAGGGGCTTACTGTGAACTTCGACGTCAATTATTTTTCCATTCTTTAATTGATGTTGGCCAAATAAACTCCTGTAAGAATCTTTACTCCCTTGTACCTTCTTTAGGTGTTCCAATAAAATATGAAGTTTTTCTTTGGGGAAGAGTTCGGTAACAGTCATCTCTAAGAATTCCTCTAAAGAGTAGCCGTATTCGTTCACTGCAGATTCATTGACATCTAAAAACTTTAAGGTTTCCGTATCATACACCCACATAGGTTGAGGACTTAATTGGAACAGATCGTTGTACCTTTTTTTGGATTGCTTGAGATCGGTTATGAATTTTTTTCGATCAATATTGTGTAAAATACTTTGATACAAGGCCAATGGACTCAGAATATCTTTTACAAGATAGTCCGATATGCCCAATTGTATGGAACGGACACTGAACGGCATATCTGTATAACCTGTCAAAATAATTATTGGGATTTCCGCACTAATAAGCAACATCTCCCGAACCAATTCTTCCCCGTTTTTATCCGGTAAAGATAGATCCAATAGAATAACATCGAAAGTTTGTTTACGAGTAACAAGTATGTCTTTGGCTTCCTTAAAATTCTCCGCATTCGTTATTTTCGGATCTAGGATATGCTCGTCCAAGTATTCCTCTACCAGCACCAAATCTCCCGGGTTATCTTCTATGACCAAGAGATTGTATTTTCTTTTGTCTTTATCCATTCGATTTTGTTTTTTAAGAACTTGTGCTTGGCTGCACAATAACGCTTTATCTTTTTTGTGTTATAATTTAAATTGGTTTTAATGTAGATAATACCTGATAAAATATATTAAGATTAGTGTAGTTGCCTATTCATTTTTTTTGATGGTAAACACAAACGTACTTCCTTGACCTTCATCACTGTTAACCCATATTTTACCTCCTAGGTTATTCACTATCTTTTTTGTGATTGCCAGTCCCATGCCCACTCCTCCAAATTCATTCTGAGTATGCAGACGTTGAAAAATTATAAATATTTTTTCAAAATATTCTGGAGCAATGCCTATACCATTATCCTTAACGCTAAATTTCCAAAATAATTTTTCCTCTTCACAGGTGATTACAATTTCAGGTACAGTTCCGGGCTTTTTATACTTTAAACCATTACCAATTAGGTTAAGAAAGATTTGTCGTAAAGGCGACTTAAAGCTCACTATTTGAGGCATTTCTCCAATAGTAATTATTGCTTTTGATTCAGTAATTTGTTTTTTATGTAATAGTAACACTTCGTTTAACAAAGCATGAATAGCAATGGTTTCTAATTTCTCCGAAGAATTACCCACCCTAGAATAATCCAAAAGTTCCAGAATAATCTCTCGCATTCTTTTGGCACCATCTACGGCATAATGGATATATTTTCTCCCTTTATCATCAATAGAATCTTTGTACTTACTTTCTAAAAGCGATAGAAAACTCGTGATCATTCTCAACGGCTCTTGAAGGTCGTGTGAAGTTACATAGGCAAACTGCTCTAATTCTGAATTTGAAATTTCAAGTTGTTTTGCCTTGTTTTTTAATTTTCTATTCAATTTTTTTAGAGAATCTTCATATAATTTTCTGTCGCTTATATCTTGTAAAGCGCCTATTACTCGTATAGGTCTACCTTCATCATCCCTCAAAATTCGGGCATGGTCTATGACATAAGCATAGGTCCCATCACTCTTCTGAAAACGATACTTATTTTGATAATTGGCAACTTCAACTTCCTTTAAAGAATCTGTTGCCATCTTAAAAACTCTTTCCTGATCATCTTTATGGACCAAAAGAGACCATGTTTTTATAGAAATCGTATCACTATCTATGTCATGCCCAAAGCGTTCGAAGAATCCATTACCCCAAAACACCTTATTGTTTATCACATCCCAATCCCAAATAGCATCTTGTGTAGCCTCCACTACCTTTGAAAACCGTTCATTTGAAATTTTCATTTTCTCTATTGCCTCTTTTGAGGAAGTAATATCCTTACCCACACAATAGGCAATACCATGTTCAACAGCCGGCGTTATAGTCCAAGAGACCCATACAATATTACCCTCAACATCTACACACCGTAATTCCAACAGTATAGATTCTTCACTGTCAATAAGATTTTGCAATGAAGAAAGTGCTTTTTCTTTGTCATCTTCATGAATGACATCAATAAACTTAAGTTGTGATTTAGGCTTGCTGCCTTTATTTATTATAGCATTTAATGCTGGATTTATACGCTTAAAAACTCCATTTTGATCTAGACTGCAAATAAAATCCGGCGTAAAGTTAATTATCTGATTTAGCTCTTCTTCTAATTGTTTTCGGGCAATTTCTGAACCAAAATAGGAACCAAATTCTGTTAAATGTGCGTGTCGATTGCTTATGGTTTTTTGAGCATCATCCAAATAAAGGATAACAGCTCCAATAACTTGATCATTAAATAATATAGGGATTCCAAAGGCTGTTTCAAGTCCTGATCTTTTTGCCTCCAATTGCCCATTAAATTCCTCAATCTCTGCCAAATTAGGCCAAAACTGTAATTCTTCCTTTTCCCAAGTCAACCCGGCAAGACCCATCCCTTTGTCCAAACTGTTTATTTTGGCTTTATGACCATAACAATGGTCAAATTTCAGATCGGAAGTACAACCGCGAACTAAATTTATTTTATTCTTCTCTGAATTTACCAACCAAGCTTCCGCCACGTTAAAATGGCCGAATTCTAGTAAGAGTTGTAATACGCTATCCAGAGAGGTTTTAAGATCCAATTCCAAAGTAAACACCTTAGAGACTTCATGAACCAAATTTTGATAGAGTTCCTTATTCTTAGTTTCCGTAATATCTTTTTGAATAGAGATCCAATGTGTAAACCATCCTTTCTCATCTGCTACAGGGGCCATGGATAAGTTCACCCAAAATTCCTCCCTATCTTTTGTGTAGTTTAAAACATCCACGTCAATTTTCTTCCAGGCACGTAAATCTTTACCCAGTTGCTTTAAAACCTTTTTATCTGATTTGGGGCCCTGCAGCATTCTTGGTGTATTACCGACTACCTCTTCCTTAGAATACCCGGTATGTCTAGTAAACGCCTCATTGACATAAATTATTTTTGGACCGTTTGGCGCATCGAAAGGTTCTGCTTCTGTGATAATGACCGTATCATTTGTTTTTTCGATGACCGACTCGAAAAGCCTTAACTGTTGTTCCCTATTTTTCTGTTGGGTAATGTCTTGCATGGCACCCACCATTCTTATAGCGGTTCCCACACTGTCCCTTACGATAAAGGCCCTATCCATCACTTGAAGATAATCTCCATCAGATTTTTTAAAACGGTATTCTTCTATCCAAGTGCTCCCCGATCCTTCAAGAGCTTCATGAAGTCCATTTACAGCCCTTTCATGATCATCGGGATGTAATTGTTTTTCCCAAAACTTATTAGATTCTTCATAAAGCTCGTCAATTTTATATCCGAAATTCACTTCAAAATTTTCACCTCTTACAACCTTATCTGCTTTTATGTCCCAATCCCATAAGGTATCGGATGTAGCTTTTGATGCCAGTTTGAATCGTTCATTATATTCAAGAATAGCCGCTTCATTCAAATAATTATCGGTCACATCGATCACCGTGGAAATCATTAAATTTTGATCTGGCAAAGGGATGTTTTTTGCATTTATAATTCGTTCCTCTCCATCCTTTCTTCTTATTTTAATGCCTTCCCAGACCATTTTGTCCATGTCTCCACTTAAAATATCTGTGGTGATACGTTCTTTTATTTCTTTTCTGATCGTTTTATCCGGATAAATTTTTTCGAAAAAGGCTTCAATGTCAGAAAGTTCTTCCACTGGCCAGCCATAAATCTCGCTGAATTTCTTATTCATGATGGTAGCTTTCCCACTATCTACCTTATTTACTGCAATACCAATAGGTAAGTTATCTAAGGTTTTTTCTATAAAATGGTTGCGTTCTCTTAAGGATTCCAGAATTAGCTTTTCTTCGGTTATATCCAAGATGATGGCATCCCACGAAACACGTCCTTTTTTATACTCATTAGGCTTTCCTATCCCTCTATGCCATTTAATAGTTCCGTCCTCAAGACGCATTCTCCAATCTACCTTCCAATTGGACATTTCTGCTGCAGATCTTTTTAAAGATTCTTTAACCCGGGGCACATCTTCATCTAAAACATAATTCCAGATAAGGCTGTTATCTTTCATAGCCTTTTCTGCTAACGTCCCCCAAATATCCAAATACCCCTTGCTTGCGTAACTGAGTATATACCCTTCATCCTTGTCCTGTTTGAAACTGAACACAACTCCAGGGATATTATCTGTTAGCGCAGATAATTTTTGTTCAATAAGCTTGCGACGGGTAATATCTGCATGGGTACCAATCATCATTAATGGTTCTTTCTCTGGAGTCCAACTGCCAATTTTCCCTTTGTCGTGGATCCATACCCAAGAATCATTCTTGTGTTTCATTCTATATTCAAGATCAAAGTGATCAGACTTTTTTTTGAAGTATTTTTTTAATTCATGATTAAAATTCCTTTTATCATCTGGATGTATTCGATCTTTCCATTCCTTTACACTTAAGTTACCTGACTCGTTTATATCCAAACCAATCAATTCTCCCCAGGTTTTGTTTAAGGTAATTTCATTGGTCTGTACGTTCCATTCATAGGTCCCAGCATTTGTACTTTCAATAATATTTTCTAGCCGTTTTGTTTTTAGGGTTATTTCCTCCTTGCTTTTTAAGAGGTCTATCCTATTTTTTCGTAGTTCCAACAAATGGGATACCTGATTGGAGAGCGACTTTAATGCAGTAACCTGACCTTCACTTAACTCTTTTGGTTGATGATCAATAACACATATACTTGCTATTACGACCCCATTAGCATCGGTGATTGGATGTCCAGCATAAAAAATAATATTAGCATCATTCGTTACGAACGGATTATCTTTAAAACGATCATCTTCTAATGCATTTGGCACCACAAAAAGTTCATCAACATGTTTATGGACGTGTTTACAAAATGAATATTCCAAGGGTGTTTCGGAAATGTTGAGCCCATGATGCGATTTAAAAAATTGCTTTTTTTTGTTGATAAAAGTTAAAAGTGAAATAGGGGTATCACAAATGAACGAAGCTAATTGTGTGATTTCATCATACTCCTTTTCTGGCAATGAATTAAATATTTCGTAGGATTCCACAACACTAATTCGTTCTTGTTCAATATCCATGGGTATGAGTTCATTTTAAGTTAGGTTAACTGTCCATTGGAAGATAGAAAAATAACTTTAAAAGCATAAATTTATTGCTAATTAAAGCTTACATTTTTCAACAAATCTCATGTTTTATGGAGTTCTTCATTAGATATCTAGCATACATTTTTCATTGTACTTAAAGGAGCTTATTATAAATATATGCTTCTTTAACAAATAGGAAGTAATGCCCTTCTAAGCGCAAAAAAAACAATCTTGTGTCATGAAGCAATGCACCTGGATAAATGAAGTATTCTATAAGCTACAATTGGGCTAAAAAATTAGCATTGTAGATCTCATACTGTTAGGAGAAATGCCTTGGAATTTTTAAAATAGATCTATTTTTGTTTTTCCGGTAAAATTATAATTTGTTGGAGTTCGACTTAGAACTAAACTCAGTCAAAACCTCTTTCAACCTTTCATCGGTTAATGGTTTGGAAATAAAATTTGCCACCAGATCATATTTTTTTGATTCCTGAATGTCTTTAGGATTAATTGATGAACTCACTATAAATACTTTGGTCTTTTTGCCTAGAGAGAGCTTGCTAAATTCATCTAAAAATTCCCACCCGTCCATTAGAGGCATATTCAGATCAAGAAATATTACTTCAGGAAATTTTTCATTTGATTTAAGTAAGGAACTCAAATTACTTAAAGCTTCCTTACCATTTTCAAACACTATAATATTATCACCAAAACTGCGGTTATAATTAAGTAGTACCTTAGTTCCATACACAAAGATTGGGTCATCATCAATTATACACACCGTATTCACTTGCATTTTTAAAGTCTTAATTTAGATTAAGCGTTGTTTAATATAGATTATTAGCATACTATACTAAACCATATTTATTTCCTTAGGTTGGGCAAAAATAAACAAAACAAGAAGGAAATATAAGGTTGTAAACAAAAAACATATTTATATTTGCAAACTCTTACGTGAGCCCACGTGGTGAAATTGGTAGACACGCCACCTTGAGGGGGTGGTGTTCGCAAGGATGTGCTGGTTCGAATCCAGTCGTGGGCACAAAACCGCTTTTATAGCGGTTTTTTTATGCCCTCTGATCATCTGTTTAGACAAGATACCCGAACACCTTGAATTTAATAAAAGACACTTTGCTGGTTCTCCCGAAGCCTCGGGACAGTCGTGGGCACAAAACCGCTTTTATAGCGGTTTTTTTATGCCCTCTGATCATCTGTTTAGACCACATCCGCGAACACCTTGAATTTAAAAAAAGACACTTTGCTGGTTCTCCCAAAGCCTCGGGACAGTCGTGGGCACAAAACACGCTTTTATAGCGGTTTTTTTTATGCCCTATTATTATCTGTTTAGACAACATCCGCGAACACCTTGAATATAATAAAAGACACTTTGCTGGTTCTCCCGAAGCCTCGGGACAGGCGTGGGCACAAAACCGCTTTTATAGCGGTTTTTTTATGCCCTATTATTATCTGTTTAGACAAGATACCCGAACACCTTGAATTTAAAAAAGGACACTTTGCTGGTTCTCCCGAAGCCTCGGGACAGTCGTGGGCACAAAACCGCTTTTATAGCGGTTTTTTTATGCCTTCTGATCATCTGTTTAGACCACATCCGCGAACACCTTGAATATAAAAAAACACTTTGCTGGTTCTCCCGAAGTCTCGGGACAGTCGTGGGCACAAAACCGCTTTTATAGCGGTTTTATAATTTCCTATAATTGCTGTTGCAGCCGACGATAGGATTCCACCACCTGAGACCCCGCGTTTGGGCGCATATTACCATTAAAAAGATTATTTCGGTTATAATCCACATAATCCAATTCTTTGTATTTTAGTTTCTTTACCGGTCCTTTAGGGATACTGTAAAAAATATACTTTTAATATGGGAAAGAACATCATTATTATCGGGGGAGGAATCATTGGACTCAGCAGTGCCTATTACTTACAAAAAGAGGGACATCATGTTACCATCATTGACAAATCTGACCTTACCAAAGGTGCTTCATTTGTAAACGCCGGGTATATTACCCCCAGCCATATTATCCCTTTGGCTTCCCCAGGAATGATGGCGAAGGGCATCAAGATGATGTTCAATAGCAGCAGTCCTTTTTATATCAGACCCAGATGGGATCTTGACTTCCTAAAATGGACATGGAGCTTTAATGCCTCGTCTACCAAAAAAAATGTGGAAAAGGCCATTCCCCTAATTAAAGATATCAATCTATTAAGTAGGGAGCTTTATACCGACATTTACCATTCTGGTGATCTGGGAGAATTCCATCTTGAAAAGAAGGGGTTGCTGATGCTCTATAAAACGGCCAAAGAAGGCAAGCATGAAGCTGAAGTTGCCAAAAGGGCCCAGGATGAAGGTTTGGAAGTAAAAACACTGTCCTTAAAGGAGCTGAATACCTTACAACCTAATCTCAACAAGGATATTTTAGGAGCCATACATTATGAATGTGATGCACATACCACCCCAACGGAATTGATGCCCAAATTGGTAGCATATCTAAAGCGTATGGGGGTGGTTATCAAGACGGAGGAAGAAGTGTTGGATTTCACCCTTGACAAGGACAATATAACTGCCGTCACAACTGCCGAGAACACTTATAAAGGCGATCAGTTTGTTTTGGCCTCCGGATCATGGAGTGAGGGAATGGCCAAAAAATTGAAATTGAACCTGAAGGTGCAACCGGGAAAAGGATACCGTATCAACGTGCATCGTAAAACAGGAATACTCCTTCCAGCAATTTTAATGGAAGCAAAAGTAGCCGTGACCCCAATGCAGGGTTTTACCAGATTTGCCGGTACCATGGAACTTTCCGGCATCAACCATAACATCAGATCAGAAAGGGTTCATGCCATAGCCAAGGCAGCTTCATCGTACTACGATGGCCTAACGATCACACAAAACGAGATTCGTGACGCTCAGTGTGGGCTAAGGCCCGTGTCACCCGATGGTCTTCCCTACATTGGAAAAACTTCGTCCTACGACAATTTGACCATAGCAACGGGGCATGCCATGATGGGTTGGAGCTTGGGACCCGCCACTGGAAAATTGGTTGCCGAAATAATTTCAGAGCAAAAGTTATCCATGGATATCCAAGGATTTCACCCTGAAAGAAAATTTTAAGATACTATTACTTCCTTTCCAATGCCATCTTACATACAAGTTGCAATCTTCTTGCTAATACTGATTAAAAGCGAGGGTTAAATGTAGAATGGAAATTTTCAAAGTCCCACGATTACCCATCGAATGGCAATAAAACGCCACCGTTGAAACAGCTATATCACATGGAATTCAACAATCTTCTTAAAATTTAACGGATTATTTAACCTTTGATTGAGATTTTCTTGTAAATTTGTTTAACCATTTTTACCAAATGATGAACAACGTAAAGAAAATTTTTAGCATTAGAGACTTAGAAAACCTTTCAGGTATAAAGGCTCATACCATTCGAATTTGGGAAAAAAGGTACAACTTACTATCCCCAGAAAGAACTTCAACAAACATAAGAAATTACAGTTTGGCAAGTCTCCAAAAATTGCTGAACATAACCCTTTTGTACAACAACGGCTATAAAATTTCCAAAATAGCGAAGGTTCCAGAAGGAGAAATCCCGATGTTGGTCAAGGAAATTGTTGCGAGGAACAGTTTTAAAAACCATGCTATCAATGCATTTAAACTGGCTATGGTGAATTTTGACCAGACCATGTTTTTCAATACCTACAACAGATTATTGACCGATAAATCGTTCAGGGAAATTTTTAACGATGTGTTTATTCCGTTGCTCAATGAGCTCGGACTTTTATGGCAAACAGATACCATCAGTCCTTCCCATGAGCATTTTATAACCAATTTGATCAAGCAGAAGATCATTGTCAATACAGAAAAATTACAGAGTACCGAGCCTACCCGAAAGGATAAAATCTTTGTGCTCTTCCTGCCCGAGAACGAAATTCACGAATTGGGCCTCCTGTTTGTAAACTATGAAATCACCCTCAGGGGATACAAGACCATATATTTGGGACCCACCGTGCCAACCGAATGCCTGACCGACCTGACCAAATATTATGAAAATTTACATTTTGTATCCTATTTCACCGTAGAGCCCTCCAAGGATAAGATTGATAAATATATTGAAGAGTTTACTGCCAATGTAAACCATGATGGTAAATCCAAATTATGGATTCTAGGATATCAGATTCAGAATTTGAACAAAAATAGTCTACCCCCCCATATTCGTACCTTCAATGCTATTGAACAATTGGTACAAGAAATTTAAAAGTTAAAGCCTCCCAATTGCAGTCCTCCATGAGTAAAAAAATAATTGTCATAGGTTCCGGATTTTCCGCCTTGTCCGCTTCTTGCTATTTGGCCAAGGCAGGTCACGACGTATCCATTTATGAAAAGAACGATACTGTTGGTGGTAGGGCCAGGCAACTCGTCCGGGACGGGTTTACTTTTGACATTGGACCCAGTTGGTATTGGATGCCCGATATTTTTGATAAATTTTTCAATGATTTCCAGAAAAAACCCACGGACTACTACCAATTGGACAAATTAAGTCCGGCCTATAAAATATTCTTTTCCGATGATGTCATCACCATTGGGGACCATATGGACAAAATTTGTGAGGAATTTGAACGTATTGAAAAAGGAAGTTCTACCCGCTTGCGAAAGTTTATCAAGACAGCTCAGGAAAATTACGATATTGCCATCAATAAAATTGTACTGAGACCAGGACTATCCCCATTTGAATTGGTCACCAAAGAAACGGTCATGAGGGTTGATCAATTCTTTAAAACCATCAGCCAGCAGGTGCGCAAGGATTTTAAGAATCCCAAACTGGTTTCCACCTTGGAATTTCCGGTGCTGTTCTTAGGGGCCAAACCCAACAAAACCCCTTCATTCTATAATTTCATGAATTTTGCCGATTTCGGATTGGGAACCTGGCATCCCAAAGGAGGCATGTACGAAATTATTAAGGCGATGCGAAGTCTAGCTGAAGAACTCGGCGTAAAAATCCATACCCATAGTCCTGTAGAAAAAATTATCGTGGACAACAATAAGGCCATAGGTGTACAGGTAGGTGGTGAACAGGTAACTGCCGATGTAGTTTTGAGCGGAGCCGATTATCACCATTCGGAAACCTTGCTGGACAAAGAACACAGGCAATATTCCGAAGCGTATTGGGAAAGCAAGACATTTGCTCCCTCTTCCCTTTTGTTCTATGTGGGATTTGATAGAAAAATAAGCAATATTGAACACCACAACCTCTTTTTTGATACCGATTTTGAAAAGCACGCCCAAGAGATCTATGATGAGCCGCAGTGGCCCAGTGATCCCTTGTTTTATGTGAATTTTCCGTCCATTACCGATGCCAGTATGGCTCCTGAAGGATGTGAAACCGGTTTTTTCTTGGTACCCATTGCTCCGGGATTGGAAGATACCCCAGCGCTGAGGGAACAGTATTTTGACTTGATCATAAAGCGATTCGAAAAGCGAACTGGCGAAAAAGTGGAAAAAAATATTATATTTCAGGAATCGTTCTGTGTGAAAGATTTTAAGGAAGCGTACAACTCCTATAAGGGAAATGCCTATGGCATGGCAAACACCCTGTTGCAGACCGCTTTTCTAAGACCAAAGTTGAAAAGTAAAAAGGTAGAGAATCTTTATTTTACAGGGCAACTTACAGTCCCTGGACCAGGAGTGCCCCCGGCCCTGATCTCCGGAAAACTCGTATCTGAACTCATTGCTATGAAAAATTAATAATCGGACTATGAAAGCCATTTTTGATAACGTCTCTTTTCAATGTAGCAAGGCTGTAACGGAATCCTACAGTACTTCCTTTGCGCTTGCCACCAAGATGTTGGCCACTTCCATCAGAGGTGATATTTACAACATCTACGGCTTTGTAAGGTTTGCAGATGAAATTGTTGACACCTTCCACGATTATGACAAGCCAGCGTTGTTCAATAAATTTGAAGAGGACCTTGAACATGCCCTTACCCATAGAATAAGCCTTAACCCGATCTTAAACTCCTTTCAACATACCTATCACAAATACAAGATACCTAGGCATCTTGTTACTTCCTTTATGAAGAGTATGCGTATGGACCTGACCAAAAACGTGTACCGTACAGATGAGGAATACAAAGAATACATCTACGGATCTGCCGATGTTGTTGGCCTTATGTGCCTTATGGTCTTTGTAAAGGGCGATGAGCGGGAATACGAACGTCTAAAGGTATCGGCCATGGCACTGGGCAGTGCATTTCAAAAGGTCAATTTCCTACGTGATCTAAAGGCCGATTTTGAAACCTTGAACCGGACCTATTTTCCAAATACCAATTTGAACGAGCTCAATGAGACTTCCAAATCGCGAATTGTTGCGGAAATAAGGGCCGATTTTGATCTTGGATATTCTGGAATAGTACAATTACCGGTGGAAGCCAAATTTGGGGTGTATACGGCCTATAGGTATTATTCCAAATTATTACAAAAACTCCAGAAGACGCCCCCCTTGGAGATTAAAAATGCCAGAATAAGCGTTCCAAACTATCAGAAATTTCAATTATTGGCCAAATCATATGTCAATTGTAAATTAAAATTAGTGTAATGGACATTTTTATTGGAATACTCATCTTTTTAGGGACCTTCGCCATTATGGAATTTATGGCTTGGTTTACCCATAAATATGTAATGCACGGATTTCTATGGGTTCTCCATAAAGACCATCACAAAAAGGACCATAATTCGTGGTTTGAAAGAAACGACGCCTTTTTTATTTTCTATGCGGTCATCAGTATGAGTTGCTTCTATATTGCCGCAAATACTGCCTTTTGGTATGCTTTACCCATTGGCTTTGGCATTATGGCATATGGTGCTGCTTATTTTCTGGTACATGACATTTTTATCCATCAAAGGTTTAAAATTTTTAGGAATGCCAATAACTGGTATGCCAAAGGCGTGAGAAGAGCACATAAAATGCACCATAAACATTTGGGCAAAGGAGATGGTGAATGTTTTGGGATGTTGTTTGTTCCCTTCAAATATTTTAAAAAATAACAATGCCCAACGCCATTGTTATCGGTGCGGGAATTGGCGGTATTGCCACCGCCCTACGTTTGAAAAAAAATGGCTATGATGTAACCGTATTGGAAGCCAACGGTTATCCCGGGGGAAAACTGCATACCAAAAAGGTCAATGGCTACCGCTTTGATCTGGGGCCTTCCCTCTTTACCATGCCACATCTGGTGGACGAATTGTTCCAACTGTTCCAGATTGATCCCAGCCCCTATTTTCAATATTCCAAAAAAAATGTGATCTGCAATTATTTTTGGGAAGATGGCACTAGATTTTCTGCCAACGCCAAACCAGAGACCTTTATCCAAGAAGCCTCCCAAATATTTGGAGAGGGTGAAGTCCGACTAAAAAAGTATATCCAGGGCAACGCCAAAAAATACGACCTTACAGCATCCCTTTTTTTGGAAAAATCCCTACATAAGGCCAGTACATACTTATCCAAGGATACGATCAAGGCCATATTTCAGATAGGAAAATTGGATGTGGATACCACCCTGAATTCCATCAACGAAAAGTCATTCCAAAATCAAAAACTGATACAGCTCTTCAATAGATTTGCTACCTATAATGGATCGTCACCCTACCAGACCCCGGGAATCATGTCCATGATCCCCCATTTGGAAATGCATTATGGCACGTTCTTTCCCAAGGGCGGCATGTACCAGATTAGCAGGAGCCTTTATGAACTGGCAGTAAGGCAGGGGGTTATTTTTAAGTTCAACGAAAAGGTCCATGAAATAAAGGTGGAAGCCAAAAAAGCCATTGGGGCAACCTCCAACAAGCGTGAATATTTGGCCGATATCACGGTATCCAATATGGATATTTTTCCCACCTATAAAAATTTGCTCAAAGATCAGCCCCAACCCAACAAGGTTTTGGAACAGGAACGATCAAGTTCCGCTTTGATTTTTTATTGGGGCATTTCACGGGAATTCCCGGAACTGGACCTGCACAACATTCTTTTCAGTGAAGATTACCAAGAGGAGTTCTCCGCTATCTTTAAGAAAAGGACCATCCATCATGATCCAACCATTTATATCAACATTACCAGCAAAGAGGAACAGGATGACGCCCCCATAGGTCACGAAAATTGGTTTGTCATGATCAATGTTCCCGGAAATTATGGACAGGACTGGGAAGACCTTAAAAAGGAAGCCCGTAGGAGGATTGTTTCAAAGATCAATAGAATCCTTGGAGTGGACTTGGAGCGCCTGATATCTGCAGAACACATCTTGGATCCCATGGGAATAGAGCGTGACACCAGTTCCTATAGGGGAGCCCTGTACGGGGCCGCAAGCAACAGCAAATTTGCCGCCTTTCTGCGTCACCCCAATTTTAGCAACAACATAAAAAACCTTTACTTCTGTGGCGGATCCGTTCATCCCGGCGGAGGCATTCCCTTATGTTTGTTATCGGCAAAAATAGTAGGGGATTTGGTTCCAAAAGTATAACCTATGCGAGACAAGATCATCCAAAATAAAGTTACTGTGGCCATTGGGATTGTTTGGCTGTTCCATATTACGGCCCTCATAGGGATCAGTATCGGATATCAAGATTGGTTCGTATCCAAGACCTCATTAAACCTCTTTATCTGCCTTCTTTTATTTTTTTGGGTATACCCCATGGACAACTTAAAAAAATATGCCGCTTTTGCCATTTTCTTCACCGGAGGCATGATTGCCGAATGGCTGGGTGTCAATTACGGAGTCCTGTTCGGAACGTACAGCTACGGTAACAATTTTGGCCCCAAATTGGATGGTGTACCTTATCTCATTGGGATCTACTGGGGCATTCTGACCTTTATTTCGGCTACGCTGGCGACTTATGTCGCGTCCAACGCCCTTATAAAAATAATATTGGCAGCAGGACTAATGGTTTTCCTAGATTTCTTTATGGAGCACAGTGCCCCTATTTTTGATTTTTGGAGTTTTGATGGCGGCTCGGCCCCCATTGAAAATTACACTACCTGGTTTGCTATTGCCGTGATCTTCCAGATGATCCTACATTTTTTAAGGCAAGAAGGGAATACCAGGTTTTCCCTTCATTTATATATGGCCCAATTGATCTTTTTCGGATATGGCTTGTTATTTCTCCGTTAAAGCAGGCAACTGCTGTAATCCGTTCCAAGTACCAATGGAGCGGTAGGGCTGAAAACGGGAAAACAATTCCTCCTTATACCATTGCAATTGCCGGGTCTGTTGTATGGCATGCTGATGTTCTTTACTGGCATATGCAAACTCCATTAGGGATTCCTTGTCTTTCCATAAGCTGAAAGTAGCCATCTGCGTAATGGGTACTTCCCCTATTCCTTTGGTATAGATCAATCCCCTATTACCTTGTAAAGAGGCTTGGGAAGTGGGTACATATTTCCAAAACTTGTACAACATTCCCTTCTTGATCGTTGCCCTGGTGATTACCGCTATAAACGGATTCTCCTTATCCAAGGTATGGGCTTTTTCGAAGGGATTTTTCCCAGACCACTCCCCTTTGGCTGCAAAATTTTTCATGTAAAGGGTCCAACATTCCGAGCTGTGCTGCTTGTACTTTTTTATCAATTCAGAGGAACCAAAAAATTGATTTGCGGAAGCTTCATCATCCCAAATTTGCAAAAGGGCGTAAACGGACCAATCTGGAAAAGGGTCAAAACCTTCTTTTCCGCTGCCCATCAATTTATAGAATTGAAGTCCGGCTACCCTAGACATAGGCCTATGGGCAAATTGCATCATCCCAAATGCCCACAGCTTCTCCCGAAAACCGTGATACCTAAAAAATGTAAGGGTTGTAATCTGCGACATAACGCTACTCTTCCAAAAGGGAATCCAATAGGTTGCGCGTACTAGTGCTATTCCAATCAGCGGCCCCTGTTTCAGCCACCATGATCTTTCCCGATTTATTAATAATATAGGTTGTTGGAAGCAATTTGTAACTCAATATTTTTGGTTCTTTGGACTGTGGGAAGTATACCGGTAGCTCATAACCTTTTTTTTCCAGGAAATCCAGTACTTTTTGCTCCTTCTCATTGGTCACGAACATAAATGCAACCCTATCTCCATAATCATTGTAAAGCTTTTGCATGCTTGGCATTTCTGCTATGCACGGACCACACCAAGTGGCCCAAAAGTTAACGAGAATCACCTTTCCTTTTTGGGTTTCCAAATTAAAAGGTTGCATGTCTGTATCTTTCAATTCCCATTTATAGGAATCCAAGGGCACTTGCATTTCGGCCTTTACCATAGCCGCACTGCTGGAGAGCAGCCTACTGGCCAATACCTTGACCTTAAAACCGATAGGCGTAAACAACAGTAGTACGATCCCCAAGATCAGGGCGGCATTCAACCATTGTTTTTTACCTATTTTAATTGACATTATTCCTCCTGTATCAGTCCGTCCAAAATAGTGTGCACCTTATCACTGTCCCAATCTGCAATACCTTCCTTATGGATCACGATATTTCCAGATTTATCCAAAAGGTAGGATGCGGGAACAACTTCATCGTTTATGGGCATTTTCTCCCCTATGATCAAATAGGTTACAGGAAAGGTAAAGCCGTGTTCCTCCATAAAGGCCTCCACAGGCTCGCGCTCCTCATTGGTAATGATATAGAAATCCATCTTGTCCTTGTACTCATCGTAAAGGTCTTGAATACTCGCCAATTCCGCTACACAGGGCAACTTCCATGAAGCCCATAGATTGATGAGCACCACATTTCCCTTGGATTTTTTAAAATTGAAAAAATTCCATTGCTCATCCTTCAATTTCCAATCGTAATCCGTTATTCGTTCCCTGTCAGAAACTTCGGTTACCTCTGGACTGAAAGAAAATATTTTATTCAACATAACCTTTCCGTAATACCCTAAAGGCGTTACAAAAAACGACACGATAAAGGCTATAAGCAATATATTTAGAATGGTCTTTTTACTAATTTTCATGATTCTTTTTATTTCCCATCAAAACTAAAAAACTCCTGATTATAATCAGGAGTTTTTAGTAACTATTTAAAAAATGAATTTAGGAAGCGTTTTCCCTTTTTATAACATTTAATGCAGAACCTTCATTGAACCAATCTATTTGTGATTGATTGTATGTATGGTTCACTTTTATAGTATCCTTGCTACCATCTTTATGTACCAATTCTATGGTCAATTGCTTGTCCGGTGTAAATTTAGCTATATCCAAGAAGTTGAAGGTATCATCTTCCTGAATAAGGTCGTAATCTGCTTCATTGGCAAATGTCAATCCCAACATACCTTGTTTTTTAAGGTTTGTTTCGTGGATACGTGCAAAAGATTTCACCAGAACTGCCGCTACCCCAAGGTGTCTCGGTTGCATGGCCGCGTGTTCCCTTGAAGAACCTTCACCATAGTTATGATCACCTACCACAATGGTCTTGATACCTGCAGCTTTATAGGCTCTTTGTGCATCAGGCACACCAACATACTCTCCAGTCAACTGGTTCTTTACAAAATTCGTCTTCTTGTTGAATGCGTTGACAGCACCGATCAAGGTATTGTTCGCTATATTGTCCAAATGACCTCTGTAACGCAACCATGGTCCTGCCATAGAAATGTGGTCTGTGGTACATTTTCCATATGCTTTGATCAACAATTTGACCCCTTGCAATTCTTCGGACTTGATAGGCAAGAAAGGATCCAATAATTGAAGTCTTTCTGATTTTGGATCTACTTTTACAACCACACTGGATCCGTCCTCTTTAGGCGCCAAATATCCGGCATCCTCTACGTCAAATCCCAATGGTGGAAGTTCTATTCCCAATGGTTCGTCCAATTTCACCTCTTCCCCATTCTCGTTCAATAGGGTATCGGTCATTGGATTAAAATCCAATCGACCAGAAATTGCGATTGCCGCTACCATTTCCGGTGAACCTACAAAGGCGTGTGTGTTAGGATTACCATCTGCTCTTTTAGAAAAGTTCCTATTGAAAGAATGCACAATGGTATTCTTCTCATCCCCTTTCAGATCACTTCTGTCCCACTGTCCGATACATGGTCCACAGGCGTTTGTAAACACGGTGGCTCCCAAATTTTCGAAGATCTGCAATAGACCATCTCTTTCGGCAGTAAACCTGATCTGCTCGGAACCTGGATTGATTCCAAAATCAGATTTTGGTTTAATTTTCTTATCAACGGCTTGTTTGGCAATAGAGGCGGCACGTGTCAAATCTTCATACGAAGAGTTGGTACAAGAACCTATCAATCCCCAATCTACCTTTACTGGCCAACCATTTTCTTTGGCCTTTACTCCCAATTCACCTACTGGCGTGGCCAAATCCGGCGTAAAAGGACCGTTCAAATGAGGTCTCAACTCATCTAGGTTGATCTCAATCAATTCATCGAAATACTTTTCTGGATTGGCATATACCTCGGCATCTGCAGTAAGATATTCCTTAACCTCATTGGCCGCATCTGCTACATCACTACGATCTGTAGCTCTCAAATAACGTTCCATAGAGGCATCATAACCAAAGGTAGATGTTGTGGCCCCTACTTCTGCACCCATATTGCAGATGGTACCTTTTCCAGTACAAGATAGGTTTTCTGCACCATCTCCAAAATATTCTATAATAGCTCCAGTTCCTCCTTTTACGGTAAGGATCCCGGCCACTTTTAATATTACATCCTTGGCAGAGGTCCACCCAGAAATATTTCCAGTCAATTTAACCCCTATCAATTTTGGGAATTTCAATTCCCACGCCATTCCGGCCATTACATCCACGGCGTCAGCACCACCAACTCCGATGGCTACCATTCCCAATCCTCCAGCATTTACGGTATGGGAATCCGTTCCGATCATCATACCCCCTGGGAAGGCATAGTTTTCCAATACTACTTGGTGGATAATACCTGCTCCCGGCTTCCAAAATCCGATTCCATATTTATTGGATACAGATTCCAAGAAATCAAAAACCTCGGCACTTGTGGTATTGGCTACCTTTAAATCGGCAGCTGCGCCACTCTTCGCTTGGATCAAGTGATCACAGTGTACGGTTGTAGGCACTGCAACTTGAGGCTTTCCAGCCTGCATAAATTGCAATAAGGCCATTTGTGCGGTTGCATCCTGACATGCTATGCGGTCCGGTGCAAAGTCAACGTAGTCCTTGCCCCTTTTAAATTCTTTAGTAGGATTTCCATCCCATAAATGGGAATATAAAATTTTCTCCGAAAGGGTCAGTGGTCTCCCAACGATCTCGCGTGCCTTATCAACGCGCTCGGCCATATTGGAATACAATCCCTTGATCATATCGATGTCAAATGCCATTATATTGTTTTGTGTTTAAGTTATTGCAATTCAACAAAAATAATAAAATAGTAGGGGCTTATGAAATTTTAAGGCCACGATTCATATCATTTTCATTGAAAAATCAACGAAAAGATCACAAAAAAATGAATTTGTTATTTTTTTGGATAAAAATAAGCGGAATTGCTTACGACAACGATTGAAATAAGGGTGTTTTAACTAGAGTAAACGGGTTATAATATCGTCTTCGGAGATCCCTTCGGCCTCGGCTTTGTAGTTTTTGATGATCCTATGCCGCAAAATACCCCAAGCCACGGCTTTTACATCTTCAATATCCGGGGAGAATTTACCGTTTATAGCGGCATTGGCCTTGGCTGCCAGAATTAGGTTCTGGGATGCCCTTGGACCTGCCCCCCAATCAATATATTGTTTTACATAATCGGAAGCGGAGGTCAGATTGGGCCTGGTACTGTTCACCAAACGCACAGCATACTCCACAACATTGTCCGGAACCGGGATCCTACGGATCAAATGTTGCACCTCTATGATTTCCTTGGCGCTAAATAGGGAGTTCAAGGTCGCCGTATGGTCAGAAGTTGTTGTTTTCACCACTTCCATTTCTTCCTCAACCGAGGGATACTTCAGTTCTATGGCAAACATAAATCTATCCAATTGCGCTTCAGGCAGTGGATAGGTCCCTTCCTGCTCTATGGGATTCTGTGTGGCAAGAACAAAATAAGGTTCTGCCAATTTATACTGCGTCCCGGCTATGGTCACCGACCTTTCCTGCATGGCCTCCAAAAGAGCAGCCTGTGTTTTTGGTGGGGTACGGTTAATCTCATCCGCCAGAACAATGTTGGAAAATATAGGGCCTTTGATAAACTTGAAATTCCTGTTCTGGTCCAAAATCTCACTTCCAAGAATATCACTGGGCATTAGGTCCGGGGTAAACTGAATCCGCTTAAAATCCAACCCCAAGGTTTGGGCAATGGTATGTACCATTAAGGTTTTTGCCAGTCCTGGCACACCTATAAGCAGGGAATGTCCTCCAGTATATATGGACAATAGAATTTGACTGACCACATCGTCCTGGCCAATGATCACCTTGGCAATTTCTTGCTTTAGGGCCTTGTGCTTTTCTACTAACCTATTGATGGAAGCAACGTCTGACATGCACTTACTCCTTTACCCAATTATTCGCAAAATCGCAATCCCTGTTGTCTTTGTTTACACTGATATAGGTTTCATCTATATGCTCTGCCATCCATTTTTCAATGGCCTTAAACTGCTTGTCGCGCAATGCCAGCTCTTGGATCTTCATGTAATCCTTTGCAAAATTCGCCTCATGCTCATCATACCTATTGGTAATCTTCATGATCTTATATTTTGGGGCTCCCCCTCTTGGGTCTTCCTCCAATATAGGCTGGGAAATCTCATTGTCCTTCAGGTTGCGCACCTGGTTGTAGAGGGTAGGGTCCATTTTGGTGAGTTCAAAACGGGAATCAAAATTGGTAGGATTCCGCAATAGTCCCCCATCAAATTTGGTCTCTTTTTCGTCCGAGAAATTTTGTGCTGCCTCCGCAAAGGTATATTTCCCATCCATTACATTCTGTCGTATACTGTCCAATTCCACTTTGGCGGCATCCAAAGCTGCCTGTGGAATCTCTGGCGCAATCAAGATGTGGCGCAAATCCAGTTCCTGACCCCTTATCTTTTCAATATAAATAATATGGTACCCAAAAACAGTCTCAAAAGGTTCCGACACTTCTCCTTCCCTTAAACTGAAAGCTACATCCTTGAATTCTTTTACAAACCCAGTTTGTCTTGTCATACTGTAAAACCCACCTTTGGATTTGGATCCCGGGTCTTGGGAGTACAGGATAGCCTTTACACTAAAGCTGGCGCCATTGTCTTCCACATCGGCTTTAATGGCTCTTAACTTGTCTATCACCTTCTGCTTCTCTACTTCTGGAGCTTTAGGCTGTTTCACTATTTGCGCTATTTCCAGTTCGGCTCCAAATACCGGACGCTCATCTTCAGGAATCTTGTTAAAGAACTGACGTACCTCTTCTGGGGTAATCTCTATTTCCCCAACAATCTTTTGCTGCATTTTTTCGGACAGCATCCTCAATTTATTGATTTTAAAAAGCTCATCCCTAAAACTCTCCTCATCATCCTTGCGGTAGAACTTCAAAACCTTTTCAATGGATCCCACTTGGGCAATAAGGGATTGCAACTGCCTATCACTGGTGGCATTTACCTCATCATCGGAAACCAGGATACTATCCTGAACGGCCTGATGGGCATACAGACGGTCCTCCATTAATTTTCCCAACAACCCACAACGGGTAATATCCTCTGTAGAGGCCCCTTGACTGCGCAGGTCGATCAAGGTTTTTTCGATGTCGGATTCCAAAATAACATAATCGCCCACTACTGCGGCAACGCCGTCCAATTTCACCCTTTTAAAGTTGCTCACGGAATCTTTCTTATACCCTACATTGGCCTCCACAGTGGTATCCTGTGGCTCTACCTGGGTATCGGGCATTTTATCGTTTTCCTGTGCATACCCCAGTACTGTAAAAAGTAAAGCGGTTAAAAAAGTGATTGTCCTATTCATCTTGTTCATATATCTCAAATTCTTTTTCTTTTACGGCCTCATCTATGATTTCGGTCTCTAGCTTTCTCATGTAATCCAACCTTCTCCTGTTCAAAAGCACCTGCCTTATTGTGGGCCTAATAAATGGTAAGGGGGCAACATCATTGACGTTCAGTACATCAATTACCTTGCCCAAATATACCCCTAATGAATCCTGTATTTCAAAAAATTGTGATTTTTTTAAATATTGGTCCTCATTCTCAAGGCTTAAGGGAGGGATTTCCTTCACCACTCTAGACACCTTTACCCAAACAGAATCATTCAGGTTCAATTTTCTAAACTGCACGCTGACCGAGTCCAAATAGGCTTTATCCCTTTTATTGAATCGTCTTAACCTATCGGCCACGGCATCCTTTTTCAAAAATTGTGGAGGCAATTCCACAAAACGGATCATCAACAGTTTCTCCTGCAACTTAAAATTCTCCTTTTCATTTTCATAAAAGGCGTACAGTTCCTCTTCATTAACGGTAGTATCCAGCGCCTGCTGCACCAGAGCTTCTTTGTATGCCCTCGTGTACAGGTCTATTCGGTAATCGTCTACCAACTTATCAAATTCGGCCAGTTTGTCCACCGGCAAGTTTATCTTTGATTTGGAAAGCAACAATTGTTTGGAGGCCCAGGTATTGATAAAATTGGACACCACAGAAGCGCTATCCTCCTTGGACATGATATCCGTTATCAGTGGTGCGATATCCTCTTCATATAGATATACATCCCCAACACGGGCAATGGCCTTGTTTTCCTTCTCCTTTTTCCATAATCCGTCACATGAAGCACCTAAAAGCAGTAGTGCCACTACAAATAAAAGAGAGAAGATTTTAGAGATATGTCGCGCTAATAAAAACATCATGCAAAAGTAACAAATAACCAACGCTGTGCAAGTTCTCATTTTCTGCCAAAAATCAACTATTTTTAACAAATGTTTAGAAACAGTAGCACATTGCAAACCGATAAAAAAACCAAAGGAGCTATGTCCTTATAACCTATGAGCAATAGAAGAATAAAATTGATTTGGGACTTCAGGGGTCCCGCCGCGTCCAAAACTGCGGAACACCACGAGAGACACTTGACAGATTACATTATTGCCGAAAAGCTGGATATTGGAATCACAGGTTGCAAAACGTACAGCGAAATGCACAGTATCGCTTTTTTGGTGGTGGATGAATCCAAAATGATAGAGGTCCGGGATGCGTTGAAGCCCCACCGAGGGGAAGTGTACGAGGACTGATCTACTATTTTGAAAATTAATTTCACTTAAAAATAAATACCCTTGCATACCAAATATTACTACATGTTATTGGTCCTCCTTTTGGTTGTCAGTTGCCAAGAGGACGTACCTCCCCCAGCAGATCCATTGGCCCATGTGCTGCGATCTAACAAACCCAACATAAAAAGGGTGATGGACAGTATTGGCCAGTATGAGGTGCAGATCCGTTTTACCACCGTTACCCGTAGAAACGACAGTATCATCTTGGATGATTTTGATTTTCAGGTAGATCCCGATAATTATTTTTACCCTGCCAGCACTGTCAAATTCCCTATTGCCGTTTTGGCCTTGGAAAAACTGAACGAGAACGACACCCTTACCATGGACTCCCGTTTTTTTGTGGAGGGAGATACCATAACTACCACTTTTGCTGAAGAACTGACCAAAATATTTGCAGTAAGTGACAATAGCGCCTATAACCGTCTGTATGAGTTTTTGGGTGCGGATGAGATCAATAGCCGCTTGAAAAAAAGAGGAATCGCACCAATTAGAATCGCCCACCGTTTGTCCGTTGATCATGCAGACCGGACCACCACCAGGCCACTGGTCGTTTATCTGAACGATAGCACACTGATCAACCGAAGGCGTTCCTATAACAAAGTTCCAAAACCACTGAACCTAAATGGGATCAAAAAAGGAAGGGGATACTATGAGGAAGGAGAACTTATATTGCAACCCTTTGATTTTTCGCTCAAGAACTATTATCCAATAAGCGCACAACACGCCCTTTTGAAGCGAATCATTTTTCCTGAACTCTTCTCCAAAAAAGAACAGTTCAACATCAGCCAGGAACAGCGGGAACGTCTCCTAAAAGCAATGAGGGTACTTCCTAAGGAAGTAGGTTATCATGCCAATGAATTCTACGACAGCTATGGCAAATTCTTTATGTTTGGAGATAGCGAGGAGCCTATGCCCAAGGCTATAGAAATCTACAACAAAGTAGGATATGCCTATGGCACTCTGATAGATTGTGCGTATATTAAGGATACAGAAAACGATATTGAATTTATGATCTCGGCCACAATTATGGTCAACGAAGACGGCATCCTCAATGATGACCAATACGAATACGAGACGGTGGGCATCCCTTTCCTCGCCGAGTTGGGCAGGGAGCTGTATCAATTGCAATTATCCATTAAAAATGGAACCTATGGCACCAATGACCTTTGATTCCTTTACCAAAAAAATATTCATCAAGGCTTCCTTGGAAAAAATATACTGGTGCTGGGGCACTACGGAAGGAATCTTGTCTTGGTTCCTGAGAACGGCCGAATACCAAAAAGAGAACGGAACCCCAAGAGCACCCTCTGCGTTTATATCACAAGGGGATACCTACACTTGGCAATGGCACAATTGGGACGGTCAGGAAAAAGGCAAGGTTTTAAAGGCCAATGGCATTGATCACTTAGAACTGAGCTTTGCTGGGGAGTGTATAGTCTCCATAACCATGGAAGAAAAAGGTTCGGCCACCTTGCTTACCCTAAAACAATACAACATCCCCACGGATGAAAAGAGCAAAATGCAAATCCATTATGCGTGCAGTAATGGCTGGACCTTTTGGTTGGCCAACCTCAAAGCATATCTGGAACACGGCATCCTTTTGAACGAAACGGATCACGATTTGCGCCAAGTGCCAAATGCAGGTTTTGAATTTGTGAACATGTGACCCATGCCATGGCAGACGTAACCGCCCAAAACCATGGGTGACGCAATGCCGTACAGATCGCCGATCAAAGAAAAAGAATCTTTCCGCAAATAAATCTTCACCTAGCCATAGGCCAGACCGATTATTAGGAGTAGCTTTGCGCCCAGTTTCAAAAAATGGGACTATTCCACTCATAACCAATATTTTATATGCGGCTGATTGGATATTTAAAATCAAGAAGCATGAAGCGTATAAACGAATACAAGAAACTGTTCAATGTTGAAAAGGATATAGACCTAAAACAACTGAAAACAACCTACAGAAATTTGGTAAAGGAATGGCATCCAGATAAGTTCCAGAAGGAAGATGCCCTTTTTGAGGAAGCACAATTGAAGAGCCAGAAAATTATTGACGGCTATCATTTCTTGGTCAGTATTGCACCTGAAACCAAGGAGGCCAATTTGGAGGAATACAGAATAACCACCAATGAATCTGGCATAGCCGATTTTACCCATAAGGGATTGCTCATGGAGATCACCTTTTTGGATGGCACCACCTATGAATATTTTGGGGTCACCAGAAATGTTTACATCAAGATGATCAATTCTGATAAGCAGATGCGTTTTGCCAAAAGGAACATTTTTAATTCTTACCTATACCGCAAATCAAAAAAGAGCGCTTAATAACAAACTCTTTACCATAAGATAAGATGGAATCCATTTTTTGTAGCCATCTTTGACCACAAATAAGTAATTAATTTAATTTTTATAATGAACACAGGAACAGTAAAATTTTTCAACGATTCCAAAGGATTTGGATTTATCACGGAAGAAGGAACCAACAAGGAACATTTTGTACACGTATCAGGTCTAATTGACGAAATCCGTGAGGGTGACGAAGTGGAATTTGAATTGGAACAAGGAAAAAAAGGATTGAACGCAGTTAATGTAAAAGTAATCGACTAATTACAATCCCATACGAAAAAAAAGGCCCATCATTCGATGGGCCTTTTTTTTGGCCAAAATTGAAATCCTGGCCTGTCATATCCAAACGTAATAGCCCGGATTTCATTATATTGGCAGCAAACCAATCAATCTATGGTAATACTGGCAAAATGGATCCTTATCCTATTTGGAACCTTCCTGATCGCTATTGGATTTCTTATGCTCCTCTTGCCCAGTAAGGTCAGGCAACTTATAAAAATGGCCGGAAGCACTCCAGTGATCAACTACACAGAGATCACGGTTCGCATGATTCCCGCAGCCGCATTGGTCCTGTATGCCGAGTATGCAAAATACGCCTTTGCATTCCAAGTATTGGGTTGGTTTATGCTGGCCACCTCTCTGATCCTCTTTTTTGTGCCCATACGGATACACCATCAATATGCCCTAACGTGCGCTGCTATTTTAAAGCCGCTATTCATCAGATGTATCTCTCCCCTATCCTTCCTTTTTGGCCTATTTATCATTTACGGGACTTTGGGCTAGGGCAATCTTATTCGGTAAAAATTTCATTTACAGCAAAATATATGTGATCTACCTACTGTTCTACCCTTGCGCTACAAGATCAATCCTTTATCTACCAAATACATATATACCTTATATCATCTCTTCAAGCAACACCTCATCTATAAAGTGTTCATTTTAACATTACTCTGATACCAACAAAGATGTCATAAAAATTTAAACCCTGATCATTGAAAAAAAATGCCAAATTGTATAAAACAGAGAGCATTGGACCGCAGGTACACAAGATCAAATCTGCCGTGATCAATCTTGTCCAAATCTTAGATGACCTTCTTCCCATGGGAAAAATTGAAGGAGAAAAAATACCCTCCCAAGAAATTTCCGACAATATCAAAAAGCCCACCAAAGTCGGACCAAAGTTCAATTACCATCATCAAGGGAATACGGACATTCATATTGAAACAAACCAATATGGAGGAATTTTCCTCCACCTCATCACGAACACCATAAATTATCCGGAAACAGACTTCACGATAAAAACCAAACGGCAAGATCAGGATCTGTTTAGCTCCGTAGAGGGTTAAGGGATAGGCATACCCTTGACCGACCAAAAAAAAATATTCGGCAATTATTTAGGGAGTAATTTTACCCATAATGCAGTTACAGGGCTTGGTCTCACCACCATCTTTGAAAATGTACCATTATGAAAAGGGAAGATAGAAATTACCAGAATACCGGACAAAGGCACTATCTTTAAAGTGGCGCTGCCCTCTCAACCATGAACAAACCAATCGTCTAACCAAAAACAATTTTTATGAAAAAAGCAATCAGAAATATTTTAGCCATACTCTTGGGACTGGTCATCGGTAGTGTGGTCAACATGGGACTTATCATGACCGGAGCCGATCTTATCCCCCCTCCCGAAGGTGCCGATGTCACCTCTATGGAAGGACTAAGAGCCTCCATGCACCTTTTTGAAGCCAAAAATTTTGTCTTTCCCTTTTTGGCACATGCCTTAGGGACTTTTGTGGGGGCTTTGATTACCGCCTTGATCGCAGCCAGTTTTAAAATGAGGTTCGCTTTTGGAATAGGGGCCGCATTTATGTTGGGTGGCATCATAAATAGTTTTTTATTGCCAGCCCCATCCTGGTTCATTGTATTGGATCTGGTAGCAGCCTATATCCCCATGGCCTGGTTGGGCGGGAAATTGGCGATGGAAATACCGAGAAAAAAGATTAACCTAACCCGAAAGAAACCATGAAATACAACGTATCCATTGACATCGACAAACCCATTGATAGGGTCATTGAACTTTTTGACAATCCGGAAAACTTAAAGGAATGGATGGAAGGTCTGCAGCATTTTGAACATCTGAGCGGTACCCCGGGACAAGTGGGGGCCAGATCCAAATTGATCTATAAAATGGGCAAAAAAGATGTGGAGATGATAGAGACCATTACCGTCCGCAAACTACCCAAAGAATTCAGCGGCACCTACGAGGCAGACGGCGTGTTCAATATCGTAAAAAATAAGTTCGAGAAAATCTCGGATACCAAAACCAGATACATTTCTGAACAGGAATTTGAGTTCAAGGGCATGATGAAATTCGTAGCCTTTCTGATGCCCTGGGCCTTTAAAAAACAATCCATGAAGTATCTGAAAGCCTTTAAACAATTTGTAGAAAGACAGGCATAATATTCAAATGCTGTAAATTAGAGGGTATTTTTTCTCCTTTGGCTGCAGTACAATGAACCAAAACTTCCATCCATGAAACTATCGGCTTCCTTTTATATCCTCCTTATTTTCCTGACCTCCCTTTGCAGTTGCAATGGGCAGCCCAAAAGGAATGCCCAGACTCCCCTCCCATCCCAAAGCCAGGGAATTGTTGGTGGAGGTTGCGATGGTTGTGAGCTGATGTACATAGGGATGCCCAAAAATATCGCTTCGGTTGACACCAGTGCAGGATGGACAGAAAAAGGCCAGAAATTGCTTATCACAGGTACTGTTTATAAACTTGGCGGGAAGATTCCGGCCCCTGACGTAATTATCTATTACTGGCAAACCGATGCCGATGGATACTACTCCCCGGTTGAGGGGATGGACCCCAGAGCGCGAAGACATGGATATCTAAGGGGCTGGGTAAAAACCGATGAGAAGGGACAGTATGCCATCTATACGATAAGGCCCGCGCCTTACCCTAAGGATGTAATGCCCGCCCATATCCATACGGCCATCAAAGAGCCCAATATCGCCGATGAATACTATATAGACGAATTTGTATTTGATGATGACCCTTTGCTGCTCCCTGCCTGGAAAAAGAATCCACCAGAGAATAGAGGTGGTAGTGGTAGACTAAGGGTTATGATTTCCGACGACTTACAGATCGCAGAAAGCAATATTGTCCTGGGGCTGAATATTCCCAATTATCCAAAATAAAATGACCTTTGGATTTTGCTTTTTTGTCTCGACATACTCCGGATGCATGGGGATTGTCCCCACCAGCGGGGTCAAGAGGGCAGGGCAAACCTTCTTTTACTTACCTACCCGTATCAATGTGGTTTTGACACATCCTGTCTTGAGCGGAGTCGAAAGGCTCAACCCGACCGTGGTACCAGTGTATCACCCTTTAGTTTGTCCCCTCGAGCGGAGTCGAGAGGTCAGGGCAAACCTTCTTTTACCTACCTACCCGTACCAAAGTGGTTTTGACGGCGCTCATCCTGTCTTGAGCGGAGTCGAAAGGCTCTACCCGACCGTGGTACCAGTGTATCACCCTTTAGTTTGTCCCCTCGAGCGGAGTCGAGAGGTCTGGACAGTGGCACCGCCACCATTTTTGTCACCTCGGGCGGGCTTGAAAGGTCAACCCGACAACGAAACATTTTACAGTTGTCCCCTCGAGCGGAGTCGAGAGGTCAGGGCAAACCTTCTTTTACTTACCTACCCGTACCAAAGTGGTTTTGAAGGCGCTCATTCTGTTACGATGACCAATATCATCATTAGGAAACTCTACAAAGTCCAGCATACTAAAAAAGGTGGCTTTGATCCTCTTTAGGATTTTGTAGATTTAGTAACTTGTAACAATGGGTGTATCGTGGAGCGAGCCCGGTATTACAACAATATAACTTTTTATGAGGCACAAAAGAACCAGATTGTTATTGATCATTATCAGTGTTGGCTTGATCTTTTTTGGCGCAAACATTGTTTTTGGATTTATCGAATTCACCAATCCAAAAGTTAATCCTGTCATTGGCAGTATCCTGATCTTGGCCCTGGTGTACCAGGTCATCAAGATCACCAAGGAGCAGGGCATACAGTAAATCATCATTTTCCGTATTTACCAACTAATTCCTAGGACCAAAAGTCATCATGATACCTTAAAAAATTCTACAGCCCTCCCATTTTATATTTATAAAACACACATATCCAACCAATTAGTCATCCGCAAAAAAAATCGAACAATCATTAGGAATAGCTCGTCTATTTTGTACTTTTCCTTCGATTTAGAATCACTTTCATGGACCAACTTATAGATTTCATCCTTCATACAGATGATGCTTTACTCTCCCTTGTGGCAGATAATATTTACAAGGCCTATTTTATCCTCTTTTTGATCATCATGCTGGAAACGGGCCTGATCGTATTTCCTTTTTTACCGGGAGACGGATTGCTGTTTTCTGCCGGAGTGGTCGCCGCCTCAACGGATATGAACGTTTGGGTATTATTGGTATTGCTCATCATAGCCGCAATTACAGGTAATATCATCAACTATTACGTGGGACTAACCTTGGGGGCTGGACTAAAACAGAGTAACAATTACATCATTAAGAACTATATCATGTCGCACGTGCCCAAGGCCGAAGAATTTTACGCCAAGCACGGGGGACGTGCCATTATTATAGGAAGGTTTTTTCCTATCGTCCGCACCTATATTCCATTTTTAGCCGGTATCGTTCGCATGGAACGACCTATTTTTATGAAATATACGGTGTCGGGAGCTATCATATGGATCATGTTGTTTCTCTTGACCGGATTCTTTGTTGGGGAAATACCTTGGGTGAAAAACAACTATGGGCTTATTTTTGTCTGCCTAGCCATAGTCACCGTTCTTCCTTTGTTGTTCTCGTTGTTGAGAAAACTCTTTAAAAAGAAAAAATAGGCTGAAAAATTTAAATTGCCATTATTTTAGCATTCTCAAACACGTACAATGCCCCATATTTTAAAAAATGAGCTCATAACGGTTCAAATAGACCTTCCACAAGAACAATATCAAGGCTCCCGCTTCGATTGGACGGGAAAAATAACTGCTGTGACCTACCAAAACAAATCGGTTACAGGGATTGAAAGAACAGATCTTGAGGAAAGTCAACACTGCGGAAAAGGGTTTTACAATGAATTTGGGATAGACCAGCCTTTGGGTTTTGAGGAGACAGTCATTGGGGATTGGTTCCATAAGATTGGAGTGGGACTCTTAAAAAAGGATAGTCACTCCTATGACTTCCAAAAGGCTTACGAGGTTCAACCTGCTGCATTTAAAATTGACTCCCACCCTACCAAGATAAATATTGGTTGTACCTCCGCAATCCACAATGGCATTGGGTATTTTTTACACAAGACCATAGCCCTATTGGACAGCGGTTTTATGATCCACTACCGTTTGACGAATACCGGTGACAAAACCATTGAGACCAATGAATACTGCCATAACTTTTTGGCTATAGACCAAGAGTTGATGGGTGCCCATTATCATTTGAAATTTCCTTTCCAATTACAGCCCCATCTTTTTGGGGAAACCGTAAATCCAGAGCAGAAAGTGACCTTGGGAGCAAAAGACTTTTCTTTTACAGGAACACCCCAAGATCAATTCTTTTTCAGCAACCTTTCGGGAAGCAAAGCAGTTACGGCCCAATGGGAATTATTCAATCTAAAAACCAAGATCGGGATTCGGGAAACGGGTAGTTTTCCTACCTCTAGTATCAATCTATGGGGATGGACGCATGTGATCAGTCCGGAACTGTTCCACAGTATTTCCCTCCCTGCTGGGCAGACCACGGAATGGTCCAGAACCTATGAGGTTTTTACTACTACCTAAATCCATAGCTACCTTGTCAATTAGCTTTCGACACAGCCTGTCTTGAGCGATGTTGAAAGGCTCAACCTGAGGATACCACCACCATTTCTGGTCCCATTGAACAGAGCCGAGTGGATGCTCATCTTTTCTTCCTTAAACTAAAACCTACACCTATAAAACACTCACAAATAGCACTTTAGTAAATTTTTTTGGAAAATATTCGCTATATTTAATCAATTAAAATCCCCTCCATTTAAGAAAATCCTTCAATCATCAGCGAATCACTTCGCATGGTTGCTTTATGGCTATGTTATAAAAGTTCCAAAATCCTTGGTCTTTAATGGATAAACGGGGAAGCCGAAAACCGAAAGAGTAGGCAATAGCTAATCTACCAATATTATGAAAAAAGTGAATCTCGATTTTCATCAACTGATCTTGATGATGATCATTAGTGCAGTATGTATTGCACTCCAAGGGTGTAAAGAAGCGGAAAAAGAAGTAGAAGAGGAAGTAACGGAAGTAATAGAACACCCTGAATATTTCAACCTACGTCCCGAAATCGAAAAATCTTATGGGTATACGCATGCCATAAAAGTTGGCAATGACATCAAAATATCTGGGGCCGTAAGCATGGATAATGATGGTAATCCTACAGCTGTGGGTGATTTTGAACAGCAAATGAAAAATTGCTATGCCGATCTGGATAAAATATTGAAACATTATGGCTGCACCTTTGATGATGTGATCGTGGAAAACATTTTCACCACCAATATGCCCTTATTGTTGGAGTACGGCGCATACAGAGGTACTATTTATACCAAAAATTTCCCTACAGGATCTTGGATTGGGGTCAAAGAACTGGCGCTACCAGAATTTATGATCGAAATTGAGATGGAGGTACATAAAATGGATTGATTATTTATAACTTGAAGGGAATCGGTAAAAATCTAGTATGAAAACAATGACCTGCAATCAACTGGGAGGGGCCTGTGACAAAGAATTTAAGGCCAATACCTTTGAGGAAATAGAGGAAATGAGCAAAAGACACGGGATGGAAATGTTCCAAAAAGGGGATGAGGCACATCTGAATGCCATGAAAAAAATGAGACAACTTATGACAACCCCGGACGTCTTAAAAGAATGGTTCGATTCTAAAAGAAGAGAATTTGAAGCCCTGTCCGAGGACGAATAAAGGTAAACCTGAGTGTGAAAATTGAAAAGAGGAAGCTATATAGTTTCGTTTGGCCAATTCCTATCCCCTCGAGCGGAGTCGAGAGGTCTGGACAGTGACACCGCCACCAATTTTGACCCCGCGAGCGGGCCTGAAAGGCTCAACCCGACAACGAAACATTTTACAGCTGTCCCCTCGAGCGGAGTCGAGAGGTCTGGACAGTGACACC